>JAEWWJ010000057.1 GCA_023396415.1 Bacteroidota bacterium
AGTGCAAAAGTAATACCTTTTTCTTTCCATCCAAATATTATTTGAAAAATATTTTTCGGAAATCCGTAATCAACTATAAACCACTGATTTAAAAATGAAAAAAAATGAAAGAAATTTGAAGGGGTGCGTTTATGATGGAGAAAATGGGTGCTTTTCTTGATTTTTTATCGTTCTTGTTGTTCAATCATTGAGGGTTTTTGGATTGAAAAGCCATGTAAAATGGTTCCTTTTAGTGATGGGATTTGCGAATTTAGCTTGGCATCTGATGGATTTCATATGATTTTATGCACAATTCGGCTTAGAGGTGTTGTGAAATTAGGATTAAAAAAGGGTGAGAAACCAAAAAAAAAGCTGCCTTGTAATCCAAGGCAGCTTTTGGTTTTTTAGAAGTTTGTTCAGTTTTATCTCGCGTACTTAAAGGATTTGCCGAGATAGCGCGCGTTGTCTCCCAACATTTCTTCAATACGAAGGAGCTGATTGTACTTGGCAATTCTATCGGTACGGCTGGCTGAACCTGTTTTGATAAGCCCTGTATTCAGTGCAACGGCCAAATCAGCGATGGTAGTATCTTCGGTTTCACCGGAACGATGGCTCATAACAGCAGTATATCCGTTTTTATAGGCCAGGTTCACTGTATTGATGGTTTCGGTTAAGGATCCGATTTGGTTCACTTTTACGAGAATGGAGTTGGCCGTTTTTCTTTCGATACCCATGGCGAGGCGATTTACATTGGTAACAAATAAATCATCGCCAACCAATTGTATTTTATGGCCCATGGTGTCTGTCATCAGTTTCCATCCTTCCCAATCATCTTCGGCCATTCCATCTTCAATAGAAATGATAGGGTACTTCTTTACCCAGTTGTTCCAATAATCAACCATTTGAGCGGGGGTGAGTTTTTCGCCGGTTGATTTGTGGAGGTGATAAACGTTTTCTTCAGCGAGATAATACTCGGAAGAGGCAGGGTCTAGGGAGATAAAGATATCCTCTCCGGGAATATATCCGGCCTTTTCGATGGCTTCGAGAATTACTTTTACAGCTTCTTCATTCGACTTTAGGTTTGGAGCAAAGCCACCTTCATCGCCCACGTTGGTTGAATATCCGGCCTTTTTGAGTACCGATTTTAAGTGATGAAACACTTCGGCACCCATCCGAATGGCTTGTGTAAAGGATTCGGCTCTCACGGGCATAATCATAAATTCTTGAAAATCTATGCTGTTGTCGGCATGCGAACCGCCATTGATGATATTCATCATAGGAATGGGTAATGTGTTTGCACCCACTCCCCCAATATACCTATATAAGGGTTGGTTTGTTTCTTGGGCAGCAGCATGTGCTACGGCCAATGAAACGCCTAAAATGGCATTGGCTCCCAACTTGGATTTGTTAGGGGTTCCATCTAATTCAAGCATTTTGTTGTCAATTTCAGCTTGATCGGTAATATAATACCCATGAAGCTCATCGGCAATGATGTTATTGACATTTTGAACAGCCTTCAACACTCCCTTTCCGAGGTAAGCGTTTTTGTCGCCGTCGCGTAATTCTACAGCTTCGTGCACTCCTGTGGAGGCTCCTGATGGAACGGCAGCGCGGCCCATGACACCATTTTCGGTGATTACATCTACTTCAACAGTAGGATTTCCTCGTGAATCGAGAATTTGCCTGGCATGAACATTTACGATGTGACTCATATATTAAATATTTTAAATGAATATTTTCTTGCAAAGTTAAGCTAAACAAGTGATAAAAAAAGGACAATGAACCGTAATTCATTGTCCTTTTCGATTGCAAACGGTTGTTATAAAACCGCTATCGTATAAGATTAATCTTTATTCTCTTCGGTGACATCTGCAGCAGGAGTTTCAGGCTGCTCGGCTACGGTTTCAGCTTTAGCTGGAGCAGCTTTTTTTGCTGGACCGCGACGTGTCGTTTTCGATTTCTTGGTGGTTTTTTTGCCCAGCAGATTTTCATTAAAATCAACCAGCTCCATCATACACATTTCGGCGTTATCGCCTAAGCGGTTACCTAAACGTATAATTCGGGTATATCCACCCGGACGTTCGGCCACTTTGGGGGCAATTTCACGAAAAAGTATAGTTGCGGCTTCTTTGTTTTGCAAGAGTCTGAAAGCCATTCTACGAGAATGTGTGGTATCCTCTTTTGATCTGGTGATCATAGGTTCAACTACAGGGCGTAAGGCTTTTGCTTTTGCAAGGGTAGTGGTGATTCTTTTGTGAAGAATGAGCGAGGCAGCCATGTTTGAAAGCATTGCATCGCGGTGAGCACTGGGACGGCCAAGATGATTTATTTTCCTATTGTGTCTCATTCCGGTTATTCCTTTTCTAATTTGTATTTACTAATATTCATGCCAAATTCGAGGCCTTTGCTTTTCACCAGCTCTTCGAGTTCGGTAAGTGACTTTTTTCCAAAATTGCGGAACTTCAATAAATCATTTTTATTGAAAGCTACCAAATCGCCTAAAGCTTCCACATCGGCAGCTTTGAGGCAGTTAAGTGCACGTACAGAGAGGTCCATGTCAACCAATTTGGTCTTTAAGAGCTGACGGATATGCAGTGAGTTTTCATCAAACTCTTCGGTAACCGATTTCTCTTCGGTATCAACGGTAATCTTCTCATCGGAAAAAAGCATGAAGTGCATGATAAGAATCTTTGCAGCTTCTTTGAGAGCGTCTTTTGGATTGATGGATCCATCGGTAATGACTTCGAGAAGAAGTTTTTCGTAGTCAGTTTTTTGCTCAACGCGAAAGTTTTCGATATGATAGGTAACGTTTTTGATAGGAGTATGAATCGAATCAATAGCAATGGTACCGATTGCAGCGTTGGCGACCTTGTTTTCTTCGGCTGGCACATATCCTCTACCTTTGTTGATGGTAAGCTCGATGCTTAATTTTACTGACGGGTCCATGTTACAGACTACCATTTCAGTATTCAACACTTGAAAAACAGAGAGGAATTTATTGATATCACCGGCTTTAAACTGTTCCTGGTCTCCAATAACAATGTTTACTCTTTCGGATGTTTCCGAAGCAATTTGCTGTTTGAAACGAATCTTTTTAAGATTCAGGACAATTTCTGCAACGTCTTCGACAACACCTTCGATAGCAGAGAACTCATGTAAAACGCCTTCAATCCGAACAGATGTAATTGCAAAACCTTCGAGAGAAGAAAGCAAAATCCGGCGAAGCGAATTACCGATTGTAATGCCGAAGCCTGGCTCCAAAGGTCGGAACTCAAACAACCCTTTAAAGTTGTCTGATTCAACCAATATAACCTTTTCGGGCTTTTGAAACGCTAATATTGCCATACTTTTGTTTGAGTATTTGATAGAAATAATGCTATCGGGTTATTAATCAAAGCTTATTTAGAGTACAACTCAACGATAAGTTGTTCCTTAATTGTCTCGGGGATATCATCCCTTTTAGGGTAGCTCATAAATTTACCGGCAAGTTTTTCGCTGTCCCATTCTAACCATGGAAAGCGATTGCTGTGTCCTTGCACTGAGTTTGTGATCACCTCGAGTGATTTTGAACGTTCACGTACACCAATAACATCGCCTTCACGCAAGAGGTAAGAGGGGATATTTACAACGTTACCGTTCACGGTAATATGACGGTGTCCGACGAGCTGACGGGCGCCACTGCGGGTTGGGGAAATTCCCAAACGATACACAACATTGTCTAAACGTGATTCGATCAATTGAAGCAAAACTTCACCGGTAATACCGGCTTTAGACACTGCTTTATCGAACAAAAGACGAAATTGACGCTCAAGGATGCCGTAAGTATATTTTGCTTTTTGTTTCTCTTGCAGCTGGATGCCGTACTCAGATTGTTTTTTTCTGCGTTTTGAACTTCCATGCTGTCCGGGTGGGTAGTTTTTCTTTTCAAAAGAACGGTCGGGTCCAAAGATAGGTTCACCGAATTTTCTTGCTATTTTTGATTTGGGGCCAATGTACCTTGCCATAATGATAATTTTTTTAGTTTGAACGGTTCTGTTACACTCTTCTTCTTTTGGGTGGACGGCAACCATTGTGAGGCAATGGCGTAATGTCATTGATTTCAGTCACCTCAATACCGGAGGAGTGGATGGAACGAATGGCAGATTCGCGACCGGCACCGGGTCCTTTCACAAATACTTTCACTTTCCTTAGTCCAAGGTCGTAAGCTGTTTTTGAACATTCTTCTGCTGCCATTTGAGCGGCATAAGGGGTGTTTTTCTTTGAGCCTCTAAAGCCCATTTTACCAGCAGAAGCCCATGAAATGACTTGTCCGCTGTTGTTTGTCAAAGAAATGATGATGTTGTTAAAGGAGGCTTTGATAAATGCTTTGCCAATCGCTTCAACCTTAACAACACGTTTCTTTACTACTCTTGTAGTTTTTGCCATAATGATAGTTAATTACTTAGCTGTTTGATATGATCCGAAGGCTACTTGGTAGCTTTCTTCTTGTTTGCAACTGTTTTCTTGCGTCCTTTACGGGTACGGGCATTGTTTTTCGTGCTTTGTCCGCGTAAGGGAAGCCCTAAACGATGGCGAATGCCGCGATAGCAGCCAATATCCATCAGTCGTTTGATATTAATTTGCACTTCACTGCGCAATTCACCTTCTACTTTAAATCCAGAGGAAATGACTGTACGCACATTATTTTGTTCGTCGTCATTCCAGTCCTGTACCTTTTTGTTGGGGTCAACTCCTGCATCAGCAAGTATCTTTTTTGAGGCACTTCTACCAATACCATAAATATAAGTAAGTGCAATTTCACCCCGCTTGTTATTTGGGATATCTACACCAGCGATCCTAGCCATAGTTTTCTAATTTTTATTATTGTAGTTAACCTTGTCTTTGTTTAAATTTCGGGTTCTTTTTGTTGATCACATACAATCGGCCTTTGCGGCGGACGATCTTGCATTCGTCTGATCTCTTCTTAATTGATGCTCTTACTTTCATTTTATTTTTGTTTGATGGGGGCCATTGCTTTCCCCCTGGCGTTAATGATTATAATTTCACTATTTATATCTGAATGTGATACGGCCTTTACTTAAATCATAAGGCGAAAGCTCAAGTTTAACACGGTCTCCGGGAAGAATTTTAATGTAGTGCATCCGCATCTTTCCCGAAATATGCGCGATCAAGGTATGCCCATTTTCAAGTTCTACCTTAAACATTGCATTTCCCAGTGATTCTATTACTGTGCCATCTTGCTCAATTGACAATTGCTTTGCCATATATTTTATTCATTCATTTTATTTATAACCGCTTCGATCTCTTCAAAACTTGATAATACATCAGCTTTTCCATGCCTTATAGCGAGCGTATGCTCAAAATGTGCCGAAGGCAATCGGTCGCTGGTTCTGATGGTCCAACCATCGGCTTCCTGGGTTACTGCCCTTCCTCCTAAGTTAATCATAGGTTCGATGGCAATGACCATACCGGTGCGAAGTTTTATTCCGTTTCCGCGCCGTCCGTAGTTAGGCACCTCAGGTTTTTCGTGTAACTTCTTTCCTACACCATGCCCTACCAGTTCACGAACAATGCCGTAACCCAGAGGCTCAATATAGGATTGAATGGCAAAGCCAATATCGCCCACTCTATTTCCATCTACTGCTTGCTCGATTCCTTTATAGAGCGATGCTTTCGTATGCTCCATTAAAGCAGCAACAGCTTCAGAAATTTGTCCAATTGCAAAGGTATATGCCGAATCGCCATAAAAACCATTTTTTAAAACGCCACAATCAATCGAAACGATGTCGCCCTCTAATAAGGTTTGTTTACCCGGAATGCCATGCACCACTTGGTCGTTTACTGAAATACAAAGGGTTCCCGGAAAACCGCCGTAGCCTTTAAAGCCCGGAACAGCCTGATGATCTCTAATAAAAGTTTCAGCAATTTTATCAAGCGCAGCAGTTTGCACACCCGGTTTAAGGTGTTTCGCTACCTCAGCTAATGTTTTACCAACAAGCAAAGAACTTTCACGTTGTAATTCTATCTCTTCGTCTGTTTTGAAGTAGATCATTTTCGATTTTTTTGCTAACCCATATTCATGGCCGAACCGCGTCCTTTAATTCTGCCCGATTTGGTTAATCCGTCATAGTGTCTCATTAAAAGGTAGCTTTCGATTTGTTGCAAGGTGTCAAGAACTACACCTACAAGAATCAGCAGAGAGGTACCTCCATAAAAATGCGCAAAGGCATTGCTCACGCCCATCTGGCCTACTATTGCAGGCATGATGGCAACAAAGGCCAAAAAGAGCGAACCCGGCAAAGTAATCCTAGAAAGGATATTGTCAAGATATTCAGCTGTTTTCTTTCCTGGTTTAACACCAGGAATAAATCCGCCATTCTTTTTCATATCTTCAGCCATTTGGTTAGGATTAATGGTGATGGCCGTGTAAAAATAGGTAAACAACACAATTAAAACAAAAAACACAAAGTTATACCAAAATCCATTGATGTTGGTAAAGGCAGCAGCAACTCCTGTTAAGCTTTCGGAGGAAGCAAATCCAACCAAAGTTACCGGAAGAAACATGATAGCTTGTGCAAAGATGATGGGCATAACGCCGGCAGCATTTACCTTGATGGGGATATATTGACGAACTCCACCATATTGACGGTTTCCGACAATGCGTTTGGCATATTGCACCGGAACCCTTCGCGTACCTTGCACCAACAAAATCGTTAGCAGTATGACCATTACAAGAACAGCAATTTCTACTACGAAGAAGACCAATCCACCACCTTTTTGTTCCATTCTACTAAAAAACTCAGCAAAGAGAGCAAAAGGCAAGCGAGCGATGATACCGATCATAATGATCAAAGATATTCCGTTTCCGATTCCTTTATCAGTGATTCTTTCACCCATCCACATTACAAATAAAGTTCCTGCTATCAAGATGATAGTGTTGGAAACCCAAAAGAAGACCGATGGATGTGAAATGGAGGGATCGAAAGGAGAGATGGCTTCGTTGGGAAGCTGGCTAATCATGTTTGCAATGTAACCGGGGGCTTGCAGGGCAACGATAGCCACGGTAAGATAACGTGTAATTTGATTTATTTTTCTACGTCCGCTTTCACCTTCACGTTGTAAACGTTGAAAATAAGGAATGGCCATGCCAAGCAGCTGGATCACGATGGATGCCGAGATGTAGGGCATGATTCCCAATGCGAAAATAGAGGCGTTAGAAAACGCTCCTCCTGAAAACATATTCAACAACCCAAGCAGACCACCACTCGATTGAGATTGCAGGTTAGCCAACATATTGGGATCAACACCCGGCAACACTACATACGAACCCAAACGATAAATCAGGACGATAAGAAGGGTATAGAGAATACGCTTACGTAACTCATCAATTTTGTTGATATTACGTAAAGTTTCGATGAGCTTTTTCATTCAGGTTAGATTTTTACAGTGTTACCACCGGCTGCTTCAATGGCTTGAACAGCAGAGGCAGAAAACCCGTGTGCGTGAACTTCGATTTTTGCTTTCAATTCGCCCTTACCGAGCACCTTCACCAAATCGTTTTTTGAGGCTAATCCATATTGCTTCAAAACGTCGAGGTTGATAACAGTAATTGAATGTGCATCCACGAGGCCTTGCAGCGTTTCGATATTGATTGCTCTGTATTCTTTACGGTTGATATTTTTAAAGCCAAACTTTGGAACACGACGCACGAGGGGCATTTGACCACCTTCAAAACCAAATTTTTTGGAAGTCCCGGAGCGTGAACCGGCGCCTTTATGTCCGCGAGTGGAAGTGCCACCATGGCCAGATCCCTGACCGCGTCCGATACGCTTTACGCGCTTTACTGATCCTTTGGCAGGTTTAAGAGTACTTAAATCCATTTTTAGTCTTTATTAGCTTGATTACTAAATTTCTACAATTCTTCGATTTTCAGCAAGTGTTTAACTGCATCTACCATACCGGCAACGGAAGGACTGAGGTCAACCTCAAGGGATTGGTTCAGTCTTTTAAAACCTAAGGCAGTCAAAGTGTCTTTCTGACGTTTTGGGCGGCCAATACCGCTTTTTATCTGTGTGATTCTTACTTTCTTCATTGCTGATAGGGTTTATCCGTTGAATACAGTATCGAGTTCTACTCCACGTACTTGCGAAATGGTGTAAGCATCGCGCAATTTCGACAAGGCGTCGAAGGTAGCTTTCACTACGGAGTGGGGATTGGATGAGCCTTTTGATTTGGCCAAAACATCGCTAATACCAACACTTTCGAGCACGGCGCGCATAGCACCACCGGCAATAACGCCGGTTCCGTGTGATGCCGGTTTAATGAAAACAAGCGCTCCACT
Organism: Bacteroidota bacterium; assembly: GCA_023396415.1. Classification (GTDB taxonomy): domain Bacteria; phylum Bacteroidota; class Bacteroidia; order Bacteroidales; family F082; genus JALNZU01. The sequence goes on from JAEWWJ010000057.1 coordinate 8,321, forward strand.
ATATTTACCGTACTGTTCGTGAGGGATGGTGCCTTTACGCACAGGAACCTTGATGAGGTTCTTTTTCGCATCGTCCACACCTTTGGCAATTGCTGAGGTTACCTCCTTGGCTTTTCCAAGACCATAACCAACAACACCATTTTCGTTACCAACAACCACAATCGCAGAGAAGCTGAAAGTGCGTCCACCCTTGGTTACCTTGGTAACGCGTTGGATGCTGACCAACCGATCTTTAAATTCGATTTCGCTGGATTTTACTCTTTTTACGTTTACTTCTGACATATTTTTTTAGAATTTTAATCCTCCCTCGCGGGCAGCTTCGGCCAATGACTTTACTCTTCCGTGGTACAAGTACCCATTACGATCGAACACCACACTTTCAATGCCGGCAGCTTTAGCTTTTTCGGCCATAAGACCTCCAACGAGCTTAGCTTGTTCGATTTTATTTACTTTTTTATCCTCAAAACTTTTTTCGGCTGATGAAGCGGCCACAAGTGTTCTTCCGGCCGTATCGTCAACAAGTTGAGCATAAATCTGCTTATTGCTTCTAAAAACGGTCATTCGTGGACGCTCGGCAGTGCCGCTTACGATTCCTCTGATGCGCTTTTTGATGCTGACTCTTCTTGTGCTTTTTTTATTACTGATTGCCATTTTTCTGGTATATTAAGCCTGACTTACAAGCATGATTCAATGTTTATTTACCTTTACCTGCAGTTTTTCCAGCTTTGCGACGCAATACCTCATTCTGGAACTTAATCCCTTTACCTTTGTAGGGCTCGGGTTTGCGCAGCGAACGAATTTTGGCGGCTACTTGACCTAAGAGTTGTTTATCGGAACACCACATCTTGATGATAGGGTTTTTACCTCTTTCAGTAATCGTTTCGATTTTTATTTCTGCAGGAATCTCGAAAAAGATATTGTGGGAATAGCCTAAGGCCAACTCTAGAATCTGTCCTTTGGCATCGGCTTTGTAACCCACACCAACAAGTTCCTGAATTGTACTAAAGCCCTCAGAAACACCTTTAACCATATTGTTGATCAAGGAGCGGTAGAGGCCATGTTTTGACCTGGGATCTTTCTCTTCGGAGTTGCGTTCTAAAACCACTTGGTTGTTTTCAACGTGAACGGAAATAGATTCGTCTATCTTTTGTTGCAATGTTCCCAATTTACCTTTCACGGTTACGATGTGGTCGTTTGAAACGCTCACTTCAACACCTTCAGGAAGGCTTATGGGAAGTTTTCCTATTCTTGACATGGTATCTCTTTTATTAACTAATGTAACACAAAACTTCACCACCTACATTCAACCTACGGGCTTCTTTGTCCGTCATAATCCCACTCGAGGTAGAGATGATTGCGATACCAAGACCGTTGAGCACGCGAGGCAAACCTTCGGCATGAACATACCGTCTTAGGCCGGGCCGCGAAACACGTTCAATGCGCGTCATAGCAGGCATTTTGGTGGCCGGGTGATATTTAAGAGCGATTTTAATCGTTCCTTGTTTTTCGTCGTCTTCAAACTTATAGTTCAGGATGTAACCTTTTTCAAACAAGATTTTGGTGATTGCCTTTTTAACGTTTGAGGCAGGCATTTCAACCACCCTATGTTTAGCCATGACTCCGTTTCTGAGTCTGGTCAAATAATCTGCAATTGGATCCGTATTCATTTCTTTACTGCTGTATTAAATTACCAACTTGCTTTTTTCACACCAGGAATCAATCCTTTGAGTGCCATTTCCCTGAAATTGATACGGGAAACACCGAATTGCCGCATATAACCTTTTGGCCTTCCAGTAAGCTGGCAACGGTTGTGCAAGCGAACGGGGGAAGCATTTTTAGGTATGCGTTGCAATCCTTCATAGTCGCCGGCTTCTTTCAAAGCGGCGCGTTTGGCTGCAAATTTCTCAACCATTTTACGTCTTTTACGCTCGCGCGCTTTCATTGACTCTTTTGCCATGCTCTATGCTTTTTTTTGATTCTTAAAAGGAAGGCCAAATTCTTTCAATAAAGCCAATGCTTCCTGATCGGTGTTGGCCGTAGTAACAAAGGTTATGTCCATTCCGTTAATTTTGTTCACTTTATCAATGTCAATCTCGGGGAAGATGATTTGCTCGGTAATACCAAAGCTGTAGTTGCCTCTTCCATCGAAGCCTTTGTCATTGATACCCTTGAAATCGCGAACACGCGGTAAGGCAACTGCAACGAGTCTTTCAAGAAACTCGTACATTTTTTCGCCACGCAAAGTTACGCGCACACCAACAGCATTGCCTTTACGGAGTTTGAAGTTGGAGATGTCTTTCTTAGAAACGGTAGGCACTGCCTTTTGTCCTGAGATGGAAGTCATTTCTTCAATACCGTAGTCAATTAACTTTTTGTCGGTAAGTGCTGCACCAATGCCCTGGTTTAAGGAGATTTTTACCAGGCGTGGAACCTGCATAACAGATTTATAGCTAAACTGTTTCATTAAAGCAGGCACGATTTCACTGCTGTATTGTTCTTGTAATCTGGGTTTGTAGCTCATTATTTAATAACCTCCCCTGTCTTTTTTGAATAGCGGACTGATTTTCCAGTTTTTTCGTCTAATTTACGTCCGATGCGCGTAGCTTTTCCTTTTCCATCCACAAACTTGAGGTTGGAGATGTGGACGCCAGCTTCTTTCTGAACGATACCACCTTTTGGGTTTTCGGTATTTGGACGGGTGTGTTTCGATACGAAATTCACGCCTTCAACGATGGCTGTTTGTTTTTCAACATTAACTTCCATCACCTTTCCTTTTTCGCCCTTGTGGTCACCGGCGATAACGACTACGTTATCTCCTTTTTTTATGTGTAACTTGCTCATAATTCTTCAGCCAATTTTTATAACACTTCAGGTGCCAGTGAAACAATTTTCATGAATTGCTTTTCCCTTAACTCTCTGGCCACAGGACCAAAGATACGGGTTCCGATCATTTCGCCGGTGTTGTTCAACAGCACCACTGCATTATCATCGAAGCGGATGTAAGAGCCGTCGTTGCGACGGGATTCTTTTCTTGTGCGCACCACCACAGCTTTCACAACAGCACCTTTTTTGACGGTTCCATTGGGTAAGGCACTTTTGATGCTCACCACGATCTTATCGCCGATACGGGCATATCTTTTTCCACTGCCACCCAGCACTCTGATGCAGAGCACCTCTTTGGCCCCGCTGTTGTCAGCAACGGCACATCTTGATTCTTGTTGTATCATACTATTTTGCCCTTTCGATTATTTCAACCAATCTCCAACATTTGTTTTTGCTCAACGGACGAACTTCCATGATGCGCACTTTGTCGCCAATGTTACATTCATTTTTTTCGTCGTGGGCCATAAACCGGCTTGTCTTTTTAACAAACTTGCCGTAGATGGGGTGCTTCACTCGGCGTTCAATTTCCACGGTAACAGATTTGTCCATCTTGTTACTGGTAACGACACCGGTTCTTTCTTTTCTTAAATTCCTTGTTTCCATCTTCTTACAAGTGATTATTGTTTATTAGTAGTTGCTTCCGATTCGCGATGCCTTAACTCGGTCATGATACGCGCAATAGTTCTGCGGTATGTTTTAATTTTGTTAGGGTTTTCGAGAGGCGAAACAGCGTGGTTTATTTTGAGGCGAACCAATTGTTTTCTTTCCTCATCAAGCCTTTCCATCAGGTCAGCTGTGCTTAACTCTTTGATTACTTCTTGTTTCATAGCTGGTATTAGTTTGCTTCAACGTAATCTCTACTGACTACAAATTTTGTTAAGATGGGCAGCTTTTGAGCAGCGAGGCGCAAAGCTTCGCGGGCTACTTCAAGTGGCACACCCTCAGCTTCGAATAGGATACGTCCGGGGGTTACTGGTGCAACGAAATATTCAGGAGCTCCTTTACCTTTACCCATACGAACCTCAGCAGGTTTTTTGGTTACCGGTTTATCGGGGAAAACCCTGATCCATATTTGGCCTTCACGTTTCATGTGGCGGGTAACTGCCTGACGGGCGGCCTCGATCTGACGACCGGTGAGCCAAGCATTTTCCAGTGCTTTTATGCCGAAGGTTCCAAAAGCCAGTTGATGTCCGCGACCCGCGAGCCCCTTCATCCTTCCCTTCTGTTGTCTTCTGAACTTAGTCTTTTTTGGCTGTAACATTGTTACTGGATATTAAATTGAAAATAGTTTATTTGCGTCTTCCTCTTTGGCGAGGTGCTTGACCTTGTGCTTTAGGAGCAACGGGTTTTTTCACGTTACCACCTACTGTAGTTGGAACAAGCTCGGGTTTGCCATAGATTTCGCCTTTACATATCCAAACTTTGATACCGATACGTCCATAGGTTGTGTGGGCCTCCACCAACGCATAGTCAATATCAGCACGCAAGGTATGCAAAGGAATACGACCTTCTTTATATGATTCGCGACGGGCCATTTCAGCACCACCCACACGACCCGAGATCATTACTTTGATACCTTCGGCACCAATGCGCATACTCGAGGTGATGGCGGTTTTAATCGCACGACGGAATGAAATACGGCCTTCAATTTGCTTGGCAATCGTGGAAGCCACGATATGTGCATCAAGCTCAGGGCGTTTAATCTCACTAATGTTGATCTGAACTTCTTTTCCGGTAAGTTTCTTTAACTCTTCTTTGAGTTTGTCAACTTCTTGTCCACCCTTTCCGATAATCATACCCGGACGTGCTGTTGAGATAGTCACGGTTACAAGTTTCAGTGAGCGTTCAATAGAAATCTTTGAAATACCTGCTTTTCCTAAACGGGCATTCAGATACTTACGGATTTGGTCATCTTCAACGAGTTTGGAGGAGAAGTCTCTACCGCCATACCAGTTAGAATCCCAACCTTTAATGATTCCTAACCTAAGTCCTATTGGATTCGTTTTTTGTCCCATTCAAATATATTGCTTAAAGGATTGATCAATTTAGTTTACTCTGCTCACGGTTTACTGTCGAGAACGATAGTTACGTGGTTAGAACGTTTGCGAATACGGTGTGCCCTTCCTTGTGGTGCAGGCAATACGCGTTTCAACATGGTTCCGCAATCAACAAATACTTCTTTTACATATAACGTGCTGTAATCTACACGTTGGCCAGCATTTTTGGCTTCCCAGTTGGCAATAGCAGAGCGCAACAGCTTCAACAAACCTATGGATGCTTCCTTGGGTGAAAATTGAAGGCCATACAGTGCCACTTCTACATTTTTTCCACGAATCATATCTGCAACAAGACGCATCTTCCTTGGTGAGGTAGGAATGTTACGCAATGATGCCATATATTGGGTCTTCCGAGACTGTTTTCTCTCTTCAGCTCTCTGGTGTTTTCTAGCTCCCATTGTTTCCCTTTTCTTTATTTTTTACCTTTATCTTTTTTACCGGCATGACCTCTGAAGATGCGTGTAGGTGCAAATTCTCCAAGTTTATGTCCTACCATATTTTCAGTTACATACACAGGTATGAACTTGTTTCCATTGTGCACTGCTATTGTTTGACCAACAAATTCAGGTGCTATCATGGAGGCTCTCGACCAGGTTTTAACAACTGTTTTCTTGTTGGATTCAACGTTCTCCAATACTTTCTTTTCGAGCTTGTAATGGATAAATGGACCTTTTTTAAGCGAACGACTCATTGTGTGATGATTATTTCTACCTGGTTATATTATTTCTTTCTTCTCTCAATGATATACCTGTCGGAACTGTTTTTCTTGCTCCGGGTTTTGAAGCCCTTGGCAGGAATACCATTTCTTGAACGAGGATGACCACCGGTTGCGCGACCTTCGCCACCACCCATGGGGTGATCCACTGGATTCATTACAACACCCCTAACGCGAGGACGACGACCTAACCAACGGCTACGACCGGCTTTACCTGATCTTTCGAGGCTATGATCACCATTGGAAACCATTCCAACAGTTGCTTTGCATGTTTGCAGAACCATCCGGGTTTCTCCACTGGGCATTCTCAGGATGGCATATTTACCATCTCTTGTCATCAGCTGAGCATACGTACCTGCACTGCGGGCCATTTTGGCTCCCTGTCCTGGGCGTAACTCTACGTTATGTATGACTGTACCAAAGGGAATGTCGCTCAAGAACAACGAATTACCAATGTTGGGCTCAATGTCTTTTCCGGAGTGAATTACTTGGTCAACTTTCAAACCATTGGGAGCTAAGATATAGCGTTTCTCGCCATCGGCATAGCTGATAAGTGCAATACGACCGGTTCTGTTGGGATCGTACTCGATGGTTTTAACCACACCGGGAATGCCGTCCTTATCGCGCTTGAAGTCAATGATTCTGTATTTTTGTTTATGACCGCCCCCAACATTTCTGATGGTCATTTTACCGCTGCTATTACGCCCTCCGGATCTTTTTCCCGGGGCAACCAGCGACTTTTCTGGAGTACTGGCAGTGATATCGTCAGACGTATTTAAAATTTTAAATCGTTGACCGGGGGTTGTGGGTTTGAATTTCTTTAAAGCCATTTATCTAAATGTTGCTGAAAAAATCAATAGTTTCACCTTCAGCCAAAGTAACCACTGCTTTTTTGAATGCAGAAGTCTTTCCGGCAATTACACCTGTTTTGGTAAAGCGAGATTTACGCTTTCCGGCATAGTTCATCGTGTTAACCGTGCTCACTTCAACGCCGTACAAATCTTTGATGGCGGCTTTTATTTGAAGTTTGTTGGCACGTTTATCAACGATAAAACCATAATGCTGAAGCTTCTCGCCTATGGCTGTCATTTTTTCCGTTATTATCGGTTTTACAATGATGTTCATCGTGTTAAGCGATTTAATGTTCGTTATTAAGCGAGTATATCTTCTAATTTCGGTAATGAACTCTCAACAAAAAACAATTTGTTTGCTTTGAGAATTTCATAGGTGTTCAGGTTGTTGACAGTGATCACCGTTGTACCCGGGATGTTGCGTGCCGACAAAACGACATTACCATCAACACCACTCATGATAACAAGGTTTTTCTTGCCATTCACTTTGAAGCTTTCGAGCATAGCCATAAACTGTTTTGTTTTAGGTGCCTCGAAGCTAAAGTCTTCCAACACCACGATTTGGGCGTCTTTAGCTTTGTAAGCCAGAGCCGATTTACGGGCTAGTTGTTTCAACTTTTTATTGAGCTTAAAGCTATAGTCGCGTGGTTTAGGGCCAAAGACACGACCACCACCTACCAATAGAGGCGATTTGATGCTTCCTGCACGAGCAGTACCTGTTCCTTTTTGGCGTTTTAGCTTTTTGGTACTTCCGCTAATTTCACCTTTTTCTTTGGTTTTGTGCGTTCCTTGACGCTGATTGGCCAAGTACTGTTTCGCATCCAAATAAATAGCGTGATCATTGGGTTCAATACCAAAGATGCCATCATGTAACTGGGCCATTTTGCCAGTCACCTCTCCGTTAATTTTATGAACTGCTAATTCCATCTCTCAATTTTTAAAAATCCGTTTTTTGCACCTGGAACCGCACCTTTAACCAAGAGCAGGTTCTTTTCCGGAATGATTTTTACAATTTGAAGGTTAATCACTTTTACGTTCTTACCTCCCATACGTCCAGCCATGCGCATACCTTTGAACACGCGTGATGGATATGATGAAGCACCGATAGAACCGGGAGCCCTCAAGCGGTCATGTTGACCGTGAGTTGACCCACCAACTCCACTAAAGCCATGACGTTTCACAACGCCCTGAAAACCTTTACCTTTACTGATACCTACTACATCCACAAATTCGCCTTCCATAAAAACCTCAACGGTAACAACTTCACCGAATGATTTCTTGTTTTCAAAGCGGCTAAACTCAGAAACCCTTCTTTTGGGGGTCGTTCCTGCTTTAGCAAAGTGGCCAATAAGTGCCTTGGGGGTATTCTTTTCTTTCTTATCGGCAAAAGCCAACTGAACAGAATCGTAGCCATCAACTTCTTTCGACCTGATCTGTGTTACTACACACGGACCTGCTTCGATTACGGTAACAGGGATATTCTTCCCGTTCGCATCAAACACACTGGTCATCCCAATTTTTTTTCCTAATATTCCTGACATATCTAAAGTCTTTTAAATATCAACTAACCTTTGCTTCTGCTAAAGTTATACCTTAATTTCCACTTCTACACCACTCGGCAACTCAAGTTTCATCAACGCGTCAATCGTTTGTGATGTTGAGCTGTAAATATCGAGGATACGCTTGTAAGAAGATAACTCGAATTGCTCTCTTGATTTCTTATGTACGAAAGTTGAACGCAATACAGTGTAAATTTTCTTATCAGTTGGTAGAGGAATAGGACCGCTAACCACTGCGCCAGTTGTCTTTACTGTTTTGACGATCTTTTCAGCTGATTTATCAACCAGATTGTGATCGTACGATTTTAATTTTATTCTAATCCTTTGGCTCACTTTGTAGATTATTATTGTTATTACCTATTTGATAATCCCTTTAGCTTTATTAATTACAGCTTCTGCAATACTTTCGGGGGCTTGCATATAATGACTAAACTCCATACTCGAGCTGGCCCTGCCGGAGCTGAGCGTGCGCAATGAAGTTACGTATCCAAACATTTCGGACAATGGAACATCAGCTTTGATGATTTGAAGGCTGATTTTAGCAGAAACTTCACGCAAAACAGCACGACGTTTGTTTAAGTCGCCGGAAACATCACCCAAATATTCATCGGGGGTGCTCACTTCAACTTTCATAATGGGTTCAAGGATAGCCGATTTGGCCTTGCGACAAGCGGCTTTAAATCCCATACGAGCAGCCATCTCAAACGATAAACTGTCTGAATCCACGGGGTGAAAAGAACCGTCTATCAATCGCACTTTCATGCTGTCAATGGTGTAACCGGCCAAAACTCCATTCGACATAGATTCTTTGAATCCTTTCTGAATGGCAGGCAGGAACTCACGTGGAATGTTACCTCCTTTAACCTCATCAACGAATTGAAATCCAACCACACCTTCGTCGGCAGGTCCAATCTCAAATTGAATATCGGCAAACTTACCACGGCCTCCGGTTTGTTTCTTGTACACTTCACGATGTGAGGCGCTGGTCAGCAAGGTTTCTTTATAAGCTACCTGCGGACGACCTTGGTTGCACTCCACTTTAAACTCGCGTTTCAAACGATCTACAAGAATTTCAAGATGCAACTCACCCATACCGGAAATGATGGTCTGACCAGAATTTTCGTCGGTATTTACTCTAAAAGTAGGATCTTCCTCAGCCAATTTGGCCAAAGCCATACCCATTTTATCCATGTCGGCTTGAGTTTTTGGCTCAATAGAAACACTGATAACAGGCTCAGGGAACGACATGGCTTCCAAAATAATTGGACGACTTTCGAGACACAAAGTATCGCCGGTGCGGATGGTTTTAAAACCTACAGCAGCTCCGATATCTCCGGCCTCGATGCGATCGAGAGGATTTTGCTTGTTGGCGTGCATTTGCATGATACGTGAAATTCGCTCTTTTTTGCCGGTATTGGCATTAAAGACATATGAACCAGCATCAAGCGAACCAGAATAAACACGGAAAAACGCAATACGACCTACAAAAGGATCGGTAGCAATTTTAAATGCCAAAGCACTGAAAGGTGCATTGGGATCAACCTTTCTGTGTTCTTCTTTTTCTGTATCGGGATTAATTCCGACAACATCATCAATATCGAGTGGGCTGGGCAAATATTGCGCAACACCATTGAGTAGCATTTGAACGCCTTTGTTTTTGAAAGAAGCACCACACATTACAGGTGAGATGCGCATCTCGACAGTTGCTTTACGAATTTGAGCAATCATTTCCTCTTCAGTAATGGAAGAAGGATCGTCCATAAATTTCTCGAGCAACTCATCACTGTCTTCAGCTACACTTTCGATCAACTTGAGGCGGTATTCTTCCACAGTATCTACAAGGTCGGCAGGAATCTCAATCTCGGTCATGATCATACCCTTAGAACCGTCTTCCCAAATAAAGGCTTTGTTGGTAATTAAATCAACCACGCCACGGAAAGTTTCTTCTTCACCAATAGGAATTTGCAGCGGAATAGGATTGGCTCCCAAGCGTTCTTTAATTTGTTTGAGAACACTAAAGAAGTCAGCGCCATTACGGTCCATTTTGTTCACAAAACAGAGTCTCGGCACTTTATATTTATCGGCTTGACGCCAAACAGTTTCAGACTGAGGTTCAACACCACCCACTGCGCAAAACAGTGCCACGGCGCCGTCTAAAACACGCAACGAACGCTCTACCTCAACGGTAAAGTCAACGTGGCCAGGGGTGTCAATGATGTTGATCTTGTAATTGTGGTTATTATAGTCCCAAAAAACAGTGGTAGCAGCAGAAGTAATGGTAATGCCACGTTCTTGCTCTTGAACCATCCAGTCCATGGTAGCACCACCTTCGTGTGTTTCTCCTAATTTATGGCTACGGCCAGTGTAATACAGAATACGTTCGGTAGTAGTAGTTTTACCTGCGTCAATATGGGCCATAATGCCAATATTGCGGGTGTAAAGAAGTTTACTTAATATCTTTTGGTCAGATGCCATTTTTTTTCTCTCTCTTCTCGCTTAATTAGAATCTGAAATGTGAGAAGGCTTTGTTTGCCTCAGCCATTCTGTGGGTATCTTCTTTTTTCTTGAAAGCAGCACCTTCTTCTTTATAAGCGGCCATGATTTCGCCGGCTAATTTTTGACCCATAGTTTTTTCGTGACGACGACGGGCATAACCAATAAGGTTTTTCATGCCGATGGACATCTTACGACCGGGGCGGATTTCGGAAGGGATTTGGAAGGTGGCTCCTCCGATACGACGGCTGCGTACTTCAACGGCAGGGGTCACATTGGCTAAGGCTTTTTTCCATACCTCTACGCTATCTTCATTGAGCTTAGCTGAAACAATATCCATTGCTTCGTAGAAGATTTTGTATGCTACGTTCTTCTTGCCTTCATTCATGATGTTGTTTACGAATTTTGTAACCAAAACATCACTGAATCTTGGGTCGGGAAGAATAATTCTTTTTTTGGGTTTAGCTTTTCTCATTGCTAACAGTTCTAAGTCTTAAATAAATATGATGACTATTTCTTAACCTTTGGACGCTTGGTACCGTATTTCGACCTGCGTTGCTTTCTGCCTTCAACACCTGAGGTATCGAGCGCACCGCGGATGATGTGGTAACGCACACCCGGCAAGTCTTTTACACGACCGCCGCGAATCATCACGATGGAGTGTTCTTGCAAGTTGTGGCCTTCACCCGGGATGTAGGCATTAACTTCCTTTTGGTTTGTTAAACGAACCCTTGCCACTTTACGCATGGCAGAGTTAGGTTTTTTAGGTGTTGTGGTGTAAACACGCACACACACCCCACGACGTTGGGGACATGAATCGAGGGCAGGCGATTTGCTTTTGTCAACCAGCTTCTGGCGTCCCTTGCGCACTAATTGTTGAATAGTAGGCATTTTGTACTGTTTAATTTTTTTGTTATGAACCCCTTTTTTGGGAGCGCAAAAGTAGTATAATTTTCTTAACTAACAATATGCTGTCAATCTAATCTTGGGGAGATAGCGTCAAGGAGGGAAAAGCCAGACCGGCAATAAACCCCACAAAAACCTGCTCAGAACGTTGCATCTTGGCTTTTGTGTAAGAAACCTATATCGGTTAAACTTTTCAGGTTCCTTTCAACTATATCGTTTCCAGTATAATCCAACTCTTATCGAATTGGGGCTGCAAAATTACACAATAATTTTACCCACGCAAATGTTTTTTTACTTTTTCTCTATAAAATTATCAACAACCTCTTGAAATACAATGCTGTTTTTGTGTAAAGTGCCTGTCAAACACCATTCCAGAGCGTTTGCCGTCAGCTCATAGTTTACTTAAAACACCAAATGATTGCCCTTTATTTAAGAAAATCCGGTCAAGGTTGGCAAGCTGATCTACTCAATTGAGGCCAAAATACCAACCGTAGTTTCGCAAGCTAAGCTTTGCTCAATTGATTTGATTGCACCTATATTATTGTATGTCGCTTTTTTTATTGGTGGTGTGGTTTGAACTACGAACCATTGGCACAGGCAAAGGTAAGCTGTGAGATTGACTTGATTTAAGGCGAAAAATTGTTGAATTACCATTTCTTTGTTGAAGTAAACGCAATTTGTGTGATAGACTATAGCCGGGCTTAACGCAATGGCGAGTAGATTCATCCATACCATCGAGCCATAAACAAGTCCGACACAGCGTTTTTTTTCGCAGTAAAAAACAAAAAATCTAAACCCTAATCTAACCCATTCAACACATTTACCATCCACACCAGCCTAAAAAATAAAGATCAGTAAAGGCGCTATTTTCTTTTCGTCCGCGCGCCCGCAAATTGATATATTTGTAGTCTTTGATAAGAACTTAAAATGGACCTCAACCAATACATCAACAACCTCAACCAACGCTATAAACTCGGCAACGCGACTGAGCATACTTTCCGTGGCGACTTGCAACAACTGATCGAAAGTTTGGTGCCAACCATCAGGGCTACCAACGAACCCAAACGGCAATCATGCGGTGCACCTGACTATATTTTGACAAAAAAGGATATTCCTATAGGTTTCATCGAAGCCAAAGACATTGGGGACAAGGATCTCGAAGGGGAGAAGAAAACAGGAAACAAAGAGCAGTTTGACCGCTACAAGACTTCGCTTAACAACCTCATTTTTACCGACTATCTGAGTTTTTTGCTCTATCGCGACGGACAATTTATCACCCAAATTGCCATTGGAGAAATGACCGATAAAGGCATCAAACCTTTGACGGAGAACTTTTTCGGTTTTGAAAACCTCATCAAAGACTTTTGCACCCACATTGGTCAAACCATCAAAAGCCCAAAACAATTGGCCGAAATGATGGCAGGTAAAGCACGTCTTCTTTCTGATGTGATTGAAAAAGCATTGACCAGCGACGAGGAAAACCGGGAAGACAGCACGCTCAAAGATCAAATGACAGCTTTTAAGGAAATTCTGATTCATGACATTACACCCAAAGGATTTGCCGATGTGTACGCCCAAACCATCGCTTATGGTATGTTTGCCGCACGTTCGCACGACCCTTCAATAGGCTCGTTCAGCCGACAAGAAGCCGCTGAACTGATTCCAAAATCAAATCCATTTTTAAGAAAATTGTTTGGATACATTGCCGGGCCCGATATTGACGACCGCATCAAATGGATTGTTGACGGTTTGGCCAACATATTTTTGGCGTGCAATGTGGAAGAGATTCTGAAAAACTATGGCAAAGCAACCAAAATGGAAGACCCGATCATCCATTTTTATGAAACCTTTTTAAGTGCCTACGACCCCAAATTACGCAAAGCCCGCGGCGTTTGGTACACCCCGGCTCCGGTGGTGAACTTCATTGTTCGGGCTGTTGACGATATTTTAAAAACCGAATTCGACTTGCCTCAAGGGCTGGCCGACACCAGCAAAACCACCATCAAAGTTGAGCTGCAAGGCAAAAAGATAGAAATAGAACAAGAAGTGCACAAAGTGCAGATTCTTGATCCGGCAACTGGCACAGGCACCTTTTTGGCCGAAGTGATCAAACATATTCACAAAAAGTTTGAAGGACAACAAGGCATCTGGAGCAGTTATGTCGAAAACCATCTTTTGCTCCGCCTCAATGGGTTTGAGCTGTTGATGGCAAGTTATGCCATGGCCCATTTGAAATTGGATTTGCTGCTCACCGAAACAGCATATAAACCAACACGAGATCAACGCTTTAGAGTGTATTTGACCAATAGCCTCGAAGAACACCACCAAGACACCGGAACGCTTTTTGCCAATTGGTTAAGCACCGAAGCCAACGAAGCCAACCGCATCAAACGCGATGCACCGGTGATGGTAGTGATGGGAAACCCGCCGTATGCTGTGAGTAGCAACAATAAAAATGATTGGATTCAGAATTTAATTGCTGATTATAAAAAAAATCTAAACGAAAGAAAAATCAATTTAGACGATGATTACATTAAATTCATTCGATATGGAGAACATTATATTGATAAAAATGGTCATGGTGTTTTAGCTTACATATCTAACAACAGTTTTATAGATGGTATTACCCACAGACAAATGCGAAAACATTTATTAGAAAGTTTTGACAAAATTTACATCTTGGATTTACATGGAAATACCAAGAAAAAAGAAGTTTGTCCTGATAGTTCTGCAGACCAAAACGTTTTTGACATTATGCAAGGTGTTTCCATAAACATTTTCGTAAAAACAGGTAAAAAAAAGAAAACCGAATTAGGTCAGGTTTATCATTTTGATCTACAAGGGAAAAGAAATGTAAAATACGAAACTCTAAATAGTTCAACTATTACTGGTATCAAATGGAGCAAACTCGAATTTAAAACACCCTATTTCTTTTTTGTACCTAAAGATTTTGAATCAGAAGAAAAATACAAGAGAGGATTTAAGATAGATGAGTTATTTTTTGAAAAAGTTCCTGGCATTGAAACAATACGTGATGCAATTACAATTCACTTTAAATCAAAAGATTTAAAAAATGTTGTCTTTGACTTTTTAAATATGGAAGCAGGTGAGATTGAGTCAAAATACAATACAAAAGATGCCAGAGACTGGAAAATCAGAAGAGCCAAGGAGGATGTAAGTCTTAATATTGATAACGAAAATGTATGGCAAGATATATATTACAGACCTTTCGACACGAGGAAAACATTTTATTCCGGAAAACAAAATGGTTTCGTTTGTAATGGTAGATATAACGTAATGAAAAATTTACTGCAAGGCAATTTAGCTTTAATTGTCCCTCGACAAACAACACAAGACTACCGCCACAATTTTATAACGAATAAAATCTTTGAGGGAAATATTACAGCAAGTGCAAAGTTATTTGGTACTGGAAATGGTTTCCCCCTCTACCTCTATCCCGAAACCCACGCCCAGCAAGCCATAGGGCAAACCACTGAAAGAACACCCAATCTCAACCCGGAAATCATCAAGCAGATAGCCGAAAAATTAGGTTTGGGTTTTGTTCCCGAAAAAGAAGCCCAAGGCAATGTGTGTTTCATCAACAATGCCGAAGTACGCGACGATTTTAAAACCACTTTCGCCCCCATTGATGTGCTGGATTACATCTATGCCGTTTTGCACTCGCCCACCTATCGCGAAAAATACAAGGAGTTTTTGAAAATTGATTTCCCAAGAGTGCCTTATCCGAAAGATACAGAAAGCTTTTGGCAGCTCGTGCAACTTGGCGGACAAATCAGACAAATCCATTTATTGGAAAGTCCGGTTGTTGAAAACTACATCACCCAATACCCCATGGATGGCGACAATATGGTGTACAAACCAAAGTATCAAAACGGCAAAGTTTTTATCAACGACACCCAGTTTTTTGACCAGGTGCCGGAAGTCGCCTGGAACTTCTATATCGGTGGTTACCAGCCCGCTCAAAAATGGTTGAAAGACAGAAAAGGAAGAAAATTAGAGTTTGAAGATATTTTGCATTATCAGAAAATAATTGTTGCCCTCTCAGAAACCGACAGACTGATGAAAGCAATTGATCAAATAAAGTTTGAATAAATGAGCCAAAACTTGCCTGCCTTTACTGCTGAAAATGAAGCATTGACCAAGAAATTGGAGAGCTTGCACCTGGAATTTCTCGACCTCTTCACCCGTCACAAAGACATGGTTGAAAACGAGTCGGTGGTGCTCACTTCAATGTATCTCGAAAAAATTGGTCGCTTTCAACTTGAGCTGCTTGAAAAACAAACCGAAGCCACCCGTTTAAAAATGAAGATGAACATGCTTCAGGCCGCCATCAATCGAAACGAAAAACCCGATTTAACGGCCATTGAAAACGAAATCAATGCCCGTTTGCAACAATATTACGCCCAAATTCAAGCCCAATCTGAGGCATTGGATCACGCAAGGACGGTGCTTTCGCAGTTACTTTCGGAAGAGGAAGCACAAAAACTAAAAGAAATTTTTCGGCTGCTGTGCAAAAGATTGCATCCCGACCTGAACCCCAACCAAAGCGAGGAGGAAAACGATTTATTCATCAAAGTGAAAGCCGCTTACGACTTGCAACGCCTGAGCGAGCTGCAAAACATTTTGCTGTATTTGGACGATGCCAACAAAGAAAAGTTGGTGTCAGTCCCCAACCACGAAAAAGCTGACCGCATCCAACACCTAGAAAACCAAATTGAGCGTTTAAAACAGAAAATTGATGAGTTGAAACAAAGCTTCCCTTTCAATATTGAAGCATTGATTTTCGATGAGGTGTATATCCTTCTGAAACAAGAGGAACTAAACGAACAGATCAAAAGCATTGAAGAAGAGATTGTTAAGTATTCAAACATAATTAATATCATGATAGATGAATGAATCCATATTGCCCGTAACACCCGGTTTGTTAGCCCTACTCAGCAATGTTGAATCGGGTATCGTGCCTTTCACACAAGAAATATTTTTGTTGGAAATTGTGGTGGCAGGCACAAGCCATTGCAAAGACATTGAGGAGGTTGAAGACCTGATTGTTCCCGAAAAAGTACTGCCCATGAAGCGCGAACCCCACAACAAATACGACGAGTTTGCCATTGCAATCTACTGCAACGATATCCGCATAGGATTTGTGCCGGCAGATATGAACTTGGTTTGCTCTCGCTTAATGGATGCCGGCAAGCTGTTTTTTTGCAGAGTCGTTTCCAAAGAATGGAAAGGCAATTGGTTAAAAATTTACGCCAACATATATATGGTAGAGTAAAACAAAAAAACCGAACCAAATCGTAAAACCTTGCATCTTCACTCTGTCTCTCTGTGCAACAGCTCTATCACAAAACCACGCATAGAACCTGTAGAAACACACCAATAGATTCGACAACACCGACGCTCCAACAAAAACAGCGCTAACCCTTTCGTCTCTTGACAAGACCAAAACCCAACGGGTTTTCACGCTGCCTCAACCGCAATTTTCATTATTTTTGCCATTCAAAAAAATCATTTCAGTGACCGATATCCTCTCCCAACTCAATGACCCTCAACGGGAAGCCGTTATGAATACCGAAGGGCCGGTAATGATTATTGCCGGTGCCGGATCGGGTAAAACGCGCGCCCTCACCTACCGTATTGCCTACCTTTTGCAGCAAGGCAAAGACCCTTTTAGCATTTTAGCGCTTACCTTTACCAACAAAGCCGCCCGAGAGATGAAAGAAAGAATCATCGGGTTGATTGGCGATCGCGAAGGTAGAAATGTGTGGATGGGCACCTTCCATTCGGTTTTTGCACGCATTCTAAGGGCAGAAGGTCACCATCTCGGTTATCCGCAAAACTTTACCATTTACGATAGCGACGACAGCAAACGTTTGATACGTGGCATTCTCAGTGATCTGAACCTCGATCCTAAAGTGTATAATCCCTCCTACTTGTTGCATCGCATCTCCAATGCCAAGTCCAATTTGTATTCCCCACAAGAATATATGAACAACCCCGAGGTAGCAACAGCCGATGCCGCTGCCGGGAAGCCACTTACCGGTGATATTTTTGCTACCTACAACGCCCGCCTCAAAAGGGCCGACGCCATGGACTTTGACGACCTGCTGTTCAACACCAATCTGCTGTTCAGAAACTTCCCCGAAGTGTTGTACAAATACCAGCACCGTTTTAAATACATCCTTGTGGATGAGTACCAAGACACTAACCATGCCCAATACCTCATCATCAAACGCATGGCAGCTTTATACGAAAACATTACCGTTGTAGGCGACGATGCCCAAAGCATTTACGCCTTTCGTGGAGCCAACATCCAAAATATTCTCAACTTCAAGAAAGATTATCCAGACAACAAACTCTATCGTTTAGAACAAAACTACCGCTCAACGCAAACCATCGTGGAAGCTGCCAACGGGGTGATTGCCAAGAACAAAGACCAAATTAAAAAAACCGTTTGGACCGAAAACGAGCAAGGCATGCCCATCAGTTTGCTGCGTGCCACTTCCGACAGCGAAGAAGGTACTTTAGTAGCCAACTCCATCTTTGGCTTTAAAATGGCCAACCAACTGCCTAACAATCATTTTGTTATCCTATACCGCACCAACGCGCAAAGCCGTTCCATTGAAGAAGCCCTGCGCAAACAAGGCATTCCTTATAAAATCTATGGTGGACTGTCATTTTACAGCCGCAAAGAAGTAAAAGACCTCCTCTCCTATTTCCGACTGGTCATCAATCCCAACGACGAAGAAGCCTTGCTGCGCGTGATCAATTATCCGGTGCGCGGAATCGGTAAAACCACCATCGAAAAACTACAAGTACTGAGCAACGAAAACCAATGCAGCATCATGCAGCTCATCAAGCAGCCCGGCAGCCACCTGGCCGACATCAACCGCGGAACGCAAACAAAGCTCCATGATTTTGCCACCATGATACAGAGTTTCATCGTTCAACTGGAAACAAAAACCGCCTTCGAGCTGGCACAACACATCGCAAAATCTATAGGAATTGTGGCCGCATTGAAAGAGGAAGACAGCGTTGAATCGGTGAGCCGCATCGAAAATATTGAAGAGTTGCTGAATGCCATCATGGAATTTTCGGAACGCGAACCCGAGCCGGGCGAACTGGGCGAAGAAGGTATTCCAGAACGCTCACTGGGCCATTTTATGCAAACTGTGGCCTTGTTGACCGATGCCGACAAAAAAGACGAAGACGCTGAAAAAGATTATGTAAGCATGATGACCATTCACGCTGCCAAAGGCCTCGAGTTTCCTTATGTTTATATTGTTGGACTGGAAGAAAATCTTTTTCCATCCATCCAGTCGTTGGGCACAAGGGCCGAACTCGAAGAAGAGCGCCGTCTTTTTTACGTAGCGCTCACCCGAGCCGAAAAGAAAGTTACCATCAGCTATGCCGAAAGCAGATACCGCTGGGGAAACCTGACCATGAGCGAGCCCAGCCGCTTTATCGAAGACATCAACGAAAAATTCATCGAAAGTCCTAAGCGCAACCAAAAAGAACTCAAAAAAAACACTCCGGAGCATCTTTTCGGAAAATCAACACCGGCAGGACAAGCCAACCTTAGGCAATGCACCCCCGACACTTCCAATGAGCCTTTTGATGCCTCAGAGATTGATCAACTTCAAAATGGGATGACGGTGGAGCATCAAAAATTTGGTAAAGGAAAAATTGTTCAACTCGAAGGAGCCGGAGCCAACAAAAAAGCTACAGTTTTTTTCAAAGGCATTGGACAAAAGCAATTGTTGCTTAAATTTGCCAAGTTGCGCATTTGCGACGAAGGTCTCGAGTAATTGACTTTCAACACCTTTATTAAAAAAATTAGCGTTTCCTACTTTTTTGTTACTTTTGTGGCCGTAAACTCCCCCTCAAAGCAATAACATTAATTTCAGATCCATCAATTTATATGGAATACAATACTTTAAGACCAAAGATGATTGTTCCCGAATATGGCCGAAACATTCAAGCCATGATAGAGCATTTGCTCACCATCGAAGATCGGGTACATCGCACACAGGCAGCTTATTACATCGTAAGCATCATGGCGCAGATGAATCCTCAGGTGAGAGAAGCATCTGACTATATGCACAAGCTTTGGGACCATTTGTTTATCATCAGCAATTACAAATTGGATGTGGATAGCCCTTATGAAATGCCTAAGCCTGAGAGTATTGCAAAAAGACCACGGCATGTGGGTTACAACCAAAACGTGTTTCGGTATGGCCATTATGGGTTTTACACCACCAGTTTGATTCAAAAAGCCAACCATTATGATGATGGCGACGAAAAAGATGCACTTGTTCAGGCCATTGCCAACTACATGAAAAAACAATACCTCAGCTGGAACCGCGAAACGGTAACCGATGAAACCATTGCTGCCAACTTGAATGAGCTTTCGGGTGGAAGGTTAAACTTGCCCGAAGAGGCAAAACTCGTTTCAACCAATGAAATTCTTTCCAAATCGGGTTTGAATCCAGCCACCTCACAGCCCAAGCAAAAAAAGAAATACAACCAACGACCGGGAACGCAAGGGTATCAAAACCAAAAGAAAAAACACCGGTAAAAACCCTATTCAAAAAAATGAAAGGTAAAAAGCAATCGTTTTTTACCTTTTTTATTGAGATGAACTACCTATTTATAAGCCATAAAGACCCGAAAATTACCGGCATCAGCCGAAAAATAGTAAATTCGACAAAATTTTTAAAACATGGGATCATTCAAAATCAAAGGAGGCAGTGTATTAAAAGGTGAAATCACACCCCAAGGAGCCAAAAACGAAGCTTTACAAATACTGAGTGCCTGTTTACTCACCGAGGAAACCCTTGAAATTTTTAACCTTCCTGATATAGTTGATGTCAACAACCTCATTGACCTTTTGCAGGCCATGGGCGTTGAAACCACCCGTCATAGTGCCGATCACTTGAGCTTGAAGGCAGCCAATATTGAGATGAGCTACCTATTGAGTGATGACTTTTACAAGCAGGCGTCGCGTCTGAGAGGCAGCATCATGTTGGCCGGTCCGCTTTTGTCACGTTTCGGAAAAACCTTTGTTCCTCAACCGGGAGGCGACAAAATTGGCCGCCGCCGCTTGGACACCCACTTTATCGGCCTTCAAAAATTAGGAGGAAAGCTGGAAGCCGATCCCGATAAAAGATTTTACGAGTTCACTTCCACGGGCCGCCTTAAAGGAACTTATATGCTACTTGATGAAGCCTCGGTGACAGGAACCGCCAACATTGTAATGGCCGCCGTTTTGGCCCAAGGCACCACCACCATCTTCAATGCCGCCTGCGAGCCTTACTTGGTGCAGCTGTGCAATATGCTGGTGCGCATGGGAGCAAAAATCAACGGCATTGGATCGAATTTACTTACCATTGAAGGAGTTACAAAACTCAGTGGAACACAGCACACCATGCTTGCCGACATGATCGAAGTGGGTAGCTTTATCGGCATGGCCGCCATGACAGCAAGCGAGCTGACCATAAAAAATGTAAATGCCGCTGCTCTTGGCATGATTCCGGATGTTTTTGCACGAATGGGCATCAAAATAGAGTTTCGTGGCGACGACATTTTTGTTCCTGCTTACGATCACTACGAAGTAGAAACATTTATGGATGGCAGCATTATGACCATTGCCGATGCCCCATGGCCCGGCTTTACCCCCGACCTGATTTCCATCATGTTGGTGGTGGCAACACAAGCCAAAGGCAGTGTGCTGATTCATCAAAAAATGTTTGAAAGCCGCCTGTTTTTCGTAGATAAACTCATTGATATGGGTGCGCAAATTATCCTTTGCGATCCCCATCGAGCCAATGTGATCGGCCTCGACAGAAAATACCCTTTACGCGGAATACGAATGAGCTCGCCCGACATCCGCGCCGGCGTCGCCTTGCTCATTGCAGCACTCTCGGCCAAAGGAACAAGCATCATTGACAATATTGACCAAATTGACAGAGGTTACCAGCACATCGAACAAAGATTACAAGCCATAGGCGCACATATTGAAAGGATTTAGGCGTTTTCTGTCAAAATGGCAAGTCAAAGGTGTTGGCAATGTTTTTGATCCGTTAATAGACAAATTTAACATCCAAATGAAATCAAATACAAGCGATATGAAAAATGAAGATATGGAAGAGTTTGAGGACATCCACATAGAAGAAGACCAAAAAAACGAACAAGATAAAACCGTGGAGAAAAAAGATAAGAAAAAGAACAAGAAAGACAAAAGCTGCGATGAGTTGGAAGCCCTTCAAATGAAATTTGATGAGCTGAACGACAAATACTTACGACTTTTTTCGGAGTTTGATAATTTCCGCAAAAGAACCATTAAAGAAAAGATTGACTTGAGTAAAACCGCCTCAGAAGATGTGATGATGGCGCTTTTGCCCATTTTAGACGATTTTGAACGTGCCATTGCGAGCTTTCCTTCCGACGAGCAACTGAAAAGTCAATTAGAAGGCGTGCAGCTAATTAGCAACAAATTGAACAGAACATTAGAGCAAAAAGGCTTGGCTGAGATGCAGTCAAAACACACTGATTTTGACACTGATTTTCACGAAGCCATCACCCATATTCCTGCTCCGGAACCTGCTTTGGTGGGCAAAGTGATAGATGAAATTCAAAAAGGATATACCCTCAACGGAAAAGTCATCCGCTATGCTAAAGTGGTAGTCGGCAGTTAATAATCGCAATTGAAATTTTTATATTAAATGGCAAAAAGAGACTACTACGAAGTTCTTGAGATAGACCGCAACGCGAGCGAAGTTGAAATTAAAAAAGCATATCGAAAGCTCGCACTCAAATACCACCCCGACAAAAACCCGGGCGATCACACTGCCGAGGACAAGTTTAAAGAGGCAGCCGAAGCTTATGAAGTACTGAGTAACGCTGATAAAAAAGCGAAATACGATCGCTATGGCCATGCAGGCCTGGGCGGTGCTTCAGGCGGCGGTGGCTTTGGTGGCGGCGGCATGAGCATGGACGACATCTTCAGTAATTTCGGTGATATCTTCGGAGGAGCCTTTGGAGGTTTTGGAGGCGGCAGCTCGTCGCGCGGAAGAAACGTCAACAGAGGCTCTAACCTTAGGGTCAAGGTCAAGATGAATCTTCAAGAGATTGCCACAGGCGTTGAAAAGAAAATAAAAGTCAACAAATACGTTTCGTGCAAACCGTGCAGTGGCACCGGTGCAGATCATGGCAGCTCGTATGCCAGCTGCTCGACCTGCCATGGCAGTGGCCACGTAACCCGCGTTACGAGCACCTTTTTAGGCCAAATGCAAACCACCGCCACCTGCCCTACTTGTGGTGGCGAAGGCCGGATCATCACCAAGAAATGCACGCATTGCCAAGGAAATGGGGTAGTGCGCGACGAGGAAGTCATTTCCATTAACATTCCTGCAGGTGTTGCCGAAGGAATGCAGCTCTCACTCAGTGGCAAAGGCAATGCCGGCGCCAGATCAGGTGTTCCCGGCGATTTGATTGTGTTGATTGAAGAAGAAAAACACAGTGAGCTGGAAAGGGATGGAAACAACTTGATTCACAATCTGTTTATCAGCATCGCAGAAGCAGCATTGGGCGCACAAGTTGAAGTTCCAACAGTGGATGGCAAGGCCAGAATGAAAATTGCTCCCGGCACACAACCCGGCAAAGTTTTGCGTCTGAAAGGCAAAGGCCTACCAAGTGTAAATGCTTATGGATCAGGTGACTTATTGATTAACGTGAATGTTTGGATTCCGAAAGAATTGAACAAAGAAGAACGTCAAATCATGGAAAAACTTCAAAATGCCGAAAACTTTGTGCCAAAACCAACCGAAAGCGAAAAACGCTTCTTTGACAGAATGAGAGAGTATTTTAAATAGGCCACCTTTTATGTTTGTACTTCAAGCCGAAAATATTGTAAAAAAATATGCCAATCACCTGGCCTTAAACAAGGTAAGCATAACAGTTCCTCGACAAAGTATTTTTGGTTTATTAGGGCCAAACGGTGCCGGAAAGACGTCTTTGATCCGCATCATCAACCAAATCACGACTCCCGATGAGGGCTTTGTCAAATTGAAAGGCCTGCCCCTCAAGCCCGAACACAATGCTTTGATAGGCTACCTTCCTGAAGAACGTGGGTTGTATAAAAAAATGAAAGTTGGCGAGCAAGCCCTATATCTTGCTCAGCTTAAAGGTGTGAACAAAATAGTAGCGCAAAAAAAACTGCACGAATGGTTTGATAAATTCGACATTGGAACCTGGTGGGACCGCAAAGTGGAGGAGCTGAGCAAGGGAATGCAGCAAAAAATCCAATTTATTGTTACGGTGATTCACGAGCCTGAGCTGCTAATCTTTGATGAACCTTTCAGCGGCTTCGATCCGGTAAACGTGAACATCATCAAAAATGAAATCCTTCAATTACAAAAGAACGGGGCTACCATTCTGTTTTCAACCCACAATATGGAATCGGTGGAGGAGCTTTGCGACCATATTGCTTTGATCAATGCCAGCGAAAAAATATTGGATGGAACCGTTGAAGAAATAAAAAGAGGCTACCGCTCGCATACTTTTGAATTGATCTTAGATGGTTTGAAAACCAATGTTGGGCAGATCATTCCCCGCGGTTTTGATTTGGTTTCAACACATACGAATGTTTATGGCGAAACCCAAATGCGTATTAAAAGTAATATAACAGTTGATTCTAACAGCTTGATTGCTAATATTATGCCCCAAGCCACCATTGTTTCCTTCAAGGAAGTTTTACCAAGCATGAATGAAATTTTCATTGAGCAAGTTCAAAAAGCAAAGCCGCTGACTTCACAAAATAGTGTTGATAATCAAGCCATAAAACTTTAATTATGAACAACGTCTGGCTTATTCTACAACGAGAATACCTCACACGGGTGAAGAAAACAAGCTTTATCGTGATGACTTTTCTTGGCCCAATTTTGATGGCAGCATTAATGATTGTTCCCATTCTTTTGGCCACGATGGAGGATGTGGGAACAAAAAAAATTGCCATCATAGATGAAACCGGCTGGTTTGCCCCAAAATTTGAATCGGACGAAAACAACCAATACACCCTTGTTGATGGAGAGCTGGAACTTGAAAAGACAAAGGTATTGGCAGGTGTGTTTGATGCCTTGATTTACATTCCCGCACCCACCTTTAATGTTCCGGCCAACGCTGAACTTTTCAGCACAAAGCAAACTTCCATGAGCCTTAAAGCGCATGTGCGCAACACTATTAAAGCAGAAATAGAAAACCGTAAGCTGCTCAGCGCAGGTATTGATCCCAATTTGATTAAAGAAGCCCGCACCGACGTGAACATAGTCACTATACGATTGAGCGAAGACGGCACCGAGTCAAACAGTTACACAGAAGTGCAAGTGGGTTTGGGAATATTTTCGTCTATCCTCATCTATTTCTTCATTTTCCTTTTTGGTTCTCAGGTAATGCGCGGTGTAATTGAAGAAAAAACCAACCGAATTGTAGAAGTCCTCATTTCGTCGGTGAAACCCTTTCATTTGATGATGGGAAAAATTACCGGAATTGCATTGGTTGGACTGACCCAATTTTTGTTGTGGGTTATTTTAACCGGCGGTATTTTCTTAGTGTTTACAGCCTTTTATGGGAATGGAACAGCAATGACAAACACCATGCCGGCTGCAACTATGATGAATCAAAATATGGACGTGAGTGGCGTTGCGTCGCCGCAGGCGATGGCGCAAATTTTTGATGTGATTCACTCCATCAACTTTGGTGTGATCATTTTTAGTTTTGTTTTTTATTTTTTAGGCGGCTATTTATTGTATGCTGCACTTTTTGCCGCCATCGGCGCTGCCGTTGATAATGAAGCTGATACACAGCAATTTATGCTACCCGTTTCCCTTCCCTTGATAGGCGGTATCGTAGTATCGAATTTTGTGGTGAACAACCCCGACGGCCCTATCTCGTTTTGGCTTTCCATGTTTCCGCTCACCTCCCCTGTTTTGATGATGGTACGAATTCCTTTTGGGGTTCCTTATTATGAGTTAGCAGCTTCGATGCTGTTGCTTGTTGCAGGATTTATTTTCACCACTTGGATTGCTGCTAAAATTTATCGAACAGGCATTTTAATGTACGGTAAAAAAATCAATTACAAGGAGTTGTGGAAATGGCTCAGGTATTGATTTCGACTTCAGCTCCTGTCCTACCCTAAATCATTTTCTTACACTTCGAGCCTTGTTTGCGCTCATTTCATAACAAATCACTCTGTGCATCTCGCAGTCATATAGTTCTACTTCGAGACACAGCCTTTCATAAAAAGGTAGTGAACCAACTTAAAATGAAATCCATCTTTCCCTAGTTCGTAAGAAAATCTTCGGGCTTGGCTTGATGCGTTGACGACGGTTCGCAGCAAGCGCCTTTCGCCTTCATTTCTTTGTTGGGTGTAAGCATTTTCGATTTTGGACTAATGAAAGGAATTCCCAAGGAGAGTCCGCGTAAAATAAAGATAATTCCCAGCACAACAATAAACACAGGAATTACTTTTGTTATGCGTTTACGGAAAGTTCCGGTAGCTAAATTTCCTAACAAAGAAACACTCAGCATGATAGGAATGGTTCCCAATCCAAAGAGCACCATAAATAAAACCCCAAGAGTAACATCATTGGTGTTGATAGCTCCGGCAATGGCCACATACACCAATCCACAGGGCAGAAGACCATTTAACAGACCGATAACGAATAAGTTACTTTTGCTTTGGTTGCCAAACAACACCCGAAACCGTCGTATCAACTTGCCGGTGAAGCCCGAAGTATATCGGTCGAAATTGAATTTACCTCTAAATAAAAACGGGAAGAAAACCGACAAAATCATGATCACACCCATGATAATGGATGCCCATTGCTGAAATCCGGCCATTTCGATGCCTTTTCCGAGAAGACCAAAAACAGCTCCCAAAACACCGTAAGTGAAAGTGCGACCTAAATTGTAAAGCAACCCTCCCCAAGCTCGGTCGAACCAACTTTTGCGGCCCAATGGTAGCGCAATGGCTATTGGCCCACACATTCCAATGCAATGAAAACTGCCAATCAAGCCGATGGTTAAAGCAGTATAAAGTTCAATCATAACTACTCGATTTCAATAGTTTTTTCTGTATAATAACCCTGATTTTTATAGGTCCAATCAATTTTAGCAATGTAGCGGCCTTTCAAATCGGGCAGTGGCAACACAAAAACCCCGTTGGCATCAGGCACCAACTCAAAGGTTTTGTCGCCAAACTCTTCCACACGGTTGTAAAAAAGCACTGTGCCTTTGGTTTGATCGGGTTCAAAAAAAGCGGGGAACATGATTTGAAGCTGCCCTTGTCCCACAGTGTACTGTATTTCTGCTTCAAAAGGCACGGTGTTGGTCTTTTTTTGAATCAATTCCTGAAAAGCCTGTCCTTTTGGATAGTAGTCTTTTTCAACCAATTGGATGTTCTCGCGCATCATCATCACGGCAAAAATGATAATCATAATCATAAAGGCAGCCATTGCCAGCGCCAATTTTGTTCCCCAGTTCCATTTCATAGCTCGATGAGTTTAATGTCAGTTTGTTATTTATCTAAATTATTTGGGCCAATAAAAGTAGTTTGAAAGCTCTCCAATTGCTTACCATTGGAATAAATCCCAATCACTACGGCAGTGTTGCTCGACTGAAGTGTTGCTTTTGGAAGTACCATCAAAAAGTTAGATTCGATAATTGTTCCGCCAGCCACTACAATAGGGCCTCCCATTACAATTATTTCGCCATCAGCACTTTCCAACTTGATGTCAATGGGCAAGTCATTGCGCGTTTTGTTCACCAACTGAACCTTAAAGATGTTGGAATAACTTTCGGCACCATACTCCTGAAACAGCGTTCCGGGAACACGCAAAATGGTAGCCTCAACATCGGAACGTAGCGTAAAAAGACTGGCTACTACCACCAACAATAAAGTTAAGAAGGCCGAATAGGCAATGGATCGTGCGTTAAATATTTTATTTACACCTTCGGCAATACCCTTTTCGGAAGCGTACCGAATGAGGCCACGGGGTTTTTTCACGCGATCCATTACGGCATCGCAGGCATCCATACAAGCCGTGCAATTGATACATTCCAATTGGGTTCCATTGCGGATATCAATGCCGGTAGGACATACGACTACACATGCATTGCAGGCAACACAATCGCCTTTGACAACCTCTTCAGCAGGTTTTTGTTTGCCACGAGGCTCACCTCTTTTGTAATCATAAGCCACAACAATGGATTTATTGTCGAGTAAAACGCCTTGTAAACGTCCATAAGGACAAGCGATAAGACAAACCTGCTCGCGAAAAAAGGCAAAAACAAAATAAAATGCTCCCGAGAACAAAAGCATTGCGCTAAAGCCAATAATATGCTGAAGCGGACCTTCGGCAATTAGCTTTTTAACCTCATCAATTCCAATGATATAAGACAAAAAAGTATTGGCGACAAGCACAGCAATTGTAAAGAAAATAAGGTGTTTGAGCGTTTTACGCCAAATTTTATCAAAGTTCCATGCTTGGCGATTCAATTTTTTCTGCTGGTTGGCACTGCCCTCGATAAGGTATTCGATTTGACGAAATACAAATTCCATAAAGATGGTTTGCGGACAGGCCCAACCACAAAACAATCTTCCAAAAATAACCGTGAAAAGGATGATAAAAACAATAAAAGTAATGATGGCCAACACCACGAGGTGAAAATCTTGCGGCCAAAACAGCTGACCGAAGAGGATAAATTTACGTTCGAGGATGTTGAAGAGCATAAAAGGCTCACCATTGTATTTTATCCAAGGAACGACGAACAAGATGGCCAGCAAAACGGAAGCCACGATCCAACGCTGGTTGTATTTTTTTCCTTTTGGTTTTTTGGGATAGATCCATACTCTTTTCCCGTCATCACCCACCGTGGCAATTTTATCGCGGAAGGAGCCTGAGGATTCGTTCTCACTTTTGGTTTGGGTACTCATTACGAATAGTTTGTTTGGTTTGGGTTTTTGTTTAAAAACTCATCCCCTTCAGAAAACACTGTCTGAGAGGGGATGAGAGCGATGTTTCCATCAAATGTAGGTGTATAAATGATGTGTATTAAAGACGCATTGCGGCAAGTTTTTTACTCATACAAATCACCTTGCGGTGCTTTGGGAGTGGCAGGCGTTGAACCGACCAATTCAACAAGAATATAACTTGTAACTTCTAAACGTTGTTTGGGCGAGAGTTGTTCTTTGTATGAAATCATTCCTTTTTCAATCACGCCAACCTCCAAAATGTGAAATAAATCTTCCACTTTGTTGCCATGAATCCAATAATTGTCGGTCATGTTGGGCCCCACAAGTCCACCACCATCCGCCAAATGGCAAACGGCGCAGATTTTAGTCCATGTCTCTTTGCCCGAGGCCAGCGAAACCCCGTCGGTAAGCAGTTTCAACTCTATGGCCCCCCCCTGATCGGCGGGAGCGTTGGCTTTGGCATCCACCATTTCTTTTTCGAATTCTTTCTTCTGAATCAAGTCGTCGGCTCTAAACACCCACAAGCGAACAAGATAAATAATGGCAACAGCTATAGAAACAATAAATAGCCATTTCCACCAAGAGGGCATGTCATTATCAAGCTCGCGGATGCCATCGTACTCATGATCGCTGATCAACCGGGCGTTGGTCAATGTATCTACTTCATAATCAGCATCTTTTTGCTCTATCGGTTGCTTATCTGTAGTCATATTTCTTTAATTTTTTCTATTTAAATGAATCTATTTTTTCAGCAGAAAGATCGTCATGGTTGTCAAGCGGCATTTGACCAAATTCATCAATTTGATTATTTGTCATACGCGACACAAAGTAGAGCAATACCACAAACATGGTAAAAAATAATATCAATCCGATGATTGGAAAGAGCTGAATATCAGCAATACCTTCCAGAGTTTTTGTTACGATCTTCATTTTAACCTTTGTATTACTTTTTGTAAATATCTGTCCCAAGACGCTGGATATAGGCAATCAAAGCAATCACTTCCTTGTCGTCAGAAACATCAATACCATTGTCGCGCAGCCCTTGAGCAATGCCGGCAGCCTGCTTTTTCAAATCTTCAACGGCTTTGTCAGCAAATCCTTCGGGATAAGGCACACCCATCATTTGCATCACACGAATTTTGCGTGCGGTCGAATTGGTGTTAAGGCTGTTGTTGATAATCCAAGGGTAAGGAGGCATAATAGACTGTGCCACCATCTTTTGTGGATTTAAGAAATGGTTGTAGTGCCATGAATCAGGTTTGTAAAGAGGACCTGTTTTCACACCTTCGCGGGCCAAATCCGGTCCTGTTCGCTTTGATCCAAACTGGAAAGGATGGTCGTAAACCGTTTCGCCGGCTTTGGTATAATCGCCATAACGTTCAACTTCCGACCTGAAAGGACGTATCATTTGGCTATGGCAAGTATAACAACCTTCTCGGACGTAAATATCACGGCCTTCCAGCTCCAATGGAGTGTAGGGCTGAACACTGGCTATGGTAGGCACGTTGCTTTTGACCATGAACATGGGTACAAACTCAACAATTCCTCCAATTAAAATTACCACCAAGGCAAGTATGGTAAAGAGCACAGGCTTACCTTCGATTCGGCGATGACCTTTTTCGTGTTTGTATTTTTCAGGATGTGCAGCTGGTGCTTGGTCTTCTTCAGTGGCGACAAATTTACCCATACGCATGGTTTTCACCACGTTCACCATCATAATGATCACGCCGGTGAGATACAATGTTCCTCCAAAGGCACGCAAGAAATACATCGGTAAAATTTGAACCACTGTTTCAATAAAATTGGGGTATTTAAGATAGCCTTCAGCAGTAAATTCTTTCCACATTAAACTTTGAGTGAAACCGGCAAAATACAATGGAACAGCAAAAAACAGCATCCCGGTGGTGGCTAACCAGAAGTGGGTGTTGGCCAGTTTGGTGCTATAAAGTTTGGTGTTGAAGAGGCGTGGAACGAGCCAATAGATCATACCAAAGGTGAGCATTCCATTCCATCCCAGCGCGCCAATGTGCACGTGTGCAATAGTCCAATCGGTAAAGTGGCTGATGGCATTCACACTTTTGAGCGAAAGCAGTGGGCCTTCAAATGTTGACATACCGTATGCAGTTACACCAACCACAAACATTTTGAGAACGGGACTTTCACGCACTTTGTCCCAGGCACCACGCAGGGTAAGCAAACCATTGATCATACCGCCCCAAGAAGGTGAAATCAGCATAATGGAAAATACAACTCCCAGAGCCTGAGCCCAATCGGGCAATGCCGAATACAACAAATGGTGAGGTCCGGCCCAGATGTACAAGAAAATCAATGCCCAAAAGTGGATGATAGACAATCTATAAGAATAAATTGGCCTGTTGGCTGCTTTGGGTATAAAATAGTACATCAAACCAAGATAAGGTGTAGTAAGGAAAAAAGCCACAGCATTATGACCATACCACCACTGAACGAGTGCATCTTGGATGCCCGCATAAATGGGATAGCTTTTGAAAAGCGTTACCGGAATGTTGATTGAGTTCACAATGTGCAGCACAGCCACAGTTACAAAAGTGGCAATGTAAAACCAAATGGCTACATAAATATGATGCACTCTGCGTTTTACAGTTGTCATAATGAGGTTGATACCAAAA
Source organism: Bacteroidota bacterium (assembly GCA_023396415.1). GTDB lineage: Bacteria > Bacteroidota > Bacteroidia > Bacteroidales > F082 > JALNZU01. The sequence continues at coordinate 39,486 of JAEWWJ010000057.1, forward strand.
ACTACCCAAACCACTGCAATGGCAATGTCAATGGGCCATTCTAGTTCGGCATATTCTTTGCTCACAGTCATTCCCAAGGGAAGCGTGATGGCAGCAGCAACAATTATCAATTGCCATCCCCAAAAGTGAATTTTTCCCAACAACTCACTGTACATGGGTGTTTTCAACAAACGTGGCGTTGAATAATAAATGCCGGTGAACATTCCATTACCTACAAAGGCAAAAATAACGGCATTGGTGTGCAACGGACGTAAACGTCCGAAGGAGAGCCAAGAAATGCCCCCGCTCATGTGTGGAAAAATGAGCTCAAAGGCGATGGTTAAACCCACAAGCATCCCTACAAATCCCCACAGTATAGTGGCCTGGAGAAATAAACGGGAGAGGCGGTTGTCATACGTAAACTTTTGTAACTCCATAAAGTTAAGGTTTTTAGTTATTTGTCGTTTGATTCTGATATTTCTGTACCTGTTTCTTCTTTCTTTTTATTGTCGAATAACATCCGCACCGATGGTGAGTAATCATCATCGTATTGCCCACTTCGAACAGCCCAAATGAAAGCAATTAAAAAGCCGCCGGCAACAACAACTCCAATAAGAATTAAAAATAATATAGCTTCCATTTCGGTAATGTGGTTCTTCTTTACATTAAGAAAGGCAAAGTTAACAAACTGCCCTATTGGGTTTCCTGTTAAATCCAATTTAGAATACTTCTAAATAAGATACGTAATCCCTTTAATAACGATCAATTGGTATTAATTTATTTGAGCTGCTGACGCGATTTCCACTGAACGCTAAAGGTTACGAAAGCCACCACCGAAATAGAACTCAAAGGCATCAGGATGGCTGCTATCAAAGGAGAAAGCTGTCCGGTGACGGCAAACGATAAGCCTATCGTATTATAAATCAGCGAAATTAGAAAACTCCAGCGCACAATACGAAAACTGGTTCTCGAAAAACCTATAAAGCTTCCCAAACGATTGAACTGTGCCGCATCGAGAATGGCATCGCAAGCCGGCGAAAAGCTAAAGATATCTTCGGCAATACTGATACCAATTTCGCTCTCGGAAAGCGCTCCGGCATCATTCAATCCATCACCAATCATCAGCACTTTTTCGCCTTGCGCTTTTAATTTTTGGATGTATGCTTTTTTGTCGGTAGGAGTTTGGTTAAACAACAACACGCTTTCAGGACCAAAAATTTCTTTCAAATGAACAGCTTCTCCATCATTGTCGCCCGAAATAAGGTGCAAATTGTAATGCTTTTTGAGCTTTTTAACCAAATCATTGAGCCCCTGACGGTAGCTGTTGGTGAAGGTAAAAAAACCTTTTTGTTGCCCATCAATACTAATATAAACGCGGCTTTCTTTCATGTCTTCACTGGCTTTGCTGCCGGTCACAAACACTGCCGAACCCAAGGTTACGCGGTGGTTGTTGACGGTGCCGGTGATGCCTAATCCGGGCAGCTCCTCGAAGCTTATAGGGCTTTGCACTTCGCCCGCGGGCAAATGGTCGAACAAGGCAATGCTCAATGGATGACTTGAATGTTTGACCATATTCCGAATCAAGTTCACCTCATCATCAGTCAAATCATTGCCATAAAAACGAACTTCGACTTTACGATTGAGCGTGATGGTGCCGGTTTTATCAAAAACAATGGCAGTAGTGCGGTACAGTTGTTCAACAACATCGGTATTTTTTAAATAAAATCCCTTACGTCCAAAGGCACGAATGGTGCTTCCGAAAGTGAAAGGAATGGTGAGGGCGAGGGCACACGGACAAGCAATAATAAGCACCGAAGCAAACACATAAACTGCCATTTTAAAGTCAACGGTGGCCCAATAGGCAAAGGCAGCCACCGCAATAATGAGTACCGCCGAGGTGAAATACTGGCTCAACTGATTGATGTGGTTGTTGAGCGTTTCTTTCACCGATTTAATACTCCCTTGGTTCCACAACTGGGTGAGGTAGCTTTGCTCCACAGCTTTATCAACCACCAACTCAATGGAGCTGCCCACTTGTCTCCCCCCTGCATAAATAAAATCGTTGAGTTTTTTGGTCACCGGAAGCGATTCGCCGGTTACAAATGAATAATCAATATTTCCTTTGCCGCTTACTAAGATGGCATCAGCCGGAATGAGTTCTTGGTTGCGGATCAGCATTCGATCGCCATTTTTCAACTCGCGGATGGGAATAATCTCTTCAGTGCCATCTTTGATTACAGTGATGGCGACAGGAAAATAGGAACGGTAATCGCGTTCAAACGATAGGGCTTTGTAGGTTTTGCCTTGGTACCATTTGCCGATGAGCAAAAAGAACAACAAACCCGCCAATGAATCCATATAGCCGATGCCTTTGCCCAAAAAAACAACCCAGCTGCTATAAAAAAAGAGGGCAATGATACCTAAAGTAATAGGCAAATCAATACTTATTATCTTATGCTTCAATCCTTTATATGCTGAAAGATAATAGTCGGAGGCACTATAAAACACCACCGGTAAGATCAAAATGAAACTCAACCATCCAAAAATATTTTTGAACTTCACTTCGAGCAAGTCGCCACCCGGCAGATACTCGGGAAAGCTGTACATCATAATATTCATAAAGCTGAAAGAAGCCACTCCAATTTTCAGCAACAAGCTCTTGTTTGACTTGCTGATCTTTGTGTTCTCTAATTGATCGAGGGTAATTTCAGGCGTGTAGTGGATGGCAGAGAGCAATTCGGCCAGCTGCCTCAGGCTTATTTGATCATTTTTGAAAGTGATTTGAACCTCTTTTCGTGGAAAATTAACCGCTGAATAATTGATTCCCGGATGGAGTGTATCTAGGTGTTCTAACAGCCAAATACATGAAGCACAATGGATTGCAGGAATAAAAAATTTGACTTTCGAAGTTGTTCCATCCTTAAAATCAACCAGTTTAGAAGCGATCTCTTCCACATCGAGGAAAGCAAATTTTTTAAGCGGCTGTCCGGTGTCAATCCGGATTCCCGACATGGGTTGTATCGCGTAATAATCACCCAGTTTATTTTCATTCAGAATTTGATACACCGTTTTGCAGCCATGACAGCAGAAGTGTTTTTCGTCCCAAATCACCGGGCTTGAACCGCAATCGGTTCCACAATGAATACATTGTTTACCCATCACCTTAAGGATTAAAACGAACTCGCCACATTCCACGCAAATCGCCGAGACTATAGCCGGTGGCTTTGTCTGAAGGATAAAGGGCTGCAATTGTTGAACGCGTTTGGGTGGTCAATTCCTGGCCTTCGATGCCGTGGCATTGCAAGCAAGGTGGAGCCATAAGAATGGGCGCCATATAAGTGATCTGGCCGGCATCAGTAACAAAAAGCGTGTCATTGGCTTTTCCCATCTGAAGCAATTTTTGCTCCATAAGCTGAATGATTGTTGTTTCAACGCTATCAGGAAAGTTGGCAGGGTTTCTGTTTTTTAATGAAACCCGCTGGATATCAGCCTGAAAAACTTGCGCCATCGAATCTGTAATGGGCAAAGCCTGCACATTGCAAAACTGAAGCGCATGTTCAACTCCTCCCACCTCAATAGCAGTGAGCAGAGCCTGACTCAAAGCCTTAAAACTTTGCTGAACAATTTGCTTGCCTTGCTGAGTGTAAAGAAGGGTTGTGCTGTCATTTAACTGTATGGTTTGAAGGGCTGCTTCGTTTGTTTTTGGTTGACCTGAACAAGATATTAGCATCCACAAAAGTGCTAATGAATAAAGGGTGTTTTGAATATTTTTCATCATGTTTTTATTTTTTGGTTTGGTTTTTTTCGGGAAGCCCTGCGATCGCTACCTTACAAAGTTACTTAAAGAAATGCAGAGGCAGGCCAAAGTACTGTAGTTAAAATAAAGGCTTCTGAAAATGAATTCTTACTTTATCGTAACGAAATTTGAGGTATTGCTCTGTTCTTGGCGCAAAAAACCTCATAACCTCAAACTCCTACTTATCACTTTCGTTGGCATGCCGAACACTCACCACCTGACCTTCAAACAACAAATCCTTTCCAGCATAGGGCGGATTAAAATCCATGGTAACGCGATCCTTCATTTTACGAATAATCTTACCAAAATGCTTGTTACCGTCTTTGTCTTCCATCGGGAAAATATGGCCTACCTGCACCACATCGTCATCTACATGACCATCCTCTTCGGCAAAGGTAGATAAGGGAAGGTCGAAAATAGCCTCAGGATCAATTGGGCCGTAAGCTTGATCGGCCTTCACTTGAATGTTGAAGCGATCGCCTTCGCTCAAGCCGATTAGATTTTGCTCAAAACCTTCAATCAACAAATCATGGCCGATTAAAAACTCTTGTGGGCTGGTTTGCTCCTGCAAAAGCCGCAATGTTTGGCCGTCTTTCACGGTAAAGACCAAGGCAGCCACTGTTTCCAAACCAATTTTCAAATCCATTTAAGAAATTTTTTTTAAGAATCAAAAGCCTCCTTGCAAAGGATGCAGGAGGCTTTATCACTGTATATAAATAAGTTAGACAAATGCTATTTTGCCAGTGTTCTGACATAATTGATGATCTTCCATCTGTTTTCAGGAAGAATCTGTGCTCCGTGTGCTCCCATCAAGCCCGAAAGAGAGCCCATGGTAATCACATGATAGATTTCGCCATCAGGTTTGTTTTGCACATAAGCCTCAACCAACGAGGTGGGTTTGGCAGGAAACAGCTTGCTAGTGTAGAGCGTGCCATCGCCTTTGCCCATTTCGCCATGGCATTGAAGGCAAAAAATGCGGTATTGCTCCTTTCCTTCAAGAAGGATTTGTTCACTCGCGGCCAAAGGATTCACAAGTTCAAGACCGGCATTCACCTGATCTTGAAACGATTTGCCTTTGTAAGGATATGGCGTAAGGCCACGAGCCACGGTGCCTTCAACCGGAAGTCGCATGGTGTGTCCATCTTCAAAAACAGCATTTTCCGTGTAGGTTTCACTCGCGGTTGAGTAGGCCATATCGGGAAAGAAGGTGTAGCCCGGATGGTTTTTATCGCGGTTGCACGCCCCTACTAAGCCGACCAACAAAAGAAGTGCAATGATTTTTATATTACTTTTCATAAGATTCAGTTTTATTTATTCAGCAAAGGCTTAATAATTGGTGTGATAGCCCATACTTTCTTTGAAGTAAGGATGATTTCGAGGAGCCAAGGGAGCTTTGGTGAGCGACCAGAAGGTGATCAACCCAAAAATACCGAGGTATCCAACGGTAAGTCCCACTTCTAAAATACCTATTCCTGAACCGTCGCCTCCAACAGCGCCGGGCATAATCATCAAATATAAATCCAACCAATGGCCAACAATAACAACTATTGAAACAGGAACCAAAATCGCAAAAACGCGTTTCGATTGACGGGTCATCAACAAAAGGAAAGGGATAACGAAGTTGAGAATAAGATTGATATAGAACACATTCGAGAAATGCGCATGACGTTCGTAAAAGTAAACCGTTTCTTCAGGAATGTTAGCATACCAAATAAGCATATACTGCGAAAACCAGAGGTAAGCCCAAAAAATGCTAAATCCGAAAAGGTATTTTCCTAAATCGTGCATATGTTCGTCGTTCACATGGTCGAGGTATCCCATCCGTTTGAGCACATAAATGAGTAAAATCAACATTGCAAATCCGCTCACGAGCATACTCGAAAAGACATACCAGCCGTAGAGGGTGCTGAACCAATGTGGGTCGAGCGACATAAGCCAATCCCATGATGAAACAACGCTTGTAATGGCATAGGTAACAAGAAAAATAGCAGAATAGGTCTTCATTTTGCTAAAATATTTCAAGTCGCCAAGACGATCGAAAGCCAAAGATGATTTCCTGAAAAAATGTGCCAAAGCAGACCAAACGCCGATGAAAATCACCAAACGAATGTAGAAGAAGGGCTCATTGAGATAGGCTACTTTTTTGAGTAAAATGGCATCTAAATGGTCGGAATGTGTCCAAGGATAAATTGAATGAAGACCTCCCAATACGAAAAACAACAGCAGCAATGCACCACCAATTGGGATATATGCCGACATGGCTTCGGCCACACGCTGAACACTGGTTTGCCAACCCGATTCGGCGATGGTGTGTACGGTTACAAAGAAAAGGCCAATCAAACCTAAGCTCAAGAAGTAGTAATTGTTGAGCAACAAATTGGCTGCAACCCTTTTTGTTTCAACACCTCCCAAAAAGCCATACGCCAATGAAAGTACTCCAACAGCTATCATTACCAGAAAAACGGTAATGGTTTTTTTCTTTAAGGTAAATTTTAGATTCTCCATGGTTAGTTTCTCGATTTTAAGGTGATACCCATTGCACCTGCATCAGTCAATGCAGCCTCAACCAATTGCTTTTGGCTTTCGTCAGCCACATCCACTACCAAAAGAAAACGATCGTCGGTAATGCGCTCATCGTGAATGATTGCTTTTGCACCGGGGCCAATTTTATTGCTAATCAAAAAGGCAAAGACCATTGAAAAAGCCGCAAAAAGCACCGCCATTTCAAAGGTAACGGGGATGAATGAGGGTACCGCGAAAAAGGGCTTCCCACCAAAATTGAGTGGATAGCCTTTGGTAAAAACCCAGGCTTGAAATCCGAAACCAATAATGGTTCCAACAGTACCGCCAATAAAGGCAACGCGTGTCAATCGCGAACGACGCATCCCCAAAACAGTATCCAAGCCGTGAACGGGAAAAGGAGTCAAAACATCGGCAATAGCAATACCTTTAGCACGTATTTGCTTTAAACCTTTGAGTAAATCTTCCTCATCGTTGTAATATGCAGTGATATAATTAGTCATGATGTGAATCTTTTTTGTTATCGCCAGAAGATTTTAAAACACTCTTTACCTCAGCAATGGCAATTACAGGGAACACCCTGATGAAAAGCAAAAACAAGGTAAAAAAGAGACCCAAAGTACCCACGTAAAGACCCACTTCAACGAGTGAGGGCTTGTACATGACCCAACTCGAAGGCAGGTAGTCGCGGTGCAAAGAAGTTACAACAATAACAAACCTCTCGAACCACATCCCAATGTTTACAAAAATGGAGATGATGAAAGTAGCTACCAAACTGGTTCTAATTTTCTTGAACCAGAACAACTGCGGTGTAATCACGTTACATGTCATCATAATCCAGTATGCCCAAGCATAAGGGCCGGTGGCACGGTTGATGAAAGCATACTGTTCGTATTCAACTCCCGAATACCAAGCCATAAAAAACTCTGTGATATAAGCTATACCAACAATAGAGCCGGTGATGATAATCACCTTATTCATGTTTTCGATGTGGCCAATGGTAATATAATCCTCTAGGTTTAAGGCTTTGCGTGCAACAATCAATAGCGTTAATACCATTGCAAAGCCTGAGAATACAGCACCTGAAACAAAGTATGGCGGAAAGATGGTAGTATGCCATCCCGGAATCACCGAGGTGGCAAAGTCGAAACTCACAATGGTATGCACCGAAAGCACCAAGGGAGCGGCCAATCCGGCAAGGATTAAGCTCACTGTTTCGTGACGTGACCAATGTTTGGCCGAACCTGTCCATCCAAAGCTAAGGAAGCCATAGATAGCTTTGCGAATTTTCGTTGTGGCTTTATCGCGCACCGTTCCCAAATCGGGGATCAAGCCAATGTACCAAAAAATAAGCGATACAAGCAAATAAGTGGTGATAGCAAAAACGTCCCAAAGAAGGGGTGAGTTAAAGTTTACCCACAAATCACGTGTGTTGGGGTAAGGAAAAATAAAAAATCCGAGCAACAAACGCCCCATGTGAATCAAGGGAAAAAAACCCGCGCAGGCAATGGCAATCAAAGTCATTGCCTCGGCAGAACGGTTGATACTGGTTCTCCATTTCTGACGAAATAGGAGCAAAATGGCCGAGATAAATGTTCCGGCGTGGCCAATACCGACCCACCAAACGAAGTTGGTGATGTCCCATGCCCATCCGACAGTTTTATTCAAACCCCATGTTCCAATACCATAATAAACGGTCATAAATGTGGCCCAGGCACCAAACAGGGCTGCAGCACCCGAGAGGGTGATGCCCATATACCAGTACTTTGAAGGCTTGCCGGCCATAGGTGCCAAAATATCTTTTGTAACCTGACTGTAATCCTTCGATCCTCTGATAAGCGGCTCTCTAAGTGGAGATACGTACATGCTTCTTAGGTTTTAATTATACGGTTTTGTTTTTTACTTTGGTAAGATATCCTACTGAAGGCAAGGTGTGAATCTCCTCCAAAAGGTGATAATTGCGTTCGCTGGCAAAATATTGCGATACTTTGCTGTTTTTGTCGTTCAAATCGCCAAACACAATAGCCTCGGCAGGGCAAGACTGCGCACAGGCAGGAACCACCTCGCCATCGCGCAATGGACGATTTTCAGTTTTAGCAACCAACTTCTTATCCTGGATGCGTTGCACACAGAAGGAACATTTTTCAATCACCCCTTTGGCGCGAATGGTTACATCAGGATTTAATACCAAACGACGCAAATCTGTTGTCATCTCGGTAGGATCATAACGGTTGCCTTTAATCGCATCGGAACCGGTATAATCAAGGAAGTTGAACCTACGCACTTTATAAGGACAGTTATTGGCGCAATAACGCGTGCCAATGCAACGGTTGTAAGCCATTTGATTGATTCCTTCGTTGGAGTGCGTAGTTGCAGCAACAGGACAAACGTTTTCACAAGGCGCATTGTCGCAATGCTGACACATCACCGGTTGTCGCACCACTTCCGGGTCGTGGAGGTCGCCTTTATAATACCTATCAATACGAATCCAGTGCATTTCGCGCGATGCTATCACTTGCTCTTTGCCTACCACCGGAACGTTATTTTCTGATGAACAGGCCACCACGCAAGCATTACAGCCTGTGCAGGCATTCAAGTCAATGGCCATACCCCAATGCATCCCATCAAATTTCACTTCGGGATACATGGATTTAAGGTGTTTTTTAACTTCAATTCTGGCCTCATTGCCCGACTGTGGGTCATTTAAAAACTCTTCAAGTGTAGTTTCTCTAATCAGCTCCCTGCCTTCCATGGAATGGTGCGACTGGGTGCGGGCTAAAGGATAACTTCCAGTCTCAACGGCCAAGGTCACGTCGGAAGTATAATACGATTTGTTTTCTTGCTTTGAAGCCAGCATCGGGAACATATTTACTCCCACACCATTGGCAGGAACACCGGTGTTTTGGCGGCCATAACCCAATGCAACGGCAACGGTTTTGTATTCCTGACCCGGCTGAACGATAACGGGGAGTGTCACCTGTCCGTTGATCGAAATCAGTTGCTCGTCTTCAACGCCCATCTCCTCGGCCAAGCGCGGCGAAATCATCAGGTAGTTGTCCCAACACGCTTTCGTAACAGGATCGGGTAACTCTTGCAACCAAGGGTTGTTGGCGTGTTTACCCGATCCAACACTTACATTGCTGTACAACAAAAGATCAGTTGTGTCGGAAAGTGCCACACCCCCTAAAGCGCTCATGGCAGTGGAGGCGGCGGCATCGTTGTAGGCAACGCTTTCACTTTCTTTTTCTCCTGTTTCAAAAACACCATCATGCAATGATTGATTCCAGAAGCTGGTGAAAGAAGCTAAAGTATTGGCTTTGGGATAGATGTTCTTTTCCCATGTATCGCTGATGAAAGCTCTGTAATCAACTGCATTGTCAGCCCAGCGGAGCAAGCTTTCTTGCGCTGCACGGGTTTTAAATATTGGGCGAATGGCAGGCTGGGCCAAGGAATAAAATCCGGTTTTCACTTGGGCATCGTTCCAAGCTTCGAGAAAATGGTGATCCGGACAAACATAGGTAGCAGCAGCGGCAGTTTCATCGCTCATCACCGAAAGCGCCACACTCAATTCCACTTTTTTCAAGCCTTCAGCAAAATCAGCTGCTTGGGGAAGATCGTACAACGGATTCACATCCATTAGCAGCAAGGCACCTACTGATCCGGCTTTCATATCGGCGGTGAGCTGAGTCATTTGATTGTCAACACCTTGACGGAGTTTCAAATGAACATCGGTTTCGATGGTAGCGCCATAACTACCAAGCAAATTGTTAATCGCATTGACGATCAATTGTTCCTCTTTATCGTTGCTTCCACTGATTACTAATGCGGCACCTTTTTTACCATTCAATTCTAACGCCAAATTGGCCACATCATGCGAAACAGCAGCAATGGAGGTAGTGGCTTCGCCATTGAGTTTTTTAAGCTCGTTCAGCAAATTAGCCAACACCATTTTTTGTTGCGAAGGGCGCAGTTGAACTCGGTAATCAGCATTGGTTCCTGTCATGGACATGGCTCCTTCAAACTGAATGTGGCGCGACATTTTCTTCTCGCCATTGGTCAGCTTTCTTTTCTGGATATACTGTTTGGTATATTCAACAGGAGACAGCCAGGAACCCAAAAAGTCGGCATCAAAACTAACAATGAGGTCGGCTTTGTCAAAACGGTAAGAAGGGATAAAGGCCTTACCAAAAGATTCCAGATTGGCCATTAGAATTCCCGAAGCCGAAAGGGCATCATACTGAATATGTTCAGTGGTTGGATACACTTGTTTAAAGGCTTGGATAGCAGCCAAAGTGGAGGGACTGATGACCGAAGCCGAGAGCAAAACTATCTTTGCTTGCTTAGCGGCAATGGCTTTCAGCTTGCCGGCAATTTCGCTGTCGGCTTGCTCCCAGCTGATCTCTTCATTATTTTTTAAAGGGTTTTTAAAGCGGGAGTTGTCATAAAGATTAAGCACCGAGGCTTGCGCCCTAGCGTTGGTACCGCCTTTGGTGACTGATGATAGGCTGTTGCCTTCAATTTTTATCGGACGCCCATCGCGTACTTTTACTAAAACGCTGCAATAATCAACGCCATCAAAAAAAGTAGAGGCATAATAAGTGGCTTTGCCCGGCACAATGCCCTCAGGCTGAATAAGAAAAGGAATGGCCTTGCGCACCGGTTGCTCGCACGACGAAGCCACGGCAGCCGAAGCAATTGTAAAACCAAACGCTTTCAAAAAATTTCGTCGCGAGGTGGGAGGCAAAGCTGCTGATTCACTTTGCAATTGCAAGATGAAGGATTTATCACCCGCTGATTGACTTTCAAGAGCTCTTGAAGGGTCAACCTTTAGCTCATCCAAGCTTTTAAAATATTTATTTTCCATTAAAAAGTTGTTCTTGGGTTGTTGTTAATAATGACATTTCATACAATCGGCTCCGCCTACCATATCAGCCGTCACCTTCTTTATTTCGCCCTTGCGGAATTGCTCGTGAAGCTTTTCGTAAGTTTCGTAAAACTTATTGTCGGCAAACTGAACTTCTGTTGTGCGATGGCAATTGAGGCACCATCCCATACTCAAATCGTTCACTTGCATTACCTCGTGCATTGATTCTACTTCGCCGTGGCACTGTGCACAATCGAGCTTTCCTGAGTTCACATGCTGGGCATGACTAAAGTAAACATGATCGGGAAGGTTGTGTATTCTAACCCATTCAATTTGTTTGCCCGACTGCCATGCTTCAACCACTTTGGCAATTTGTTCGGTGCCTGTTACTTTACCTTCTTTTACAACGTTGTGGCAGTTCATGCACACGCCAACTCCCGGAATGCCTGCACTTTTGCTGTAATCGGCTGCGGTGTGGCAATATTTACAGTCAATTTGATTTTGTCCGGCATGAATTTTATGCGAAAACCAAACAGGCTGCTCGGGTTGGTAGTACTGCTGCCGTCCTAAGGCAGCGGCCTCTTTGTACATAATTTCACCTATAATAGATAGGCCGACTAAAAGAAGCACATAATGTACAAAACGTGCTTTAACCACTTTGGTAACAAACAGGTCAATGAGAACCACCAACAGCATAATAAGGGTGATGATGAAGGTAGTGCCAAAATTACGATTGGCATCCCGCTCCAGCTCAACGAGCCTTTCTTCACGAGCCTCTTGTTCAGCAGCAATTTGAGTTGCTAAAGCTTGTTGCTCATCAACGCCACCTGTTGGTTCGGCTGAGGCATATTGAGGATCAACCTTTCCGCCATTTTTAATGTACAACAGCATGTCTCTGATTTGGTCATCGGTAAGGTCATGCGGAGGCATTGGAATTTTGTTGTACTCCTCGAAAAGTTTTACTGCCACTGGATCGCCCGACTGTATGACCTCTTGTGAGTTTCTGATAAAGCGGATGAGCCAGGCTTCGTCGTGTCGGTCCTCCACGCCGGCGAGGTTTGGTCCGATTAGTTTTGGCCCATCAATATTGTGACAAGCCTTGCATTGTTGAAAATTCTTTTCCGCTTCAGGAGTCTGAGCGTGGAGCGGCTTGAATAAAAAAGCCAGCCCTACCAAAAGAAACAACGTAATAACACGCTTTATTTGGCGTGATGAATGTAGATTGGATATCATCATACGTGATGCTTGGTTATAAAAATATGTTGTTCGATACGATAAGAAAAATGTAAATCATTCATTATCTTCATTTTACAATGTCGCTATGCTAAAAACTTGAATTTCAAATTTAGGATTTTTTAACACACAAATATACAATTCAGTATGATAATACCACAATACCTCAGCAAGAATGATCATTTTTTAGCAAAAAAAAACAGCCTTGTCAAAAAACAAGGCTGTAATACATTATGATTCAGCAATTTATAATGATGCTGCAAAAGACATTTTTTTTGGTTTACCAGCTGCCTCCGGCACCTCCGCCGCCGAAGCTTCCGCCGCCAAAACCGCCAAAACCACCTCCGCCACCGCCGGAACCGCCACTAAAGTTTCCAAAACTGCCCGATCCACCTTTTCCGGCCATACTGGCCAGCCAGAGCGCGGTCCACATTGAGCCACCCGAGCCACTACCAATGTTGGTGTTGTTGTTCTTTGAAGAAGAAAACACAACGATGATGATAATGATGATGATTAGACCCACAATGACACCTCCGCTGCTTTTGTCTTCGTATTGTTCGGCAGTGTATAAACCGCTGGCCAATCCCATCATGGTATCCACGGCATTGTTGATGCCTTGATAATAATTGCCTTGTCGAAATTCGGGGATCATCTCATTTTCGACGATTCGTTTGGCCAACGCATCCGGAATGACAGCCTCGAGGCCGTAACCTGTTGCGATGTATGCCTGTCCTTTGGCGCGTTCGGTCTTGGGTTTAACCAGAATAACAGCGCCATTGTTTTGGCCTTTTGTGCCTACACCCCACTTTTCTCCCAATTTAAAAGTATAGTCGGCCACATCATAACCATCAAGATCGGCAACAAGAACCACAAGAAGTTGGGTTGAGGTGGTGTCGTTGTAATTGACGAGCTTTCGTTCCAGTTGATTGACTTCGTCTGCGGACAGCAAATTGGCAAAATCATTCACCAAACGGGGAGGTTGGGGTGGCTCAGGAATATTTTGTGCCTGAATGGAAAGACCCAAAAAAAGGAAAATAAAAGCAATGAGTACACTGATCCGTTGTTTCCCTTGGTTAGTCATTGAAAGAGATTTCATCTGATAATTCATTTACATCGTCTTTTTGGTAAGGGAAATATTTTTTCAGTTTTTTTCCTGTGATTTCAATTCCGGCAATGAGACCCTTGGTAAAGGCTCCATGCTTGAAATTGACGGCCATGGTATGTTTTATTTCTTCCCAAAAATGTTCTTCAACCACTCCGTTGATTCCGGCATCGCCAATGACAGCAAATTTTTTGTCTTTTACGGCAAGGAAAAACAAAACGCCATTGCGGTTTTCCGTTTTATGCATTCCCAAGGTTTTGAACAAAAAAGCTGCGCGATCGAGCACATCGCCTTTGCACGTATTTTCGATATGCACCCGCACCTCACCGGAGGTATTGTATTCGGCTTGTTCGATGGCTGCCTTGATGGCTTCCTTTTCCTCCTTACTGAAGAAGTGCTGTGCGTTGGACATGGTATTATTTTTTTAAACTAAAATTCAACTTTCGGTGCTGTTTCGGCTCCGGCAGTGGCCTCAAAATAAGGCTTTACGCTAAATCCAAACATACTTGCAAGAAAGTTTTGTGGAAATGATTTGATGTGTGTATTGTAAACCCGCGTGGTTTCGTTGAATTTCTGACGTTCAACGGTGATGCGGTTTTCTGTGCCTTCTAATTGTGCCTGAAGCTCAAGGAAACTTTGGTTGGCTTTAAGGTCGGGATAGCGTTCAACCACTACCATCAAACGGGATAAAGCGCCGCTAAGTCCTTCTTGTGCTTGCTGGAAAGCCTTCATATTGGCTTCGGTAAGATTTTCGGCATTCAGGTTTACCGAAGTAGCTTTGGCACGGGCTTCAACCACTCCCGTTAACACCTCTTGCTCGTGAGCGGCATAACCTTTTACTGTGCTAACAAGGTTTGGAATGAGATCGGCACGACGCTGATAAACGTTTTGAACCTGAGCCCAAGAAGCGTCAACCTGCTCACCATTGAGAACCATAGTATTGTATGTGCTTTTAAAAAAACCGTAAAACATGACTACAACCACGGCTAAAACGATAATAACTATCAAAGATTTTTTCATATTGAGGTATTTTGACGGTAAAAGTAAACTTTTTTTGAAAAACAAAAAGCAAAAGACGGTATGAACTCAGCCTTTTGCTTTTTTTTTATTCACGGGAAAAAACTAAATCTTTTCTATGCTTCGCTTGATAAAATCGTTGAGCTCTTTTCCTTTTAGGAGATTTTTCGATAAGCGAGCCAAGTCATACAGGTTGACGATGGCTTTGGTTTGCTCTGCTTCCTCCTTTTCGGTTAAGCCGGCAATGAGCGGATGATTGGTATTCACAATCAAGCTGTAATGATCGGGGAAGTCGCCAAAACCCATCATGCCACCGCCGCCAACAGCATTCATATCTTTCATGCGCCGCATAAATTCGTTTTGCGTGATGGTAACAGGCGCATCTGTTTCGCTCATTGGCTCAAGTTGCACATCGAAAGTTTTATTGTCAATGAGCTTGGAAAATGATTCTTTTACTGCCTTGGTTTGGTCATCATTCAGTTTGGATGGCATCACCGACTCATCTTTTTGAATGAGCTTGTCAACGGTTTGGGCATCCACCCGAACGAAAGAAGAATCGGATAGCTTTTGCTCTAAGCTATTGATGAAGTGCGCATCGAGAACGCCGTCAAGCACCAACACATCATAGCCTTTTGCTTTGGCAGCTTCGGTGTAACTGTATTGTTCTTCGGGATTGGTGGTGTAAAGATAAACCACCTTCTTATCCTTGTCTTTTTGGAGGTTTTCGATATGATTGCGATATTCTTCAAGGGTAAAATATTTAGCTTCGGTATTTTTAAGCAGAACAAACTTCTCGGCCCTTTCATAGAATTTGGCATCTGAAATCATTCCATATTGAATGAAGATTTTAATGTCGTCCCATTTTTTTGTAAAAGCTTCACGGTCTTTTTTATACAAGTCCTCGAGTTTATCGGCCACTTTTTTAGAAATATGGCTCGAAATCTTTTTCACGTTTTGATCGCTTTGCAAGAAAGAACGGCTCACGTTGAGCGGAATATCGGGCGAGTCAATCACACCGTGAAGCAAAGTTAAAAAGTCGGGAACGATGCCTTCTACCGAATCGGTTACGAAAACCTGGTTGGAATACAACTGGATTTTGTTGCGTTGCAGCTCGTAATTGCTCTTTACCTTGGGGAAATACAAAATTCCGGTGAGGTTGAAAGGATAGTCAACATTGAGGTGGATGTTGAACAACGGCTCGTCAAAACTCATCGGATACAGCTCTTGATAGAAGCTTTTGTACTCCTCATCGGTGCTTTCGGAGGGTGCTTTTTTCCAAAGCGGATCGGTGTTGTTGATGATCCAAGGTTTTTCGACACTGCGTGTTTTTGGATTTCCGTCTTTGTCGGTTTCACCTTCAATGGGTTCATCTACTTTTTTGGTTCCAAACTGAATGGGTACAGGCAAAAATTTGCAGTATTTATTCAGCAACTCACGCACGCGGCTTTCTTCGAGAAACTCGGTATTTTCTTTGTCAATATGCAGCACCACCTCGGTTCCACGATCTTGTTTGTCGCTTTCGCTGAGGGTATATTCAGGACTGCCATCACATTCCCACTTCACGGCTTTGGTGCTACCACCTTTTTTATAAGTCTTGGTGAACAGCTCCACTTTTTCGGATACCATAAAAGAGGAGTAAAATCCCAATCCGAAATGACCAATGATAGCATTTTTTTCAGATTCTGACTTGGTTTTGAACTTCTTCACAAATTCCTCGGCGCTTGAAAAAGCAATTTGGTTGATGTATTTTTCCACCTCATCTTGCGTCATGCCGATACCGCGGTCGCGAATGGTGAGCGTCTTTTTCTTTTTGTCAATTTCCACATGAATGGTAAGATCGCCCAAATCGTCTTTGAACTGACCCACCGAAGCAAAAGATTTTAGTTTTTGGGTGGCATCAACGGCGTTGCTAACAAGCTCGCGCAGAAATATTTCGTGATCGGAATAAAGAAATTTTTTAATGATGGGAAAGATGTTTTCGGTTTTAACATCAATGGTACCTTTTATCATAGCTGTCTTTTTTTTTAAGTTAACGCTGTTGTAAATCAAAGGCTGTGCCAACGCCCCTACCTGACATTTTGACCCGTAAATAAGAAGATTTTCTGACAAAACGGGAGGCTTGGGGGTTGGGTGCAGCACAAAACCTTGGTCCAACATTAGAATGAAGCCCAAGCATTAATCTAAACGTAGGCGAAGCAGAGAAACATTGCCATCAATTGGAGCCGTTTGCACTATGTATGTGGTATGCTCGTGGGTCAACTTCTCCGTTTTCAATTCGTTGAATTGTTCTTGCACTAACTTCGGTTTTATCAGCCAACTCTTCCTGAGTCATGCCCTTTTTAATTCTTAACTCTTTTATTAATTTTCCTGTTTCCATTTTTCATTTTTGAGTCCAAAGGTCAGTATGATTAAGGTAACTTTCCAACTACAAAAACACGACATTTACACGACACTCTTAATTACTCCGTTCTTTTTCTTTACTTCCATAACCATGATTATATAGCAAATTATCAATTATTTCAACCAAATCTATCCAGTTAGTAGCAGTTTTCCAGCATTACGCCCAACGGCAGTCCGTCTAAAAACCTCCGTTTTCTTTTATTTCGATACTTTTTTACTCTGCTAAGATAGCAAATACTCACCTCGTAAGGATGTCAAATTTTCAATCA
>JAEWWJ010000027.1 GCA_023396415.1 Bacteroidota bacterium
GTTAAGCACCCATTGTTGTAGCCAAGCTTGGAGAAATCTTTGCCGGAGCACCTAGATGAAAATTTACTCTCTTAACTTTAATTATTGATTATTAAACAATTAACAAATTTATATACAGATGAAAAAAGCGACTATTGAAACAAGCAAGGGCACGATGGTGCTCGAACTTTATGACGACGATGCACCAGGCACCGTTGCTAACTTTGTAAAACTCTCAAATGATGGCTTTTACAACGGACTGAAATTCCATAGGGTTATCCCCGACTTTGTGATTCAAGGCGGATGCCCAAAAGGCGATGGCACAGGCGGCCCCGGATATAAAATTCCTTGCGAGCTGGATGGCACCAAACAGTTTCATGACAGAGGAGTCATTTCTATGGCCCACGCCGGACGCAACACCGGCGGCTCACAGTTTTTCATCTGCCACAGCCGCCGAAACACAGCCCATCTTGACCGCAACCATACTGTTTTTGGCAAAGTAATCGAAAACGTAGATGTGGTGGACCTTATTCGACAAGGCGACACCATTGTCAAAATCACCATCAGCGAAGATTAAACATCCTTTTAACTCTAAAGCCCGATCCGCATCGGGCTTTTTTTTGTCTATTCCGGTGTCCCCTCTTTGCGCCCTCGATGGATTGTCAAACACAATCATTCTTATTGATAAAGAAGTAGATACACAATTTAATCAGAACATTTTATCAGAGGCAAATCATCCATTGGAGTGTTTTTCTTACTTTTGCAATACAATCAAATCGCCAAATGGCCAAAACCGGAAATAAACTTAGATCCAACACTTACAAGGAGCCCGAACAACCGCCTGAACCGATTGCTCCGGTAGTTGAAAAAAAAGAACCCAAAGGCACGAAAGTTAAAGAGGCTTCAACCAAAAAAGAAAGAAAAAAACTTACGATTAACCCTCGTAACATAAAAATAATCGGTTTTTTCTTTTTGTTTTTGGCCGCCTTTTTGTTGCTGTCGTTTATTTCTTTTTACCTCAACTGGTTTAACAACTTAGCTGACGACTATTTTTCCGATCTGCCAATTGGCATGGTGCTCACCGACACACAACTAAAAATCAGCAACTGGAGTGGTAACTTAGGCGCCTTCTTGTCGCAATTTTTAGTCAAAGACGGCTTCGGCGCCGGTGCTTTTTTCTTTGTTTTTCTTTCGATGGTGATCGGCATTCGCTTGATTTGGGGGAAAAAAATCATTTCAGGCTGGGGCCTTTGGAAATATGCCATGATGAGTTTGGTTTGGCTGCCCTTGCTGCTGGCCTTTAGCTTTCCGCACGATCCCCTCAACACCTTGGGCGGTATTGTCGGGCTTTTCCTTTCCAATTATTTGGTGGCCATTACTGGAAAAGTAGGCTTGGTACTGGTGCTTGCTTTTTTGCTTATCGTCTTCGTCATTTTCACTTTTTCGTTTCATTTTTCTTTCTTTGGCAAAAACAGCCGCCACCAAGCTGCCGATCATAAAAATGAAGGCCTTCAAGTTGCTGACAAGTACAATACCGTTGAGTTTGCCGTGGAAGATGAAGAAAATGAGGACGAGCATGTTTTTGTGATTCCAAAAAAACAAGAAGGAAATAAATCCAGGGTAAGCGAAGACAAAAGCCTTGAAATGGAAGTAGAAAGCCCTGTGGCTGAAAACCTCACAAACGAGCCGGTGGATGATCAATCAACCCTTGAACTCAACATTACTCCGGTTAAAGCGGAAAAAATAAAAACCAAAGGATCAATCGAACATCAAGGCATTGATACACTGTATGATCCCACCCTCGACCTTCCCGATTATAAACTTCCACCACTTGACTTGCTCAATATGTATGGCGATGGCACTATCAACGTGGATCGGGCTGAACTGGAAGCCAATAAAAACAGAATCGTTGAGACCCTTGCCAATTATGCCATCGGCATAGAAAAGATAAAAGCCACCATCGGGCCCACGGTAACCTTGTACGAAATCGTCCCCTCCCCCGGAATCCGCATTTCGCGCATCAAAAATCTTGAAGACGACATTGCACTAAGTCTTTCTGCTACCGGCATCCGCATCATTGCCCCCATCCCGGGTAAGGGAACAGTGGGTATTGAAGTACCCAACCTCAAGCCCGAAATCGTTTCTATGCGTTCCATCCTCGGGTCGGAAAGGTTTATGTCCAGCAAATATGAGCTACCATTCGGCATCGGTAAAACAATTTCAAACGAAAGTTTTGTTGCCGACCTCACCAAGATGCCTCACATTTTGATGGCCGGCGCCACCGGACAAGGAAAGTCAGTTGGACTGAATGCCATCATCACCTCTTTGCTATATTGCAAACATCCCTCTGAGTTAAAAATCGTGATGGTGGACCCTAAAAAGGTGGAGCTCAGCTTATTCAGCCGTATCGAAAGACATTATCTTGCTAAGCTCCCCGACTCGGAAGAGGCCATTATTACTGATACACGTAAAGTCGTACGCACCTTAAACTCCCTTAGCATCGAGATGGACAACCGCTACGAGCTGCTCAAAGATGCACAAGTGCGTAACATCAAAGAATACAATGACAAGTTTAAAAGCCGAAAACTCAATCCTCTCGGTGGCCATCGTTTCTTACCTTATATTGTGCTTGTTGTTGATGAATTTGCCGACCTGATTATGACTGCCGGCAAAGAAGTAGAAGGACCTATTACGCGACTGGCCCAGTTGGCCCGCGCCGTAGGCATCCATTTAATTATTGCCACTCAACGCCCATCGGTAAACATCATCACCGGAACCATCAAAGCCAACTTTCCGGCACGCATAGCATTTAGGGTAATTTCGCGAATTGATTCACGTACCATTCTAGATACCGGCGGTGCCGATCAGTTGGTGGGCCGAGGTGATATGTTGTTTTCGACCGGCAATGACCTCATTCGCTTGCAATGTGCATTTATTGATACACCTGAAGTTGAACGACTTACTGAATATATTGGCTCGCAAAGAGCCTATCCCGACGCCTACCATCTGCCCGAATATGCTGATGAACAAGATGAAGTGCCTGATGTTTTTGATGCCTCCGAAAGAGATGTCTTGTTCGAAGATGCAGCCCGCATTATCGTTCAAAACCAACAAGGGTCAACATCACTGTTGCAGCGAAAACTAAAATTAGGATACAACAGGGCCGGTCGTATCATTGATCAATTGGAAGCAGCCGGTATAGTAGGCGCATTTGAAGGTTCTAAAGCACGCGAAGTAAAAGTGAACGGCGAAATGGCTTTGGAACAGTTTTTGAGAGACTTAGACGCTAAAAGTAACAACACATGAAAAATTTGATTCAATCCATCCTGTTATTCGCTCTTTTCATCGGTTCGTCAGCCTTCGGGCAAAACACTGCCGACGACCTTCTAAAAAAAGTTGTGGATAAAACACGCGCATACAAAAACTTGAAAATTGATTTTGCCTACACCATGCGCAACGATAAAGCAGGCATCAACGAAACCAAAAACGGAGTGCTTTATATAAAAGGTGATGCCTATAAAATTTTATTGCAAGGTCAAGAAGTGATCAGCGATGGAAAAACTGTTTGGACGTATCTCGAAGATTCACAAGAAGTGATGGTGAGCAACAGCGGCGACAGCGACGAAGCCATGACGCCCAGCGCCATGCTTACCTCCTATCATAAAGATTACAAAGCTACCTTTGTTGAAGAAAAGCTCAATGTAGCTAAGGGATTAAAAACTATAGAGTTAAAACCCAATTCGGGAAAGAAATTTGCAAAAATGCAGCTGGGTATTCACGAGAGTAAATTACAGCTGATGAACCTTTCCATCTATGACAATGGGGGAAACGTATTTACCTACGACCTGAGCAAAATGACCACAGACCAGAGCTTATCCGTTGATTTTTTTCAGTTCAACCCCAAAAACCATCCCGGTGTTGAAGTAGTTGACATGAGATGAAACCTTTTTTGCACGCATTGCCTCTGTTTCCGAAAAGAGCAAAAGCATATATTTGCAAAAAACAAACCTCATGAGCGACCACCCAAAAATGATGCTGAAAGATTGGGCAGCCGAAGATAAACCCCGAGAAAAGTTGATCTTGAAAGGTAAAGCCAGCCTCAGCGATGCGGAATTGATTGCTATACTCATTGGCACCGGAAACCGAGGCGAAACGGTTATGGCACTTTCACAGCGCATCCTACAATCCAGCAACAACAACTTGATCGAGCTTTCACGTCTATCAATGACCGACCTCATGAAATTTAGAGGCATCGGAGAGGCCAAAGCCATCAGCATTATTGCAGCACTTGAACTCGGCAAACGCCGCCGAAGCGCCGAAGCCCGCGAGCGAAAAACAATCACCTCCAGTAAAGATGCTTACGACCAGTTGTATGCAGTAGCAACCGATTTGGATTATGAAAAATTTTGGGTCATGCTATTAGATCAGGCCAACAAAGTGATTCGTATTGTGGAAGTGAGCGAAGGCGGAACAACAGGAACAGTAGCCGATCCTAAAAAAATCTTTAAAATAGCCCTCGAAGCCAATGCTTGCAACATTATACTGTGTCATAACCACCCTTCTGGACAACTTAAACCCAGTAAACCTGACATAGCTATCACTGAAAAAATTAAACATTCAGGCAATTTGCTCGACATCAAAGTACTCGACCATTTGATCATCGGCCATGATGGTTTTTATAGTTTTGCCGATGAAGGAATTTTGTAAGACACTAAAATTTCAATTGGACAAAGAAAACGAATCTTTTTGAAGGGAAATAATACATGATAAGGTTGCTGTTTAAATTAAATTAGCTACTTTTGCACTCCATTTTAAATCATTTTTGTTTTAACTAAATCATTAATTATGAACCAGTATGAAACCGTTTTCATTGTAACTCCCGTTTTGTCTGAAGAACAGATGAAGGAAGCGGTAAAAAAGTATCAGGAATACCTGAACGAAAATGGTGCTGAAATCGTTCACGAAGAGCACTGGGGCATGCGCAAATTAGCGTATCCCATCCAAAAAAAATCAACAGGCTTTTACCATTTGGTCGAATACCGCGCCGAAGGTACGTTGATTGCCGAATTGGAAATACAACTGAAACGTGATGAGCGCATCATCCGATTCCTTACTGTAAAACTCGACAAGCACGCTGTTGCTTACAACGAGAAAAAGCGTAAAAAAGCAAAAGATGCCGCTAACGAAAAACGCGAAGCCTAAGCTTCAAAACAGTAACCATTAAAATTTTAGACCATGGCACAAGGAAGTTCAGAAATAAAGTATTTGACCCCGATAGCGGTAGATACGAAAAAGAAAAAGTATTGCAGGTTTAAGAAAAACCGCATCAAATATATTGACTATAAAGATGCTGATTTTCTTTTGAAATTCGTGAATGAGCAAGGCAAACTTTTGCCACGCCGCATCACCGGAACCTCAACCAAATATCAAAAGAAAGTGGCACAAGCTGTCAAAAGAGCTCGTCACCTAAGTTTGATGCCTTATGTAGCTGATTTATTAAAATAAAGGAGGAGAAAAAACATGGAAGTCATTCTGAAACAGGACGTAAATAATCTGGGTTTTACCCACGATATCGTTACCGTAAAAGATGGTTACGCTCGTAATTATCTCATCCCTAAGAAGTTAGCGATTATTGCCAACGAAACAAATCGTAAAATTCTTACCGAATTAAAAAAGCAACAAGCTTTTAAAGCCGACAAAATCAAAGGCGAAGCCGCAGCTATTGCCAAAGCACTCGAAGGTTTAACCCTCCGTATTGCTGCCAAAGCAGGCACTTCAGGAAAGATTTTCGGTTCGGTGAATTCAGTACAAATTGCTAACGCCATCAAAGAAGCAAGAAACATTGAGGTAGATCGTAAGAAAATCCACCTGAATGATGATGCTATCAAAGAGTTGGGCAACTACAAAGCAAAAATCAAATTGCACAAAGAAGTTCAATTTGAAATTGATTTTGAGGTTTTTGCCGAATAATCTTCAAAAAATTGTAATTTTAAACCCGATTCCTAAAAGAATCGGGTTTTTTTATGCTCTCAAAAAACAAAATAAAACATTTTAATAGCCTCAGCTTAAACAAGTTCAGACGGAAGCATCAAGAATTCATTCTTGAAGGCACTAAATCAATCGAAGAACTTTTGAAGAGCAGTTTTATTACGAAAGAAATTATCGCAACTGCCGATTGGATTCATCAATACCCATTGATTTTAAAAGATTTCCCATATGAAGTGATAACTGACAGGGAAATGCAACAAGTAAGTCAAATGAAAACACCGCCGGGCGTTCTTGCTTTGGTGGCCATTCCGAAATTAAACTGGAAGATGAATCAAGGTTTAACACTTGTGTTAGACGGCATCAACGACCCCGGAAATCTTGGAACTATTGTCCGTACAGCCGATTGGTTTGGAGTTGAAAACATTGTTTGCAGCAATGATACTGTTGATGTTTTTCATCCGAAAGTGGTGCAGGCTGCGATGGGCTCGATTTTTAGGATAAATGTTTTTTATAAAGATTTGCCAGCTGTGTTACTATCGGCTCGCCAAAATAACGCCAACATTTATGGCGCCGTAATGAATGGCGAAAACATTTTTTCGTCCGACCTTCAAACCTCATCCTCTTTATTGGTTATCGGTAGTGAATCGCATGGCATTCGACAACATCTGCTACCCTTGATCACACATCCCATTACTTATCCCAGATTTAGCACAAAAACCGGTAGCAACACAGCAGAATCCCTCAATGCGGCCATTGCCACTGCACTTATTTTGGGTGTTTTTGTTCCTTCGGTATAAGATAAAATTGATCTCTTAAAAATTTAAAATACACGGCACTTCCGCTCCACCTAAAATAATTCAGTATTTTTGTAAAAAAATTAAGCCATGTATTTAAAGCTCATTTTACTCAGTGTTTTGATTGTTGGATTGGCCATTGCAGGCATTGCCATCAAGATGTTTTTTATTAAAGGTGGCGAGTTTAAGAAACAATGCAGCAGTGTGGATGCCAACGGGCAAAGGCTTGGTTGTGGTTGTGGCGGCGGCGAGGGCAGCTGCGAAAGAAAATCAGCGGAGCACACCCATTAGGATACGCGTACCAAGCGGGTCTATTGGTATACAATAATTTTCTTCATCCCCTCAGTGCTGTAAGTGGCATAGGTATGTTCGGGTGTCCAGTAAATAAAGAAAGCTTCCACTTCAGGGATTTTTTTCAAATACAATTTTGACTCTTCAAGTCCCATCACTAAAAAAGCTGTAGCTAAGGCATCGGCCATTGCGGCGCTTTTGGCAAGAACGGTAACACTCAAAAGATTGTGATCCACCGGATATCCCGTTTTTGGACTTATAGCGTGGGGGAACCGTTTACCGTCTTTTTCAAAATACTTTCTGTAGCTTCCCGAAGTAGCCAATCCAAGATTTTCTAAGTTTACCACCACTTGTATGGTACGATCATCATCAGCATTTTCAGCAGGATGCTCAATACCGACGCGCCATAAAGTGCCATCAGGTTTTTTGTTCCGGGCAATAATTTCACCTCCAACATCAATGATAAAATGTTCGATGTTTAAGCTATCAAATAAAGCAGCAATCAAGTCGGTGGTATAACCTTGTGCCACTGCGTTAAAATCAATGCGCATACCGGCATTTTCAAAATGAACTTTATTGTTGTTGATGCTTACTTTTCGGAAATCTACTAATTTTTTCAAACTGTCCACTTGCGCCGGTAGTAGATCTTTTTGTTGCTTCCGATGAAATCCCCATGCCTGAGAGAGGGGTCCAATGGTGAAATCGAAATAGCCATCGGTAAGCACCCCTACTTCTTTCGATAGATAAAAATTGGTTAAAAAAATGGGGTCAAGTTCAACCGCAGTATCACCCTCATTGGTGCGTGAAAGCAGAGATTGATCCACCCACAACGAGACTGATTGATCCACAGCATTCAACACCGAATCAACCTCGACTTGCAGGTTCCGCCCTTTCGCATCGTAATAGGTAATGCTGTAATAGGTTCCTTGTGTATCGCCAGCCAGGCTAATGTGCTGAAGTTGAGGTCTATTGCACGCCGTAACTAGGCCAATTGCAAGTAGAAGGAAGAAGTTGAACTTTTTCATAAACAAGAATGAATCTAACAAAAATAGAAAAATCGGTTCATAAGACCGATTTTTCTTTTACTGCATATTGCAAAGCAGCCAGAATTATCCCCCGAAATCATCGAATGCAATCATTTCTTGTGGAACGCCCAACTCATCGAGCATTTTAAAGATGGCAGCATTCATCATAGGTGGCCCGCATAGGTAGTATTCTATTTCTTCTGGTTCGCTGTGTTGCTTGAGGTAATTATCCAAGATTACTTGATGTATAAATCCGGTATAACCTTTCCAATTGTCTTCAGGTTTAGGTTCGGAGAGTGCTACATTGAACGTGAAGTTGGGGAAATCCTTTTCGATAGCTTCAAAATCATCCATATAGAAAAGTTCACGCACGGAGCGTCCGCCGTACCAGAAGGTAGTTTTGCGATTGGTTTTTTCGGTATGGAAGAGGTGAAAAAGATGCGAGCGCATAGGTGCCATTCCTGCTCCACCGCCAATAAACATCATTTCACGTTGTGTAGGCTTGATATGAAATTCGCCATAAGGTCCTGAAACCATTACTTTATCGCCCGGTTTACGAGAGAAGATATAGGAAGAACACACACCCGGATTCACATTCATAAAACCATTGGTTTTGCGGTCCCAAGGTGGGGTAGCAATACGGATGTTAAGCATCACTATATTTCCTTCAGCGGGATGGTTGGCCATGGAGTAAGCACGATACTGCTCTTCGGTGTTTTTCATTTTCAAATCCCACATCTTGAACTTATCCCACTCTTCACGGTAACGCTCTTCTACTTCAATATCTTTACTGAAGTCAACTTCAAGCTTTGGCACATCAATTTGAATATAACCTCCTGAAAGAAAGTCAAGACGCTCACCTTCAGGCAGTTTAACAACAAACTCCTTGATGAAAGTAGCCACATTATGGTTAGAAACCACTTCACACTCCCATTTTTTGATTCCAAACACCTCTGGCGGCACACCAATTGTCATGTCTTCGCGTACCTTCACTTGACAGCCAAGCCGCCAGTTGTTCTGCTGCTCCTTTCGCGAGAAGAAACCTGTTTCCGTTGGCAAAATGCTTCCACCGCCTTCAAAAACCTGGCAACGGCACATGGCACAAGTACCACCGCCGCCGCAAGCCGATGGCAAAAAGATTTTATTGTTTGAGAGGGTCGAAAGCAGCGTAGAACCGGGATCAACTTCCAGTTCAGTATCGCCATTGATGGTGATTTTCACCTTTCCTTGTGGAGAAAGTTTTGTTCGTGCATACAAAAGCACTCCAACCAAGAGTAATATTACGACCAAAAAGAACACAATACTGATAAGTACCACTGTTCCTGTTCCTGTTGCTAATAATGTCATTGTAATAAATGATTTTGATTGATAAGAATCGCTATAACTTAATACCCAAGAAGCTCATGAAAGCAATGCCCATCAACCCGGTGATAATAAAAGTAATGCCCAAGCCTCGTAGAGGAGCAGGTACGTTAGAGTAGCGAATTTTTTCACGAATGGCGGCAATTCCAACAATGGCCAACAACCAGCCAATACCTGAGCCAAGACCAAAGGCAGTTGCTTGCCCAAGGGTTTGATATTCACGCTCTTGCATAAATAACGAACCTCCTAAAATAGCGCAATTTACCGCGATAAGTGGAAGGAAAATTCCTAAAGAGGAGTATAGAGCCGGACTGAACTTTTCCACAATCATTTCAACCAATTGAACCATTGAGGCAATAATGGCAATGAAAAGAATAAAACTCAAGAAGCTGAGGTCCACGTCGGCAAAACCTGCGTCTAACCACACCAAAGCACCGGATTTAAGAATATATTCATTCAATAAATAATCCACAGGCACTGTGATTCCGAGAACGAAAATAACCGCAAACCCAAGTCCAGCAGAGGTTTGAACTGTTTTTGATACCGCCAGATAGGAACACATTCCCAGGAAGTAAGCAAAAATCATGTTGTCAATAAAAATGGACTTGACAAATATGTTAAATAACTCTTGCATAATCTTTAGTTTTTAGTTGGTTAGTCTTCAATCAGTTGAGGGTTACGCGACCGCTGAATCCAGATGATGATTCCAATCAAGATCAACGCCATTGGGGGCAGGATCATAAATCCATTGTTTTTGTATCCCAGTTCATAAAAACTTTGAGGAATAACATGAAAACCCCAAACGGTTCCTGAGCCAAATAGCTCACGTACAAATCCTACCAATAATAAAATCATTCCATAACCAAAGCCGTTTCCAAGTCCATCGAGCAGCGAAGGCCAAGGTTTATTGCTCATAGCGAAAGCTTCGAGACGTCCCATAAGGATGCAGTTGGTAATAATCAAACCCACGAATACAGAAAGCTGTTTACTCACATCGTACACAAAGGCTTTCAGGAATTGATCCACCACGATAACCAATAATGCAATAACCATCAACTGAACGATAATACGTATGCGGGGTGGGATGCCGTTTCGCATCAGCGAGATAATAAAGTTGGCCAAGGCGGTTACGGCGATAACCGAGATAGCCATCACGAATGCCGGTTTCATTTTAGCTGTAACCGCCAGTGCTGAGCAAATACCCAATACCTGAACAGTAATCGGGTTGCTCATGTTCAGAGGACTGGTTAACAGCTTTACGTTTTTTGAAGAAAATAATGGTTCTTTCTCTTGTTTAACTGCACTCATAGCTTATCATTGTTTTTTAATAAACGGTTCATAACTTTCCAAAACGTTTTGCAACATATCACTCACTCCGTTGCTGGTGATCGTTCCGCCGGAGATGGCATCCACCATGTGCGATTGCTTCTCTGTAGGTTGGTTGGCGATACCACCTTTCACCACAGAAACAGAAACAAATTTGTCATTTGAATCAAAAATCGTTTTACCGTGAAACTGTGTTGTGAAAATGGGAGTTGAAATTTCAGCTCCTAAGCCGGGCGTTTCCGACTTATGGCTAAAAGTTACTCCAACTACCGTTTTGAAATCATCTTTTAAAGCCAAGTTACCCCAAATAGGCCCCCACAAACCAACGCCCCGCATGGGAACGATGTAAATTTTTTGCCCATCTTTTTGAACAACATACAAAGGCAGCTCAAAAGGTTTCTGAACTGATTTTTTGTACAATTCTTCTTTCAGATTGAGTCCAAAGGCCTTTGATTTTTCTTTTCCTTCACTGGTGTAGTCATCCACTACATTGCCTTCGGCATCAATAACCATCATATTGGAAACATTCTTGTTAAACAACTCGATAGCGTTTTGGGCGGTTACGCCTTCAAAACCGGCTGCAACAAGGATACTTTGCATTTTGTCAACGGCATCATTTTTGTCCTGAAAAGGTTTCAGCACCAATGCTGTGGTTGAAAGTACGGCTGCCACAATGATCACAAGGATGCCGGCATACCGAAATATATATCCATTACTGTACATGTCTATAAGTTTTAATTTTTCTCACTTTTCTTATGCCTTGACAGCGACCTTGACCTTGGCTCTTCTCAATCGCTTTTTGATGTTGGATTGAACCACATAATGGTCTATCAGCGGCGCAAACACGTTCATCAACAGAATAGACAACATCATTCCTTCGGGATAGGCAGGGTTGAACACTCGGATCAGCACGGCGATCATCCCGATGAGGAAGCCATAAAAGATTTTACCTCGTGCTGTTTGGGCTGCCGAAACAGGATCGGTGGCCATATACACTGCACCAAAAGCAAAACCTCCCATGATCAGGTGGTAATATGCAGGAATGTCCATATACGCATTGGCACCCCAAAGGTTGAACAACCACCCCATACTCAGACCGCCAAGCACCACAGAAAGCATGATGCGGAAGCTGCCAATACCTGTGATGATGAGTACCAAAGCACCTAAAGCGATGGCTATTGTTGAAGTTTCGCCAATGCTACCCGGAATCACTCCTAAAAACATATCCCAAGCTGAGGGAATTTTATCGGATTCATTTACCATTAAATGACCCAAAGGCGTTGCACCACTATATGCGTCAGCTTTTTCGGCAATCCAAACCTTGTCGCCCGACATTTCGGAGGGGTATGCAAAAAACAAAAAGGCACGAGCAGTTAGCGCCGGATTGAGAATGTTCATTCCTGTTCCACCAAACACCTCTTTACCTATAATGACAGCAAAGGCAGTAGCCAAAGCCACCATCCACAATGGCACATCGGGTGGCATTACCATCGGAATCAACATACCTGAAACCAAGAAACCTTCGTTCACCTCATGGTGTCGTGATTGGGCAAAAGCAAACTCAATGCCCAAGCCTACCACGTAGGACACTACAATCACCGGAAGCACCTTCATCAACCCAAATGCAAACATAGGCCAAAAGTCATAGGCCATGCCTTGCGAAAGGTAATGTTGATATCCCACATTCCAGATACCGAAGATCAATGGAAAGATCAGGGCGATCACCACAATAATCATGGTTCGTTTCATGTCAATGGCATCGCGGATGTGTGCGCCACTGTGGGTTGTTTTGTCAGGAACAAACAAAAATGTTTCAAAAGCATCAAAAGTTGAGTGAAGCTTTTCAAAACGGCCTCCTTTTACAAAATGCGGTTTTTGTTTATCTAAAAAATCCCTTAAGAATTTCATCTCTCTAAAGTATTGATTTACTATCTGTTAACTCATTTCTTTTCGCATCAGGTCGAGCCCTTTGCGCACCACTTCTTGGATGTTGGTTTTGGAGGTGTCAACCACTTCACATAAAGCAAAGTCTTCTTCATCTACTTCATAAATACCAAGGTTTTCCATCAGATCTATGTCTTCAATCATGATGGCCTTGAGCAGTTGCAAAGGATAAATATCAAAAGGGAAAACCTTCTCAAACTCACCTGTCATAACCAAGGCACGCTCGCCACCATGTAGGTTGGTATCCAAGGCAAACTTTTTGTTCTTGAAAAGGTAAGTTGGGAAAGATTTACTCATGCTGAATTTATTGAAACCAGGTAAAGCCCAGCCAAAAAACTCATAATAATTGCCCTCTTTCATCACCGTGATTTGGGTAGCATAAAAGCCAATATAACCATCAAGGTCTATCTTCACTCCCGTTAACACGTTGCCGCTGATGTAGCGTTTTTCTACATCAGAAACATTGTTTTTGATAAAACTTTCTAAGTTGGCACCCAATTTTGTTTTGTAGTAAGCCGGTTTAAGCACTTCCGAACCTGTTAAAGCGATGGTTCTTTCGGCATCGAACTTCCCTGAGAGGAAGAGTTTACCGATCACTGCAACATCTTGAGGATAGAGATACCAAACAACTTCTCCCTTATTGATGGGATCAATTTTATTGATTTGAACGCCAACATTGCCTGCCGGATGCGGCCCCTCAAACGCATTGATTTGAACCCCTTTGGCGTTTGTAAAAAGCGAAGAGGTTGTTGCCTTGGCGTTTACATTTAAATGTACTTTTCCTTTGGTGAGTTTGGTTAGCGCGTCAATTCCCTTTTGGAAAGCTTTTTCACTGCCTTGCAAAACAAAATCATTGTCGGGAGCCAAGGGTGAGCTGTCAAAGGTAGAAATGAAAATTGCCTTTGGAAAATCAGCGGGATTGGCAATAACCGAATAGGGCCGCTGCCTGATGAAAGGCCAGACACCGCTTTTCAGCAATTTCTCAATCACCTCATCACGCTTCAGCTGGAGTGGATCGGCAGCTCCAAAGTCAATGGCGGTGTTCTTTCCGTCAGCCTCAATGCGTATTTCGAGTAAAACACGCTTTGCACCCCTTTTAATTTCACGCACTTTGCCGCTTACAGGCGAAGTAAAAAGTATGTTTTCGCGGTACTTATCAATAAAAAGTGGGCTTCCTGCTTCTACAGCATCTCCCTCTTGAATAAGTAACTTTGGGAAAACACCAATGAAATCGGTGGGTTTAATGGCAAACTGATCTGTCGTAAGTTGTTTAATGGTTTTTTCGGCTTCACCAATCAAATTGATATTTAAGCCTTTTTTGATTCTTATAACGTTTGACATATCTACCTTGATAAATATTTAATAATTTGCAAAGAAACGAATTAACTTTGGCTTTGGTTATAGCTTGTGAATAAAAAAACACAACCTTTCAAGAGTTTTACATCAACAAAATTCTTGATTTATATCAAGTGCCTTCGATTAGTTGCAATGTTTGCATGCAAAACTACATCATTTAGTTATCTTTGTTTATATTTTTTGGATCGTTTTCAAAACTAATATTCACGCTATGACCCATCACCTTTGGAAAAAAGCATCTATCTTCTTCTCTTTTTTGGCCATACTTATTTCCATGCAATGCGCTAAAGCGCAATTGCCATTCGTCAACAACGATCAAACCTATCAAGAAACTGTTCAAACGGTTTTATTGCATCCAACTGATGATCCTTTAGGACTTCCGGTTTTTATGCTCAACGAAACAGAAACTTTGAAGTTGTCGTTTGATGTTTTGGGAGACAATGCGTACACCTATAATTATACGATGATCCATTGTAGTCATAATTGGGAAACAACTGATTTGAAGAGTGTTGAATATATTGAAGGCTATCCCGATGATCAAATTACACAATTTAGGTTCTCGCTCAACACCCTCACTCCTTATGTGCATTACGACCTTGTGTTTCCGACCAGTTATATAAAGCCCAAACTTTCAGGCAATTACCTGCTTGTAGTTTTTGATGGCGAACTTGCCACAGGAAAAATTTTACTTACACGCCGTTTTATGGTGGTTGATCCTTTGGTGCAACTTCAGGTTCGCATACCACAATATCCACGCAAAAACACCTATATCGGTACGCATCAACAAGTTGACGTGGAAGCCACTTTACCACCTACCATGCTGAGCATTGCCTCAAATGCCTTTAAACTTTACATTCAGCAAAACGGAAGAAAAGACAACAGGGTCGTTCAATTGCCACCCACTCAAGCCTACAACGGACGCATGTTGTATGAATACTCAGATGAAACCGTGTTCGAGGGCAGCAACCAATGGCGAAACCTCGATTTGAAAAGTTTTAAATACCAGTCGGAACGCATTGACCGAATCGTCACCGGAACGGATTATTTTACCGTAAAACTTTGGGACGACCAGCAACGCCATCGCAAGCAATATGTTTCGGAGGTTGACATTCAGGGCAAGAAATTGATTAAAGCCCGCGACGATCAGGATACAGATATTGAAGGCGATTATGCCTGGGTTGAATTTTTTATTCAATTCACTCCCCCATTAACTCATGGCGAAATGCACCTTTTGGGTGCACTCAACGACTGGAACCTTGACGCCAAAAGCAGGCTAAAATATAATTATCAACGCAAAGGATATGAAGGATTTATGTTTTTAAAACAAGGATTTTACAATTATCTTTACGCCATTAAAGAAACCGAAAATACACCCGCTGAAACAGCACTTACTGAAGGCAACCATTGGGAAACCTTAAATGACTATTTTGTAAGCATGTATTATAGGCAGCCCGGCACTTCTTATGATCAATTGGTTGGAACACAACTTATTTCATCCCATTGAAAAACAATTTTCCAATATTGTGATTTTTCTCAAACTGAAATCTTGTTACTAATCTCATTAATAATAAGTTAACAATTGGCACAAGAATTGAAAATCACGAAAAAAACAGTATATGAAAAATAGAAGTTTACTCACCCTCCTTTTTGTTGTTTTAGGCTTGTATGGTTACAACAAAACCTCACCCACTGATCCCGACACAAAAAAAACAATGGAAAACCTTCAGGTTCCATCTGACTTTAGTTGGTCCACCACAAAACCGTGCTTCATTGTCATTACTGCTTTAGACAACCTCGATGAGCCTATCATTGGAGCTAAATTTCTTATTTTCACCAAAGACCCTGAGCTAGGCGGGACTTTAATTTTAAGTGGGGTAACCGATTATCGAGGGAAATATGAGGTCAACTATCAAGTACCCGCTTATTACACAGAGCTATACATTACCACCAACTATGTAGGGTTACCCTCAGACAGGGTTGTAGCGTTGACCTCCAGCGGACTTGATGTTGTTTTTGGAGGAAAACAAACAACCGCAAACACTATCAAAGAGAATGTCGTTCCAAAAGCAACCAAAGCTATTTACAAATTCATGGGTACCTATAATAGCAATGGAGTTCCCGGTTATCTTGAGCCCGAAAACGATCCCATCTCAGCAGATTTTCTGAAAGACATCAACAACACCCTTCCCGAACAGTTGAGTTTGCCCGAATCGCATCCAGAGTACTTTTCCGAAATATACGACCACAACATCAGGCTGGTCGAAACCTGCGACGTTTGGGTAACCTTTGTCACTGAAGGAGCTGGCTATAAAAATGTGTTGGGTTTTTACACCTACCCTACCGATGCACCGCCGCAAACACCCGGTGATATTGACAGCATCACCATTATTTTTCCTAATGCCTCTCTTGATGGCAGCGGCGGCGGCTTAAAACCGGGCAATAAGGTTAAAATTGGACGATTCAACGCCAACACAACCATTGGCTAAGCGTTGATTGCTGACGGATGGGTGAACAAGTCCGTTACAGATGGAAAATGGATTGTTTATTCCACCCGAAACCTCAATCCATCCGCACAAACTGAACTCAAACAGCAATCCGTTTTGTTGCTCGATCCGGGAAGAGGACGCTTTTTGTTGGGTTTTGAAGACATTAAAAGAAACAGCAGCGGTTGCGATCATGATTTTAACGACGCCGTTTTCTTTGTAACCGCCAATCCCGTTCAGGCGGTTGACCCAACCAACCTACCCATTGTGGACTATACAGGCGAAGATGCTGATGCTGATGGAATTACTGATCAATTCGATGACTATCCAAATGATCCTGCTAGGGCTTTCAACAATTACTTTTTCAATCAAGGTAATTTTGGCACTTTGGCTTTTGAAGATTTATGGCCGTATCGTGGCGATTATGACTTCAATGATGCCGTGATTGACTACAATTTCAACCAAATTACCAATGGAAACAATGCAGTGATTGAGATAGAAGCCACATTTATACTCCGTGCGCATGGAGCCTATTTCCACAATGGTTTCGGCTTTCAGTTGCCTGTTCCACATGATGCGGTAAAATCAGTTGAAGGCACCAGAATTTCTGCTGATTATGTGAGCCTCCAAAGCAATGGAACAGAGCAAGGACAAGAAAAAGCTACCATAATCGTGTGGGACGATTCATATGAGGTGTTGCCGCAAATTGGCACCGGCAGTGGCGTAAACACCCATCCTGAGCTCCCTTTTTCAGTGCCTGACACCCTTCGTGTAAAAGTTCTATTTCGACAACCGATACCTCTGCATGGTGTTGGCATTCCTCCCTACAACCCGTTTATCATTGTTGACCAACAACGAGGCATTGAAGTGCATTTACCTGACCACCAACCAACTGAATTGGCCGACCTAAGTCTTTTAGGATCAGGCCATGACAATAGCATTCCCGCAGCGGGGAGGTTTTACAAAACCAGCAACAACCTTCCTTGGGCCATCAATATTGTTGAGCGCTTTGAATATCCGATAGAGAAAGCTGAAATTCTGGAAGTACATCTCAAATTTGGCGAATGGGCCGAAAGTGGCGGACAACGCTTCAACGACTGGTTTAAAACGCAGGAAGGGTACCGCAACAACGAGAAAATTTACCATCCTACAGCGAGATAAAAATCTATCTACAGCGCATATCGAACCTGCGGTACAGAATTTTTGAGCTCTTGTAAGTTAGATTAAAATCTTCAGGAAACAAACAAGAAAACAAGTTGCAACCTCATGAAGCATTTCTATCTTCATGGGGTTGTTTTATAAAAAGCAGCTCCGAAAGTGCAAAAAGAATAATCCTACCTTTGCCGAGCAAAAAATTCCATGACAACAAGCGAAAGAAAAACCCTTTTTGCGGATATGCTTATCCCGCTTCCGGTGCCCGGTTTATTTACCTATCGTATTCCTTTTGAATTGAACGATAGCGTAATGATTGGACAAAGGGCAGTGGTTCAATTTGGAGCAAAAAAAGTTGTAGCTGCTATTGTTGTTAAGATACACGAACAAATTCCGGCAAACTACACCCCAAAATACATCATGGGGTTGTTGGATGACAAACCCATCGTGAATCAAATTCAGCTCGATTTTTGGAACTGGATACACCAATATTATATGTGTCATCTGGGCGAAGTGATGGCCAGCGCGCTTCCGGGCGGCTTAAAACTAACCAGCGAATCCAAGATTGAACTCAATAGGGAGTTTGTCCACGATGCAGAAGTGCTCACCGACAATGAGTTTATCATCACCGAAGCCTTGAGCATTCAGCCCCAGCTCAGCATTACAGAGGTAACAAAAATCGTTGGATTTCAAAAAGTGATGCCCTTAATTAAAACCATGATCGAAAAAAAGATCGTCGTTTTGCAAGAAGAGCTGCAAGAGAAGTTTAAAGCAAAAACCGAAAGAGTAGCCAAAATTTCAGAAGTTTACGCAGACAGCGCGCAACTGAAACAACTGATGGACAACCTTTCGCAACGGGCTTATAAACAGCTGGAAATAGTTATGGCTTATATACAGCTGAGCCGCTTTCCGATGATAGATGCTGTTGAAATTCCAGTGAAAAAATTATTGGAGCAGGCCAAAGCCACAACTGCACAATTTAAAACCTTGGTCGACAAAAACATTTTTGTTGTTTCGGAAAAAGTGGTGAGTCGCTTGCAACAATACTCTGCCACCCACGACCCACTAAAAATTGCACTCACTGAGCCTCAGCAGAAGGCCTTGCAAAGTGTGGAACTGCAGCTACAAACCAAAGATGTGGTGTTGCTGCATGGCGTAACTTCCAGCGGAAAAACCGAGATGTACATCAAACTTATTGCCTCTTGTTTAGCAGAAGGCCGTCAAGTGCTGTACCTTCTGCCCGAAATTGCCCTCACCACGCAAATCATCCAACGGTTAAAAATGTTTTTTGGAAAAAAAATTGGTATTTACCATTCGCGATACAATGTCAACGAAAAGGTTGAAATTTGGAACAAAGTACTCGAATTTGATGAAAATGCCGATAACGAACATCAAATTATTCTTGGGCCACGCTCTGCTTTATTCCTACCATTCAGTAAGTTAGGTTTAATAATTGTGGACGAAGAGCATGACAGCTCCTTCAAACAGATTGATCCAACCCCACGCTATCATGCCCGCGATGCCGCCATTGTTCTGGCAAAAAGTTTCGGTGCGAAAGTTGTTTTAGGATCAGCAACACCTTCATTTGAAAGTTATTACAATTCAAAGACAGAGAAATACGGCTTCGTGGCCCTCACAGAGCGATTCGGTGGAGTTCAAATGCCCGAAATCACAATCGCCAATCTCCGTGAGGAGAAAAAAAGAAAGACCCTGCAATCGCATTTCAGCTCGGTGTTGATGAAAGAAATAAAACAGGCCGTAGCACTTAAAGAACAGGTGATTTTGTTTCAAAACCGTCGGGGTTTCTCGTTGAGAATTGAATGTGACAAATGCAATTTTGTTCCGGAGTGCCGCAACTGCGACGTGAGTTTGATCTACCATAAAAAACAAAATATGCTGCGCTGTCACTACTGCGGCTACGCCATTACAGTGCCCGAAACATGCCCCAACTGCCACAGCACCGAACTGAAAATGCACGGTTTTGGCACCGAAAAAGTGGAAGAAGAGCTGGGATTGCTTTTGCCCGAGATAAAAATTGCTCGCTTAGACTTAGATACCACCAGAAGCAAATACGCTTTTGAAGAAATCATTCAAAACTTTTCGGCAGGCAAAAGCAATATTTTGGTTGGAACACAGATGGTTACCAAAGGATTAGACTTTGAAAAAGTAAGCATTGTTGGCATTCTTAATGCTGACAATATGCTTTCATATCCCGATTTTAGAGCATTTGAAAGAAGTTTTCAGCTTATGGCACAAGTTAGTGGACGGGCCGGCCGCAAACAAAAACGCGGCAAAGTGATCATTCAAACCTATCAGCCCAACCATCAAATGATGAATTATGTGCTGAACAACGACTACGAAAACCTGTTTCATAAGCAGATGGGTGAAAGAAAAAAATACGACTATCCTCCTTTTTTTCGATTAATTATGATTCGGCTGCTGCACCGCGACAATCATTTGGTAAACTTAGCCGCCTATGAATTATCGCAACAGCTGAAGAAAGACAAGCGCTTTATTATGTTAGGCCCCGAATACCCTATTGTTTCACGAATTAAATCATTGTATATCAAGCAAATAATTATTAAATTCCCACGCACCCAACATGCCGCCGACATCAAAAAATTTCTTGAGACGCAACTCCATCAACTTCGAACGAGCAGCGACTTCAAATCAATTAAATTTCAAGTGGATGTTGATCCCCAATAACTTATTTCAAAGTCCTTTTTTTACCGGCCCACTCATTAAAAAACGGCCTATCACAAATTTGTTTTCGCGTGGATAGCCTCAAAGCCCATCAAAGTGCAGTATTGCATAGGATACAATCACAAATTTTTATAAAACGGAATGAATTTTCCACTTCAAGTGTTTCATCAATATTGAACAAATCCAACAATAAGTTGTCTTAAAAATCCAATAATCATACATATGCGTTTATCAATACTTTTTTTAATCGCCACCTTCCTCACGCCTACGTTTCTGTGGGCCGAAAACAGCAAACCCGCCGACATGAGCAGCGGTATAAAAGGAAAGGTGGTAGATAAAGCCAGCAACCTCACCCTCGAATATGCTACAGTAATGGTGTATGACCAGGCCGATTCGAGTTTTGTAACAGGTTCCATATCAGGTAAATCAGGTGAGTTTGACATCAAACTTAAACCCGGAAAATATTATATCACCGTTCAATTTATTGCTTACAAAAGCATCACTTTGAACGACGTAATAGTTGAAAAAGGGAGCAAAGCCAAGGACCTTGGCGAGTTAAAAATTTCGCCCGATAGTGCCCTACTTGACGAAATTGAAGTGGTGGCCGATCGCACCACAGTTGAAATGAGCCTCGACAAACGCATCATCAACATTGGAAGAGATATGACCTCGAAGGCCAGCAACGCCATTGAAGTGTTGGAAAACGTGCCCTCGGTAACCGTTGACGTTGAAGGCAACGTAAGCCTTAGAGGCGATGATGGCGTAAGAATTTTGATTGACGGAAAAGTTTCCGGTTTGGCAGGCATCAGCAGCCGTGATGCCTTACGTTCGATCCAGTCGGATATGATTGAACGTATTGAAATTGTAACCAATCCATCCGTGAGATACGATGCTGAAGGCACCTCAGGAATCATTAACATTGTACTTAAAAAAGACCGACGCAAAGGTTTCAATGGCTCGCTCGACCTCACAACCGGATTCCCCCTGCAAGGCGGCGTAGGCATCAACACCAATTATAGACTTAATAAGGTGAACTTTTTTGCTAACTACAGCCTCAACTACCGCGAAAACGTTGGAGGAGGAACCACTTACAGGGAGTTTTACCGCAACCCAACCTTTGTTACAGAACAAAACAACGAAAGAGTTCGTCGTAACTTAAGCAACACCATCAGAACCGGAGCCGAATACAACATCAACCCGAACA
The DNA here is from genome assembly GCA_023396415.1 of Bacteroidota bacterium. Lineage (GTDB taxonomy): Bacteria > Bacteroidota > Bacteroidia > Bacteroidales > F082 > JALNZU01. The sequence goes on from JAEWWJ010000027.1 coordinate 21,608, forward strand.
ACTCCCTCACCCTGAGCGTGATGTACCGCTTGGCCAATCAAAACAACACCTCAACCATTACCTACGACGATTATCAACCCATTGGAACCCTTTTCAATAAAAGTGAACGCGTGGATGAGCAAAAAGAGGAAGAACCCAATATGCAATACGGCATTGATTACCGCAAACAATTCAAGAAAAAAGACCAGCTGCTTTCAGCAAGCATTCAGTATTATAACAACACCGAAAATGCTAGCTCAAACATCACCGAAAAGGTGCTTTTCGCACCTGAATTACCTTATTCACCGAATATCATGCAGCAAACCATGAACGATGAAAAGGAATCGAACCTTCAAATGCAAGCCGATTATTTTCATCCTTTTATGAAAAAAGCCAAATTAGAAGCCGGTGTTAAACTTCAGATTCGTGAAATTGCTAACAACTACCAAGTGGAAGACAAGGATGCTTCGGGCAACCTCACCATCAATCCCGATTTTACCAATCATTTTGATTATAACGAAAAGATTCTTGCGGCTTATGCTCAGTTTGGCAACGATGTGGGAAGATACTCCTATCAATTGGGACTAAGAACAGAAATCTCCGATATCCAAACAAAACTTTACGAAACCAACGAAAACACCCGCGACCAGTATCCCGACTTGTTTCCATCGGCGCACTTCACTTATAAAATCACCGAATCCGACAACGTTCAAGTGAGCTACAGCCGCCGCATCAGAAGACCCGGTTTTTGGCAACTGAACCCCTTCCGTACCTATTCCGACAATCGTAACATTTGGTCGGGAAACCCTAACTTGAAACCCGTTTATACCAACGCCTTTGAAACAGGCTACCTCCGTTTTTGGAAAAACGCCAGTTTCAATGCCAATGCCTACTATCGTCACAGTACCGATGTTTTTCAGCGGATTGAGCGCGTCAATGCGGAAGGCGTTTCTATTTCGCGGCCCGAAAATTTTGCCTCTAACGAATCTTTCGGCCTCGAATTTATTGGAATGGCTACCCTAACCAAGTGGTTTAACCTCAACGGAAACGTTAATCTGTTTCGCTCCATGACCGAAGGAGAAGCTTATGGCATCAATTACGCAACCGATAATTACTCCTGGACATCACGCCTGGCAAGTAAATTTACCATTGCCAAAGGATTTGACTCACAGCTGTCATTCAATTACCAAGGCAAAATGGACACTCCCCAAGGAAGCCGACTTCCATCATGGAGCCTCGACCTTGGTTTAGGGAAAGACATTCTCAAAAACAAAGGCACTATCACCCTCAATGTAAGGGACTTGTTCAATACACGCAACCATGCGTTTGAAACATTTGGCGAAAACTTTTATTCTAAAAATGAATTCCGCTGGAGCTCAACTACCGTTACCGTCAACTTCAATTACCGCATCAACCAGCAAAAGAAACGCAGCAGCGAAAGAAGAAACGGCGAAGGGGGTGATGAGGGCATGATGGAGTTTTAACTACTCCTCGTAAAAAGACAAAGCGTACAACTTGCTTCCTTTGGAAAAAGTTGTACGCTTTTTTTGTTCCACATAACAGAAAAGCCCCACCTTTTAACAAGGAGGGGCTTCATTGTTTCTGTTGAATTTACTTAAGACAGCTTGGCTACAAATTTTACAGTCTTTGATTTCAAGTTACCTGCCTTATTCTTGTGAATGATATTGCGCTTGGCCAATTTGTCAATCATAGAATGTAATTTCGGTAAGATTACCTCTGCCTCTGACTTCTCAGTAAGGCTTCTAAATTTTCTCAACACATTACGCATGCTTTTGGCATAGTAGCGGTTATGCAATCTTTTGGTATTGTTCTGACGAATTCTCTTGATGGACGATTTGTGATTTGCCATTTTTTTCTTTCTTATTGTTCTGACTCAATTTCGGGCTGCAAAAGTAATGAAATTTATTTGAATTCAAAATCTATTCAAATAAATTTTGTTGAAAGAAGCTCTCAACACCATATGCAGTTTATTTCGGACGCAAAGATACTCTTTTTACTCCGCAAACAGCGGGAGAGCTGTAACTTCCAATTCTTTTCCGTGGTGAATGCCGGTGATTACCACATCAATGAACTGATTTTTAATAAGTTGCTTTCCCTTTAATCGGATAGGAATATAATTTTCACCATACCCACGTGCCACCCCATCGCTTCCAACCCTTTCAATCAACATCCGCTGCTGCTTGCCAATCATAGATTCATAATACGCAAGTTTGTTGGCCTGAGAAAGTTTTCGGATCACCTCACTACGTTGATTTTTAACCTTTTCCATCAGTTGATCGGGCATACGCTCTGCCCTGGTTCCACTTCTAACCGAGTATTTAAAGGTATGGATATGACTGAAATTTAATTCTTTAGCCATTTGAATCGTTTGTTGAAACTCTTCATCGGTTTCGCCGGGGAAGCCAACAATAATATCGGTGGTAAGGTTGAAGTCGGGGTGAAGATGTTTCAATTTTTTTGCCATGGCAGCAAATTGTTTGGCCGTGTACATGCGTCGCATCTTAAGTAAGATGCTTTCTGAACCGCTTTGTAAACAGAGATGCAAATGTGGTGTAAGTTTGGGATGTTTGAAAAGCTCAAAAAAACGATCGGAAAAGCCATCAGGTTCAATAGAGGAAATCCGCAACCTGAAATCGCCGGGAAGCTCCAAGATTTTTTCCACCAATTGTTCAAAATTGAGCGTACCATCATTGTAACGGCCAATGTTGACGCCGGTAAGCACCACCTCTTTAAATCCAAACGCTACCACCTCACGGATATTTTGGTAAATTTCCTCTGCCGGACGACTGGTAGCCCTTCCACGAACTTTTGGAATGATACAGAAAGTGCAAAAATTGTCGCAGCCATCCTGAATCTTTATCATGCTGCGGGTATGAAATGTTTTGTAGGCAGCTTCGTAGCTGAAAAGATCGTGATCAAAACCCTCAGGATCAGCCACCTCTCCTCTGAAGTGTTTTTCAACAATACCAAAGATGGAGGTTTTTCGTTCGTTGTCCACCACAAAATCAATGGCTTTGGATTCGAGTAACGAAGCTTTATAATTGTTGGCCATACATCCAGTAACCACTACCAAAGCATTTTCGTTGGTACGTTTGGCCTGATTGATGGTTTGCCGCGACTTTTGGTCGCTTTGGTTGGTTACAGTGCAGGTATTTACCACATAAATATCAGCTTGCTCATTGTAGTCCACAATTTGGTAGCTTTCTGAATGAAAGCGAGAGGCCAAAGCATCTGTTTCATATTGGTTGAGACGACAACCCAGGGTTTTAAAGGCTATTTTTTTCATACGATAATGGTTTGATAAGCCTCAGCACCAACAAGTTGGCCTTCGAGTGACAGAGGAGTTGCTGTTTGAATTTGTAGATCCACAAAACGACCGATCAGCTGTTGCTGTTCAGCGGCAAAGCGAATCACCAACTTACCTTCGGTGAGGGCCGAGAGGTAACCCGCTTTGCGGTCGCGACCACGCACCAATACCCGCACTTTTTTCCCGACAAGGGTTTTGTTGTACTCCAATGAGTGTTTTGACAACTCGGCACTGAGCAGGTGATAGCGTTCTTTTTTCGTTTCTTTAGGCACATCATCAGCCCAGCGCGAACTGGCGGCTCCGGGGCGCACGCTGTATTGCGCAATATATGCCATATTGTATTTAAAAGCCTCCATCGCAAGGCGAGTGTTCTCAAACTGCTCGTCGGTTTCTCCGGTAAAACCGACAATAATATCAGTAAAAACGGTAGCTTCGGGAATCAACCTGCGTATGGTATCCATAATATGCCGGTATTTGTCCATGGTGTGTTTGCGGTTCATGCGCATGAGCACGGCATCATCGCCCGACTGCAAAGGGAGGTGAATTTGCTTGGCCAGTACCCGATATTTTGAAATGACTTCGATCACATCATCGGTCATATCGCGTGGATGTGGTGAGGTGAAATACACCCAAAACTCATTTCCTGACTTTTGTCCATACCTACCAATTTGGTCCAGCAGCTGCGGAAAAGTGATTTCTTGACCACTTTTATCGAGGCCATAGGAGTTCACATTTTGGCCCAGCAAAGTGATGGACTTAAAGCCTTTTTCAACGAGCAGATGCAATTCATCCATGATTTCGGATGAAGGCCTTGATACTTCACGACCACGTGTGTAAGGCACGGCACAGAAAGTGCAAAATTTATCGCAACCGTTTTGTATTGGTATAAAAGCTTCAAAATCTGATGTATATGTTGGTTCGAGATGCCAAAACTCATCAATTCCGGCAGCGGGATTGAGCTTCACACCAGGCTTTATCAAGCTGCCAACGGCAACGTTTTGCATCACCGATTTGGTGTTGATGTTGATTTCGGTCTGTGTGCTTTCGTTGAAAACAAGGTCGCTTTCGGGCTGCTGCAACGAAGTTGGCGTCACAACACCATATTGCCGCACCATATCGGGCAGCTCAGGCAGTTCGCTCATCGGGAAAACAAGATCAAAAAGCTTCAGGAATTTTTCTCTATCTGATGGAAGAATACATCCTGAGACAAATGTAATGAGGCTTTTACGATGTTTAATTTTGTTCCAGTGGGCGATACGCGAATACACTTTGTCAATGGCTTTTTGCCGAACTGAGCAAGCAATAATGCCAAGTATTGCGGCTTCATCTTCATTGTCGGTAGAAGTGAAGCCCATTTGGTGCATGACCGTCCGCACACGTTCGGTATCGGACAAGTTCATTTGGCAACCTAAAGATATAAGGTGGTATTTCATGAAATTTCTAATGTGTTAAAGCATTTTAGAAGTAAACTTCCGCATGTACCTGTTCGGCAGGCACTCCTTGCTGTTCGAGGATGTCAAACACCTCGTGAATCATATTAAAATTACCGCAAAGGTAACAGTGGGTATCTTTTGCAACCGGATTTTGCTTGATGTAGTCCGTCACCCGTCCACTAAAATGACCCGATGTATCGCGCGATGTACAAATAATTTCTTTTTCAGGCCTATAATGTTCCTTATCATACGCTTCGTTTCCATGACGGACACCATGAAGTAGGGTAAAATTGAGCTGAGGATAACTTCTTGTGAAGCTATGAAAAGGCGCGATGCCGCTGCCAGTAGCCACAAACAAGAAATGAGTATTTTCAATGCGTTGAGGATCAATAGTAAAAAAACCCAAAGGCCCTTCAATTTGCACTTTATCTCCGGTTTTGAGCTTTTTCAGTGATTTGCTTACCATACCCTCATCAACCTCTTTGATGAGAACCTCAAAAAAGTCATCATTTTCACCGCTATAAACAGAATATTCGCGGTTGTGAATGCTACCGGCCTTGCCCAGCAAAAGGTGTTGACCTGCTTTAAAAGCAAGTCCTCGACGGGTCATTCTCAGCACATAAGCCGATGCGGTGAGGTGTCGAATAGAAAGTATTTCGTGGATGTTATCAGCTTGCATGTAGAGTGAATCAACGTTAAAGTATTGATATAGTTTTATTTAGATTGATTTATAAGAAATGGGCTGCAAAAATAAACAAAATATGCGCAGCAGATTTTTATCGAAACCATCAAAATTGTCAAAGTTTTGTACATTTACCGTTTGAACAGATCATTCTCCATGTATTGGTATTAAGTACTCTACGTCATGTCAAAGGAAGCCGAAAACATCACCAAAATCAGAGATATTTTATTTGGAAACAACCTCACCGAATTTGAGAAACGCTTCGAGCGAAGCGAACAGCATTACGGCGAGGCCTTGTCGAGTTTGGAGCTTCAAACCAGTCGCCAACTGGCAGAGCTTAGGGCATTAGCCGAAGAAAACCGTCAACAGCAACTGGCCCTCGTTCAAAAAGAAAAAGAAAGCTTAGTAGCATCTATTTTAGAACTCAAAGAAAGTCAAGCTATTCTCGAACGCAAACTGAATCAAACTGTTACAAACTTTGAAACAGCCTTGGGAGAAACACGCCAATGGATCGTTGACAAAACTGAAAACCTACATCAAAAACAAATAAGTTTGCTCAACGAGTACAAAAAGCAAGTGACTGAGTTGTTTGCCGAGCTTCAAAAAAGCAAGGTAGATCGTAGTGCTATGGCGATACTGTTTTCAGAAATTGCCTTGCAGTTGGTAGATAAAAAAGATCACAACGATGATGCGGCTGCGCGCTAAAACACATTAACGCATGGAAAACAAACCGTCAAACCACTCGGAAGAACTTTTAGAAGCCGGAAAACTAAACGAGCTCAGAAAGTTATTGATTGGGTTAAGCCAGAGCGAGTTGGATCGGATAAAACTACTCCTAAACGACCCCCATGAGTTTTCAAAAGAGCTAAGCAGCTTGTTGCCCTATGCCATTCGCAAAATGATTGAACAAGGGGAAGTGACCATTGACAACCTTTTGCCTTTTGTGGAAGAAGCCATGCACAAAAGCATTCAAAAAAATCCGCAGCGCTTGGCCGATATTCTTTTTCCGGTTATGGGGCCGGCCATCCGAAAAGCTGTTTCCGAAGACCTCAAACGGATGATTGCCGCCATCAACACCAGTCTTGAATCAGGGTTTTCGCCCAAAACCCTCAAATGGCGGTTGCAGGCCCTCACCAGCAAAAGAAGTTTTACTGAAATCCTGATGGCCAACAGTTATGTTTATCATGTGAGCCACGTTTTTTTAATTCACCGCAACACCGGAATCCTGCTCCACGAAGAACAGGCCAAAGAAAGCCGTGCCCTCGAAGCCGACTTAATTTCTTCTATGTTGACCGCCATCCGTGATTTCGTTAGCGATTCATTCAAAACAAGCGGAGCAGGCACCTTGGATGAGGTGCAAGTTGGCGATTTAAACATTCTTGTTGAGCAAGGCCCTTATGCTGTGGTGGCAGCCATTATTGAAGGCCGACCACCGGCTGATTATCGCTTAACGCTTTCAGAAACCATTGAAGCAGTACATTTTAACCACGGAACTGATTTGGAAAAATTCGATGGGAACACTTCTGTTTATCAACTCTCGGCCAAATTTTTACAAAATTGTTTGATCAAGCAAAAAAAGCAAACCAAAAATAAACCGCCCTATTTGGTTATAATTCTTTTCGTGGCACTGCTGGCCGGTATCACTTACTTTTTTGTTCAACGACAGCTCCAGCATAACAAACTCAATGCTTTTGCCGATCAACTTGAAGCAGCGCCGGGCTATCATCTTACACAACGACATTTTAAAGGCAACACAATATATATTAAGGGATTAAGAGATGTTATGAGCGAAAATCCCCATACGCTTTCCGAAAAAATGAATATTGAAAACCGCTATGTTCATTTTGATTTTGAATCCTTTATTTCTACCGATAGTGGCATCATTATGCAGCGCGCTATTCAAGCATTATCACCGCCGGCAAGTGTTCAAATCTCGCTTCGCAACCAAACCTTAATCCTCAAAGGAGAAGCTTCACAACAATGGAAGGCAAATGCTTTGGCGCAACAACCATATATATATGGTGTCACCGGCATGGATACAGAATTGCTGAACAGCGGAAGAAATCTACTATGGATCATTCCTGCTATTGAAAAACATCGCTTTGAATTTGAAATCAACGTTATAAAATTGAACGATCAGCAGCAATTGAGTTTTGATTCGCTCGTGCAAGCAGCCGTTTTTCTTGACGAATACAATCAGCTATATCAGAAGCAAATGGCTATTTACGTTCAATCATTTACAACAAAAAGCGGCAATGTTGACGCCAATATTAAGGTAGCCAATCAACGGATAAGCGCGTTTATTTCGTTGCTAGAAAAGGCTGGTATCAACAATAAACTTTTGGTTTCACAAGTGAAATTTGCTGAAGACCTCACGGAAAGTGTAAATTTGCGATCTGTACGTTTTACAGTATTCGATAACAAACCAACCAACCAATGATCAAAAAAAAAATCGCCATGCTGGGAGCCTTTGCTGTGGGCAAAACAAGTTTAGTGCAGCAATATGTGAACAGCATTTTTTCGGAGAAATACCAAACCACCATCGGCGTAAAAATTGATCAAAAAACAGTTGCGCTCGATGGAAAGGAGGTTACACTCATGCTATGGGATTTGTATGGCGACGACGATTTTATGAAAATGAAACCCACCTATTTAATGGGTTCGTCAGGATATTTGTTGGTTGCCGATGGCACACGCAGCGAAACCATTGATGTGGCCATTGAGTTGCAAAAAATGGCTTCCACTGCTACCAACAATGCCCCTTTCATTTTAATTATTAACAAAAGCGATCTCACCGAAACTTGGGAAATTACGGCTGAAACCATTCAGAAAATTCAACAGATGGGCTGGAATATTTTGATAACCAGTGCTAAAGAAAATATCATGGTAGAAGATGCTTTTCGGCATTTGACCCAACGGATGTTACTTTAAAAACAACATTTCATCGCATGACCATGGAGAAAAAGTTTTCATCAATCAAGGAACTATCGGCACCGGTGGTGAAGTATATCTTGAATGAAATTCCTCCTTATTTGGGTTTGGTAGTGATACATACCGACCCTGAGGGCACAGTGATTGATACGTTTGGACCAGTGAAAAAATACTTTGAAAAGATCCCTGAAACAGGTCAAACTATTGATTCGTTCGCCGGTTTTTTTGTGGGAATGATTCCACCACTCATCAACCCGATGGTGGTTTCACACGTCAGGATGACAGAAGATGTTTACTCCGAAATTCACATTGTGAACGACGAAAACAAACACAATTGGGTGTTTATAGTAGATCAAACCAAGCAGGTTGAAATCATCCACCCTATCATTCAGCTCTATAATGAAGAAAAGCTTGCATGCGTTAACGACACACATCAATCGCGGGCCAAAGGCACCTTATCAGCACTGTATCTTCTTGATTATATGAGTTTTGAAAAAGACGCCACGGGATATCGCTTGTTGGGTACAGCTCCCGACTGGTTCAAATCTATTCAAGCCAAATTGTTTTTTATCGGCAAAAATGTTGAACTCACAGAAACCTTTCCCTATATAGAAGTTTTTCAGTACGAAGCTGAGTCCGTTTGGACCAGCGAGGAAGATGGCAAGATGGTCAGCGGTATTTGGGAGGAAACGAACAACAAGGGTGAAAAAATTTATTTACAAGCTTTGGCACTTTGTTATGAAAAACGCAACTACCTACTAATTAAACCTTTAGATAAAGATACTGATCTAAACGATGGCTTTTTACAAAAAGCGCGCGAACAAAAACTCACCCTCGACCAACTGGCTTCAACCGAGAAAAAACTCAAACAACTCTTGGGTTTTAAAGATCAGTTTGTTTCTATTATATCTCACGATCTTAGGTCGCCCATCGGTGCTGTTATTGGCCTAACTGAAATGCTACTTACTGATGATGAGTTGGTTAAAAACATCAATCCATCACAGTTGGAGGTGCTTTCCGACATTAAAAACGAGATGTATCGCTTGTTGGATTACAACGACAAATTGTTTCAATGGTCGAACCTCGAGCTGGGAAATTTCAAGGTAGCTAAGGTGAGCATCAGTGGTGAAAATCTGGCTTCACACATAGAGAAAATGCACGCGGCAAAGGTCAAAGAAAAACAAATTGAGCTTAAAACAACCTTAGAATCACAGTTTACATTCTATGGAGATGAAACGCTAATGATTCAGGTATTGAATAACTTAGTGGGTAATGCGGTAAAATTTACCCCCGAAAAAGGACAAATATCACTGCGTTTTAGTCATAAAAACGGAGGTAAAGAAATTACCATTAGTGATTCGGGAATTGGCATGGATACTGAGACCCAAAACAAGCTTTTTTGCAACTTTACAAGAAAAACAACTATAGGAACTTATGGTGAAAGAGGCACCGGATTGGGGCTTGGCATTGTAAAGAAAATTTTGGATGCGCACGGATTTGATATTCAAGTTACTTCGCGACCATGGGAAGGCAGCACTTTTACCATCACGATACCAAATTAAAAGATATTTATTTCATTATCAACGTTTTAATATTTCGATGTGAAACAACACCCATTAAAACACATAGCGTATGAGACCCTTAAAACCTTGGCTTGCCCTTTGCGCAATCGCACTCCTTTCCACTTTTAGCATCGCCCAATCCACGGAAATTGTTTACAAGCAAAAAGGTAAATCAAACTACAAATTAACCATTCAATTGGCTGATGAACATGGACTTGCCATCCAATCAGCAGATCAATTTATTGCTTCAGATAAGGTGTATTTTACACTCAGTCCCAACGACCAAAGTGAAAGGGCGTACTTTAAAGAAAGTGACCTTAAAAATGATTTATTGAGCATTGTTCTTTACCAAAAAAACGAGCAAAAACGGGTGCAGGCCATTCAGCCGATTCAATCCGACGGCAAGATAGTTCGCGTACTGTTGACCTACCTCAAAAGCGATCTCCAGCTTTGGAAACCAATGACATTTAGAAAAGAATCCATAATATCTGGAGAAATGGTATTTCCTGAGAACTATTTCGATGATTTTGAGTGGTTTAACAACAAATACCAAAGCCTTCGCACACTCGAAAAAAACGAGAAATACGATGAGATGCTGAAGATGGAGCTTGAAGTTTTACAACAAGCAGAAAAATCTACCACATTTAACTACATGCAATTTTATACCACTTTAACCGAAGATTTGCCTTTTGAAACAGCCTCTGCTCCTATCCGCAAAATGATGGAAGAGTATGAAAAAGTGGAATCGAAATTGATTTTGAATTGGGAAGTGGCCGATTTTAAACGCTTGAATGAGATTGAGGTTGCTCTGACGAAATGGATGGATAAAGCAAAGCCATACAGCACCTTCAAGTACAAAAAAAGCAAGGAGTTAGATCAACTTTTCCAAAACACAAATGAAAAACTTTTGCTCAGGCAAAGTTTCAACAAAGACCGTTTTGTAGCCAAAAAAGTGGGAATTATTGAACAAGGGAAATACGATCAATTTCAGTTTCAATTGTTTGTGGATTTGTTGTACCAAACCATTCTAAAAAACGGTGGGTTTAAGTCGGTGAACAAAAATATCAGCCTCGATTATCCCCTTAAAAAAGAAGAAGAGAGCAAACTTGATGTAGATGCCGGCTGGAAACAGCAATATAACGATTTGCTTTATGCACTTCATATTCAACAGCTTAGCGATAGTTCAGGTTTGCTGTTTAACAAAAACATCCTCCGAAATCTGTACAACGAAATTGTTTATCAACCCAAGCCCTATTTTGAAATTTTTTCGGCAGCAAACAGTGCTGTTACCGGAACCGACCTTTTTGTGGATTTGATTGAAGAAAGCATCAAAAAATCGAACAGTATGGAGGATATTTCCAAGATGGAAATCATGAAAATATGCTATCCTTTATCGGAGGAAATGTCGGAGTCTTTTGTTTCCAATCTCAACAATGGCATGAAAAAACTGAATGAAGGCAAATGGAAAGATGCGGATTTCAGCTTTGAATTGGGGATTCGACAAAACAGCCAGTTTGCACCAGCCTGGTACTTTCTCGGATACTGCAAATACAAGCAAGGAGAAGTGTTTTCGGCACAATCGCGCATTGACCAAGCTTTGCTGCTTTATCCTGAATATGTTACCCCTAAACTGTTTCTTTTTAGTCTGTTAGAAGAACAAAGCGACTATATCAAAATCTTACAAAAAAGCAAAGAAGCATTGGCAACACACGATGTTTTTCTGTTTCACTTGTGGAAAGCCAAATCGCACTTTCTGCTTAAACAATACAACGAGGCCATTGACGAAATAAAAAACGGCTGCCTTCGCTTGAATCCCAACAATGAGGATGCATATTACTTATTAGGAGATGTGTATGTGGCCCTCAAAAAGATTGATTTGGCTCGCGAAGCCTACCTTACCACACAGCAAATTAATCCGTTTGAATCGGCGCTCTTCAACGAAAAAATGAGTGCCATTGCCCAGATAAAATAAGCTGAACCTCTCATTCTTACTTTCCTTCCTTTCTGTTTATCAACAGAAGAGCTGTTATAAGCCCTATTGTGCGCATTTTGGGCCACATTTCCACCTTGGGAAATTGTCTGGATAGCACGCGCACCTCCAATATCGCCATTGTGTTGCGAAACAAATTGCAATTCATTATTATTATCAAGAAAGTTAAGTCAAACATTTAAAAAATGTTAAATAATTATGAGTCAATAATTTACATTATTGATGTAGTAGTGTTGATGAAGTGAATATGGAAGATGGAAGTAACAGTGATGTAAGCTAAAACTTGTAGAATGGTTGATTTTAAAATTAATATTGCCCTAACATTCAAAAACTCAATTGCATTCACTAAACCAAAAAAGTATGAAAAGATTTACATTTTTGCTCATGATGTTGGCACTTCCCTTTGGGCTGTTGTTCGCTCAGGCAACAGTAAAAGGTAGGATTACCGACAATTCAACAAATGAAACCTTACCCGGCGCCAACATTACCCTCGTTGGAACGACAACAGGAACGGTAAGCGACATTGACGGAAATTTCACCTTGTCCATACCGGAAGGCAATCAGGCCATACAGGTGATGTTTGTGGGCTATCAAACCCGTACACGTACAATTAGTCTTGCTAAAGGAGAAACTATGAAATTGGATTTTAGCCTTGTTCCTGTAATCAATGAATTAGAGGAGTTTGTTGTTGTAGGTTATGGTGTGCAGCAAAAAAGTGTGGTCACGGGTGCCATTTCTGGAGTTCGCACTAAAGACCTTGAAAACATGCCCATCAGCCGCATTGAGCAGGCGCTGCAAGGAAGAACCTCGGGCTTAACCATCGCTGCCAGCTCAGGACAACCCGGTGCCGGTTCTACCGTGCGTGTAAGGGGAACTACCACCATCAACAATAGTGAACCACTGTATGTAGTGGATGGAATGCCAGTAGATGTTGGTGGAATAGACTACCTCAACTCCAACGATATCGAATCTATTGAAGTGCTCAAAGACGCTGCTTCAGCTGCCATTTATGGAGCGCGTGCTGCCAATGGTGTTATTATTGTAACCACAAAAAAAGGTAGTAGGGGTGACATGCGCGTGAACTATCATGCCTATCTCGGCACACAGTCGCCGGCAAAAAAGCTTGATTTGTTGAATGCTACGCAGTATGCTACCATGCGCAATGAAGCCCTGATTAACGCGAACAAACCGGCACTTTTTTCAAACCCTGAAGAATTTGGAGAGGGTACCGATTGGCAAGCCGAAATTTTTAACAATAATGCCTTCGTACACAATCACGAATTGAGCGTGAGCGGTGGTAACGACCGCTCTACCTATTATTTGTCGTTTGGATATTATGATCAGGAAGGGATTGTTGCCACTGATATTTCACACTACAAACGCTTAAACCTTCGGTTGAACACCACACATAAAGTCAACAATTGGCTGAAAATCGGAAACAATTTTGGATACAGCCACATCAAAAACAAAGGCTCTTTGAATACCAATAGCGAGTTTGGCGGACCATTAGCTTCGGCCATCAATCTCGACCCCATCACTCCTGTGGTGATTACCGATCCTGACGTTGCCAATAGTGCTCCTTACAGCGAATTTCCGGTAGTAAGAGATGCTTCAGGAAATCCTTATGGTATCTCTGAATACGTCGTTCAAGAAATGACCAATCCGCTTGCTTATATAGCCACACGCTTGGGAAATTATGGATGGTCAGACAATTTTGTAGGCAATGTTTTTGCTGAGGTCGAGCCTATTAAAGGCTTGATTCTGCGTTCCGATTTAGGCACCAAACTGGCTTTTTGGGGAGACGAAAGTTTTACACCCATTGCTTACCTCAACGCGGCTACATCCTCTGTAAACAATTCTTTCGATCGCAATACCAATCAAGGTCTCACTTGGAACTTAGAAAACACTGCCACCTATACACGCCAGTTTGGTCTGCATAATTTCTCCGGCCTTGTTGGAACAAGTGCTTATGTGAACAATAGCAAAGGCATCAGCGTGAGCTATAAGAACTTGCCGGTGAACAATTTCGATGATGCCTCAATGAACTACGACATTGCAACTGCCGACAAAATTGGTGGAGGCTGGGAAAGTCCTGATCATCGTGTTACATCGTTGTTTGGCCGCTTGACCTACAATTATGATCAAAAATACCTTTTCACAGGAATTGTCCGTCGCGATGGTTCTTCACGTTTCGGAAGCAACAATAAATTTGGTTATTTCCCCTCAGCATCAGTGGGTTGGGTGGTTTCACGCGAAGCCTTCTTCCCGGAGTTGGATTGGTTTAGCTTCTTAAAGATAAGAGGCTCCTACGGTGTAACCGGAAATGATAACATTGGTGATTTCCAGTACCTTTCAACTGTTGGTGGCGGACGCAACTACACTTTCAGCTACGATGGATATTTGATCGGATACAGTCCCAATGCCCCTTCCAATCCCGATTTGAAATGGGAACAAACCAGCCAATCAAACATTGGTTTTGAAGCTACATTGTTCAGTGATTTCCGCATCGTTTTCGATCTTTACAGCAAAAACACTACCGGAATGCTTCAGCCCATTGTTTTACCTGCTTATGTGGGGGCTGCCGGAAATCCAACAGGAAACGTGGCTTCTATGACCAACAAAGGTCTTGAATTGGAATTGAGCTATCGTTTCCAAATTGCAGAGGTTGAACTCGACATCAAAGGAAATGCGTCTTATTTGGTGAACGAAGTTACCGACCTTGGAGAATTAGATTTCAGAACCGCCGCCAATTTTCAGTCGAGCAGCTATGAAATTAGCCGCTTGATCGTTGGACAACCAGTTGGTGTGTTTTATGGCTTTGAGGTGCTCGGCGTGTTTCAGTCGGACGGTGAGGTGCGTAAACACGTGGATGCCCAAGGAAACCTGATTCAACCCAATGCCAAACCAGGCGACTTTAAATATGCCGATTTAAATGGCGACGGTGTCATCAACTCCGAAGACAGAACCATCATTGGCGATCCAACACCCAACCTCAGCTACGGTTTCACTGTTTCAGCAGCTTACAAAGGCTTTGACTTCCTACTATTTGCTCAAGGGGTTTCAGGAAACGACATTTATAACGGTTTGCGCCGCTTGGATATTCCTTCAGCCAACTGGACGACCGACGTACTCGACCGCTGGCAAGGTGTGGGAACATCCAACACCTTTCCACGCATTGTATTAGGCGATCCCAACAAAAACTTCAGCAACCCATCTACCTTTCATTTAAGCAATGGAGCCTACTTCAGAGTGAAAACAATTCAGCTGGGTTATACCCTCCCCGGCAGAATGACGGATAGAATTGGCTTACAGAAACTACGTTTTTATGTAGGTGCCAACAATCTTTTTACTGCTACCGAATACAAAGGCTTCGACCCTGAAATTGGTGGTGACAGTTATGGTATTGACCGTGGCTATTACCCACAAGCTCGCACCTTTATGGCCGGTATCAACGTTTCTATTTAACGCATAAAACTGTAAAGACATGAAAAGTATCAGAAATATTTTCCTTTTAATTGTTACAACCGGATTGCTATTAACGGCCTGTAACAAAGAATGGCTCGAGGTAAAACCAAAAGGCACAACCCTCGAAGACAACTATTACCAAAACGCTGATGAAGCCTTTGCAGGTCTCATAGCGGCCTACGATCCCCTTGGTTGGGAAGTCGTAGTTGATTATGCCTCCAAAACAGGTTTACTAAATGCCGCTTCTGACGACTGCTATGCCGGTGGTGGATCTTATGGCGACCGCGCAACATGGGAAGCCTGGAACTCCTACACCCTCGATGCTGCCGTGGGTCCACAAGCCGATTTTTGGGGTCGAAATTTTTCCGGAATCAGCAGAGCCAACACCTTGTTATCTAAAATTGATGGTATCCCGATGAACGAAGACTTGAAAAATCGTTTCAGAGCAGAGGCTCAATTTCTACGCGCTTACTACTATTTCGATTTGGTTCGCCTCTTCAAAAACATCCCGCTCATCACCTCACCTCTTTCTCCATCAGAGTTTTATGAAGTTGAGCAGGTTAGTCCTGAGTTGGTTTACACCCAAATTGAAGCCGATTTGAATGCCGCCCTTCCATTTTTACCTTTAACAGTTCCGGAAGCTGAAAACGGAAGAATTACTAAAGGAGCAGGACAAGCCCTTCTTGGAAAAGTTATTTTGTTTCAAAACAACGAAGGCCGAATGCTTGAGGCTGCTAACCTTTTTAACGATGTGATTCAATCTGGCGTTTATCAGCTTTTACCTGCCTTTGGCGATATTTTCCGCTATGACAATAAATTTAACGCCGAGTCCATCCTCGAAATCACACACACGTCAGTTGCAGTAGGTTATTGGGGCCCCTGGCCACCTGCCGGCGAAGGACATATCTTCACCCAAATGTGCGGACCAAGAGCTTATGCCGGACCACTGTATCAAGCCGGTTGGGGATTCAATCCTGTTATCCCTGAGTTGGTTAATTTGTTAAAGAATGACCCACGCTACCACAGCACCATCGCCAACATTGACAGTATCGCTACGGCCAATGCCATCACTTACGAAAAAGGTTACCAAAACACGGGTTATTTTATTCAAAAATACGCTCCACTTAAAGAATACTTCGGTCTTGGCGTTGGTGAACCCGTGCTTGAATGGCCGGTAAACTACATTGAAATTCGTTTGGCCGATGTGTATCTAATGGCGGCAGAGGCTTACTTGAGAGGTGGAGGCGGCGACGCACAATTTTTTCTCGATAAGGTAAGAGAGCGCGTTGGACTTCCGTCCATCCCTGCCACCCTCGACAACATTTACAACGAAAGACGACTTGAACTGGCCACCGAAGGACATCGTTTCTTCGATTTGGTAAGAACAGGAAGAGCTGCCTCAGCATTGGCTTTTAAAGGCTTTGTTGCCGGAAAGCATGAAATACTGCCCATTCCGCTTCAAGAGCTGACCAACACCAAACTGAAACAAAATCCTAATTATTAATTTCATAGCTTTTTTTTTGCGGTTAGTGAGTAGAAGGGGCCGCTGTTGTTGGCGGCCCCTCCTTTTTAAAAAGACATTCGATGAAAAATATCCTCCCATTCGTGTTCCTTTTCTTAGGCTTCAACCTTTTGGCTTGTACCGGTGATAAAAACGAAGGTAAGCCTCAAATCATCATCCCCGGTCCTCCACAAGATCAGGGCTGGTCTTTTGAAACCACTCCTTTTTGGTTTGATGAGTTTGATTACAACGGGTTGCCCGACTCAACCAAATGGAGTTACGATATTGGTGGTAGCGGCTGGGGAAACAACGAACTTCAATTTTACACCAACAGCATTAAAAACGCCGCAGTGGCCGATGGCATCCTTTCCGTTAAAGCCATAAAAGAAAACTTTGAAGGAAAAAACTACACCTCAGCCCGCTTGGTTTCCAAGTTCAAAGGCGACCTGCTCTATGGTCGTGTTGAAGTGAGAGCTAAGATTCCGGCAGGACGCGGCACATGGCCGGCCATTTGGATGCTTCCTACCGATTGGGAATACGGCGGTTGGCCCAGCTCGGGCGAAATTGACATCATGGAACATGTGGGCTTCGATCCCAATAGAATTCACATCAGTACCCACAGCGAAGCCTATTACTGGCGCATCGGAACCCAACGAAGTGCCTCAAAAATTATTGAAAACGCCACCACCGAATACCAGCTTTACCGTATTGACTGGACGCCTTATGCCATAAGAGGTTACATCAACAATATCCTTATCTTTACCAGCACCAACGATGGCACAGGTTACAAAGCCTGGCCCTTCAACAAACGCTTCCACTTACTGCTTAACGTTGCCGTGGGTGGCGATTGGGGTGGTCAACAAGGCGTTGACGAGGCTGTTTTTCCTGCAACTATGGAGGTGGATTATGTTCGCTTTTATAAAATGATTCCCTAAAAATATAAGTTATGAATTTGAACTATTTATACGCTAAACCAACCCTGCTCCTACTTTTATTATTTGTATTTCTTGCTTTTAATTCTTGCAAAAAAACCGAAAAAGAAATACCCAAACTTAGTCTTCCATCTGAACTCTCTGTTGAAGAAGGTACTGAAATTCAACAGTTTGCCATCATTACCCTTCAACTTGGCAACGATTATGATCAAGATGTTTACGTTTGGTACCAAACCTCCGACGGCACTGCCAAAGCGGGCGAAGACTATGAAGCCATCACTGACGGCCAGCTGGTTTTTACTCCCGGCGAAACTTCTAAAGAAGTAAAAATTGCCATCATCAATGACGATATATACGAAAGCGATGAAACATTTTCTTTTCTCGTTACCAAGGTAACCAACGCCAATCTGATCAACAGCCAATGCCAAATCACCATTTTAAATGACGACATTTTAATTCCTGAGTTGGTGCTGCCCGATCGAATGCGGTTTATTGAAAATGCAACTTCAGCCACTACCAAAATCACTATCAAGCTATCGGATCCTACTACCGTTCCTGTTCAACTTCAATGGAGCACCCTCGAAGGATCTGCCAAGGCGGGAACCGATTTTGTTGCAAGCACCAACAACAACCTGACTTTTAACGCCGGAGAAACCCAAAAGCAAATTCAAATAGAATTGATTGACAATGACATTTTTGAAATGGACAAAGCTTTTTTTCTGCACTTTTCCGACATTCAAAATGCGACTTTTGTCCCCAACGATGTTCTCATAATTATATCTGACAATGATATTTACACTCCTGAAGCATCACCCGATGGCCCCATCACCCCCGACAATTACCCCAACTTTGAACTCGTTTGGAGCGACGAATTTTCCGGAACGGAAATCAACACCAACAATTGGGGCTACGACATAGGCGCCGGCGGTTGGGGCAACAACGAATTGCAAACCTATACCAATTCATCAACCAACTCATTTGTTGCCGATGGCAAACTCAATATCATTGCTACAAAACTATACAACAACTACCGCTCTGCTCGCCTGCTGTCGAAAGATAAAAATACATTCACCTATGGAAGAATTGATTTTAGAGCAAAAATGCCTATCGGAAAAGGCATTTGGCCGGCATTGTGGATGCTGGGAAACAACATTTCGCAAGTGAGCTGGCCGCGCTGCGGCGAAATTGACATCATGGAATACC
>JAEWWJ010000061.1 GCA_023396415.1 Bacteroidota bacterium
TCCTTCCGATTTCCTTAAACTTTGGAAAGAAGGAAAAATTAATGCCAAAATTGAAAATAAAAAGGTAATATATTTCTTCAGAGAAGAGACCACAAGTCAACAACCCGTGGCCTCCTCATCTGAATACTCTTGGGGTATTGACAAAATTATGCCTATTTCACCTAACTTTGTAATTAACGTTTAATTTAGTCCAGTTTATAGGGGGTCAGGCCAGTGATTGCGCCAGCCCAATAACCAAGATCAATTAACCATTAACGACTAACCACTAACAACTACTTTTTATAATACGTCATAGCTTCGGGCAACCATTTCTTTATCTGCGCAATGCGAGTGGCATCAGAAGGGTGAGTGCTTAAAAACTCAGGAGGGGCTTGTCCCCCTTTTTTTTCTGCCATACGTTGCCAGAAACTTACTGCTTCTTGTGGGTTGTAGCCGGCCATGGCCATAAAGATGAGACCTAATTTATCGGCTTCGCTTTCGTGCAAACGACTGAAAGGAAGCGTCACACCCAACTGACTTCCTACACCAAAGGCGGTCATCCATAATGCTTGTGTTTGTTCGGGCTTTTCTTGAAGAGCCACCGAAAGTGCCATGCCACCCAGTTGGGTTAACATGCCCTGACTCATGCGTTCGTTGCCATGTTCGGCCACGGCATGGGCCACCTCGTGTCCCATCACCACGGCCAATCCGGTTTCGTCTTTGGTGATGGGTAAAATGCCTGTATAAAACACCACTTTTCCACCGGGCATGCACCAGGCGTTGGCTTCCGGACTTTCAACCAAATTAAACTCCCAATTGTATCCTTTTAGCTCATGCGCCATCCCTTTTTTGTTGAAGTAATCCTCTACCGCTTTCTGTATGCGTGTTCCAACTTTTCTTACCAATGCAGTTTGGGTGGCGTTGGTTGACAGTTGGTTGGTTTTTACAAATTCATCGTACTGCTGAAAGCTCATGCTTAGCATTTGCGATGAGGGTAAAAGGTTTAACTGCTGACGACCCGTGATGGGAACGCGGCTGCACGAGAAAGCAACAGTTAAAGCCATCAATAACAACAGGTTGATGGGTTTCGTAATTGAAAATGATTTCATTTTATGCTCTTTTTTTATTGACAACAAGTTGATGGATGAACTGAACGCAAAAGTACGATATTGGGTATTGAACGAAAAAAATAAATTGTATTTTCTAACATTCACTGCATGTTGATAAGGGACAGCTTATTAAGGTTCGTCCGTTTTGCTCGTGGTTTTTACCTCTTTGTTTTTAACATATTTATCTAACCATTCAATCCATTCCCAGTGCATGTGCAAAACCGATTCACGGGCGCGGTATCCATGACTTTCAAAGGGCAGCAATACCATACGAGCGGTGGCACCCAATCCCCTTAGGGCATCAAAATAGCGTTCGGTTTGCATGGTAAAAGTCCCCGAATTGTCATCGGCAGCTCCATGAATCAGCAGCAGCGGGCTTTTCATTTTGTGGGCTTGCATAAAAGGCGACATGGTTTGGTAAAGTTCCGGAGCTTCCCAATAGTTGCGTTCTTCACCCTGAAAACCAAAGGGAGTAAGGCTACGGTTGTAGGCACCGCTTCGCGCCACACCGGCAGCAAACAAGTTGCAGTGGGTGAGTAGGTTAGCCGTCATAAAAGCACCGTAAGAATGACCTGAAACAGCCACTCTCTCGCGGTCGGAAACTCCCATTTCAACCAAGTGATGGATAGCAGCATCGGCGTTGGCTATTAACTGCGGGATGAAACTGTCGTTGGGTTCGGCAGCACCTTCGCCTACGATAGGGAAGCTGGCATCGTTGAGCACGGCGTAACCTTGGGTTACCAGCATAATGGGCGAACTGGCGCCAATACGCGTAAAGGTATATGGCGAACCACTCACCTGTCCTGCGGCATCGGCACTTTTGTACTCATTGGGATAAGCCCATAGTAAAGTGGGTAAGGGCTTGTCAACGCCCGCCCGAAATCCTTCGGGAAGGTAAAGCGTTCCCGACAACGGAATGCTGTCGTTGCGCCAATAATGGATCATTTCTTTTTGAACGCCTTTCAAAGCCGGCATAGGATCAGGAAAAAAGGTGATTTGTTGGGGTTGTTTCTTTTTCAGTGTCCTGATGAAATAGTTGGGTTGTTGCTCCACCGATTCGCGGCGGGTGATCAAAATTCCTTTTTTGGCATCAATGAGTTGAATGGGATTCTCGTAATAGGGTGCTTCGCTTCTCCACAGACGTTGTTTTTTCCCGCTTTTTATTTGGTAGGAATCAACAAAAGGGCGGTTACCTTCGGGGGAGGCGCCGCTGCCGAATAGAAATAGCTGACTGCCATCGCCGCCAAAAAGCAACACTCTCTGTCCGGCAGCATTTACGGTAGTTTGAAACCTTCCCGGATTGTTGTATTGGTCTTCTGACGACCTTTCAAAGACGGTAGAAAGTTCGGCGTTTTCTTGTCCCGGATCGAAGGAAAGAGTCCGAATTTGACGGTCTTTGCGCCAGTATTCGGTCACCAGCGCAAAATTATTTTTGCCCCATTGAATGCCACCGAAGCGCAGTTTCAGCTTTGCAGATAGCATGGGTTCGCCATCGAAAGGAGCTTTTAAAAAGTAAAGCTGTTCGCGGAAGCTGGCTTTGGCAGCCGGATCACCATTGTCTAAGGCTTCAACCCAAAAAATGGTCGAAGGCGCATCGGATTGCCAGTCGGGACTACGCAATCCTTTTGCAACAGCATCAAAACCCTGAGGCAAATTATCGGCCACAGGGAGCTCGGCAAGGGTGCGGACAGTTTTGCCTTCGAGATTGATAATTTCAACCACTTGCGGAAAACGGCTGTAAGGCACAATATAGCTGTATGGTTTGACATAGCGGTTCAAGAGGATGTATTTGCCATCGGGCGAAGGGCTGAAACTGCCGATAATGGCTTTTTCAGTAATGTGTGTTGTTGATCCGTCGAGCTTTACCAAGCTGAGGTTTGAAGTGGCATAATAATCGAAAAGGGCTTCATCAACAGGGTTTTTAAGTAAATCTTGAAAGGTGCGTACCGCCGCTTTACGTCCGATATTTTCCTGCACTACAGGTCCGTTGGGAATGTTATTGCCACCAGGAGCCAAACCTCTGTCATCAGCAATGGCTTTGAACAGGATGGAATAATTGTCGGGCATCCAAACAAACGATCCCCATAGGGCTTCATTCACTGATGCTTTGGTGAGTTTGCGGGCTGTGGCCGTTTCCACTTCGAGAACCCAAAGTTCGATATTGTTGTCGGTGGTTTGTGTAAAGGCGATGTGTTTTTCGTCGGGCGACCAGCTGATGTTGCGGATACGTGCCGAAGTCGGAAGGCCTTGCACCGGGCTTTCATTTTTTCCGTCAAGGTCCATCAGCGCGAGCGATTGGCTGTATGAGCTGCGCGATGGTCCGTTGGTGTTGGGATCAATTCTAACGCCTGCCAACCGAAGTTCGGGTGAGGCTAAGTCGGCAATTACAGGCAACTCGCTGCCTTGCATCAATAGTATTTTGCCCGCCTTGGTGCCGATGGAAACATTGGGTGTTGAAGGGGAATCCACCATATCAATGATCACCTGGGGCGGGAGTTGATAATTAAAGTCTTGTGAAAAACTGATCTGTACAGCGAAAATTAGGATGAAAGCCAAAAGGGAAAAACAACGCTTCATGGAAATATTTTTTGATGAGACAAATACGTTCATACGATGGATTGCTGAAAAGCAATAACAAATGTAATGAAAACTTTTACGCACCTGCTTCCGGAATTTTCTGCTAACCTTATTTTATCATCTATGTGCAAAAATTATCTGAGTAGATTCTATTCCTGCCAGCGCATTTTTTCTCATTGTGAAATATGTTTTTAGAATCACAATGCACCAAAGCAAGGAACATTTACCTTTGCACTCCAAACACTGTAACCACTCCATGGAGGGAAATAAATTCAACGAACGCCGTCAAATCATCACCCTTGTCATCCTTATTATGGGTGGGATTTTTGTGGTGCGTTTATTTTTCTTACAGGTTGTCAATCAGTCGTATAAGCTATCTTCGCAAAACAATGTACTGCGATTTGTGACGCAATATCCGGCCCGCGGCACCATTTTCGATCGCAATGGAGAGCTGATGGTTTACAACGAGGCGGCCTACGATTTATTGGTGGTGCCACGTCAGGCTGTGATTGACGACACC
The DNA here is from genome assembly GCA_023396415.1 of Bacteroidota bacterium. Lineage (GTDB taxonomy): Bacteria > Bacteroidota > Bacteroidia > Bacteroidales > F082 > JALNZU01. The sequence continues at coordinate 4,186 of JAEWWJ010000061.1, forward strand.
CTCGCTTTTTGCAAACTACTGAAAATTGATCTGCCCTCATTCAGGGCGCGTTTTGAGTCTGCACGGAAATATTCGCGCTACCGTCCATCGGTTTTTTTGGAGCAAATTTCAAAAGAAGATTACGGCTATATCATTGAAAAGCTTTATCACTATCCCGGCTTTTTCTTTCAGGCCCGTACCTTGCGTAAATATCCTCGACCCATTGCTGCCCACGTTTTGGGCGATGTGGGTGAGGTGAACAATGCCGACATGGAACGTGATAAGGTGTATAAAATGGGCGATTACATTGGAAAGTCGGGCCTTGAAAAATTTTATGAAAAGGAATTACGGGGTAAAAAGGGGATGAAAATCATGATGGTGGATGTGCACAATCGTGAAAAAGGCAGCTACCGCGATGGTATTTATGATACCCTTCCGGTGACAGGAAAAAATATTTATTTGGGCATGGATGCCCGTTTGCAGGAATATGGAGAGCGGCTTATGGTCAATAAAACGGGTAGCGTGGTGGCCATTGATCCCGCTACCGGCGAAATATTGGCTTTGATCAGCAGTCCGAACTACGATCCTAACCTTTTGGTAGGTCGCTCTCGAGGAAAAAACTTCAACGATCTGCTGAATGATCCACAAAAACCGTTGATCAATCGGGCCATTTCAGGAACCTACTCTCCCGGTTCAACTTTTAAAATGTTGAATGCACTCGTTGCTTTAGAGACCGGTGCTATTGATGAGTTCACCAGATTCAGTTGTCAAGGAAAAACGAGTACACCTATTAAGTGCACCCATAGTCACGTCACACCTTTAGTGGTGCACCAGGCCATTGAGCAATCGTGCAACCCTTTTTTTTGGAATACCTTCCGAAGTATTTTGACCCATCCCTCGCTCAAAGGTCAAAAAAACGCTTTAGACTACTGGCATCAAAAAATGCTCGATTTTGGTTTGGGTCATCGCTTTAAAACTGATATTCCTTTTGAAGTGGCGGGCAACATTCCTACACGTGAATTTTATGATAAGGTCTATAACGGAAGTTGGAATGCGATGACGGTACGCTCACTCAGCATCGGTCAGGGCGAAATCCTTGTGACGCCATTGCAGTTGGCCAATTTGGCTGCCATCATTGGCAACGAGGGAACCTATTATCCACCTCACATGACGCGTAAAATTGGTGAAGAAGACGACACCTTGACGGCGCGTTTCACCCAAAAGCTGTCTACCGGTATTGATGCACGCCATTTCCGATTGGTCAAAAGTGCTATGCTTGATGTGTTTGAAGGTGGTGGAGGAACAGCTCGACGATTCAAGGTGGCCGATTTTAGGGCCGCCGGAAAAACCGGAACGGTGCAAAATCCGCATGGCAAAGACCACTCGCTTTTTATGGCTTTTGCACCATACGAGCAACCCAAAATCGCCATTGCTGTAGTGATAGAAAATGCAGGTTTCGGGTCAACTTGGGCGGCTCCCGTGGCCAGTTTGATGATGGAATTGTATCTCACAGGTGAAATCAAAAGGCCTGAAATGGAGAAATTTTTATTAGAGAATTACCCTGATCCGGTAGCACCATGAGAGAAAACCAAAATGTTTTTAGCCGCATTGAACTGCCGGTGCTCTTCCTTTACTTAGCGCTCACGCTGATTGGCTGGCTCAGCATTTATGCTGCAGTTTTTAATGAAGACCATACCAGCATTTTCGACATCACCCAGCGCTATGGAAAGCAGTTGCTTTGGATAGGACTGGCGCTGCTGCTGGGTTTGATTGTGCTGCTAACCGATTCGCGTTTCTTTAATGGCTTTGCTTTTTTTATCTATTTTGCTACGCTGTTGATGCTTGTTGCAGTACTGGTATTTGGCTCAACTGTTTCGGGAAGCAAGTCGTGGTTTCAAATTGGTGGCTTTGGTTTGCAACCGGCTGAGTTTGCCAAGTTCAGCACGGGCTTGGCTTTGGCGGCCTTTTTAAACCGCCTCGACACAGATATGCACCAAATCCGCACCAAAATTATCAGTTTTGCTATTATTGCCCTGCCCGCCATTCTTACCTTAATGCAATACGATACCGGATCGGCATTGGTTTTTAGTGCTTTTGTGCTGGTGCTTTATCGCGAAGGTTTGTCGGCCATTCCTTTGGTACTGGGCTTGATAGCAGTAGTTTTATTTATTGTAACTCTATATTTCACACCGCTTTATGTGATCATAGGAGTGGCCTTGGTATTGGCGGCTACACTGTTTTTTATTAAACGTAACTTATCCAATATCATGCGACTTTTGGCTCTTTTGGCCATTGCCTCCATGTTTATTGTGAGTGTCGGCTATGTTTTCGACAATGTCCTCGAACCGCACCAACGCACGCGTATCAACGTTTTGCTTGGGCTTGATGAAGATTTGCGTGGAGCAGGATACAATGTGCATCAATCGAAAATTGCCATCGGCTCTGGCGGTTTCAGTGGAAAGGGTTTCTTGCAGGGAACACAAACCAAATTCAATTTTGTGCCTGAACAAAGCACTGATTTCATTTTTTGCACAGTGGGTGAGGAGTGGGGTTTTATCGGAACCAGCATCTTGATTGGTTTATATATCATGCTTTTTCTGCGCCTCATTCGTATGGCCGAGCGACAGCGGTCCACCTTTTCGCGGGTGTATGGCTACTCGGTGGTGGCGGTTTTGTTTTTTCATTTCGCCATTAACATTGCCATGACCATCGGATTGGCTCCTGTGATCGGTATTCCGCTTCCGTTTGTAAGTTATGGTGGATCAAGCCTTTGGGCTTTCACTATCATGCTGTTTGTGTTCCTCAAGCTCGATGCCAACCGGCTTAACGTATTATAGCATAGCCTTTTACCCTTTATTTTGATGTCAATAATCGTAGTAATCTATCGTATTGAGTGATGTTCCAAAGGTATCCGGTATTCTGATGACAGTTTCTTTTGAAGGCTCTAATGCAGTGGTGGTGATCACCGTTTTCTTTCCTTTTGGTGTTACCGAAGTGATCTCCATTACAAAGCCTTTAGCGGAAAGTTGCTGGTAGTATTTGCTTGTTTTCGACACTTTAAACACACCGACTTCGTTGGATAAATCTATCTCTTCGCTGAGCCACATCTCACCACTGAATTCAGCCACATTAAAAGTGAATTTGGAACATAAAAGTCCGGCAATGGTTTTGGTTTCTTCAGTCGGGATTAATGTTAGCGTTTTCATTAGCTTGCTGCTGTTATCTTTCATCAGGGCTAAGCTGCCCATCAACTGATCGCCTTGACCAACAATAATCAAACAGTAGTTTCTTGGTATGTCAAAAAGACTTTGATACACTGCGTTTCCCCGCTTGTTGATAAGGCTAAACTGCCGGAAATCGGAGGTGTAAATGCTTTCGTAAGGAATGATTTCTCGCAATGCGCCTTTTTTGTCGTAGAAGCTCATTTCCATGCTGATAGAAGCTGTAAACCGATATTGACTTTGATAAATATCACCCGATTTACCTTTGTTCAAATCCGTTTGTGACAGGCCATGAAGTGGTATTGCCATCAACAGCATCCATCCTAAAATGTGTTTTGCCTTCATATTTATTGGTTTAAAGGTGGTGTAAAGATAAGTTTTAAGCTTTGAAAGTCTCCCCATCTCTCCCTCCCTCAGTCTCCCCGTCTCTCAAATCGCCCCCTCGATAAAGTCGCTCATCTCAGCAACGGAATCTTAAATTCACTTTCGAGGTATTTGAAATACCAATACAGTTTTCGGTTGACTTCGATGCCATAGTCTGTGCCGGTTTCGTAGTTCAGGTAGTTGTTGATGATCCGATTGTAGCGCCCGCTGTTGTAATACTGATTCCAATTGAGCGTGCCAAGGCGGTTCATGCTTTGGTAGTACTCGTTGGAGCGGTCTTGTGCCGGCGAAAAGTGGGAAAAATACCAGTGTTCGAAAGCCACATCTATGATAATAATTTGGTGTTGCAAGCTGTCGCTGTCAACGGTGGTTTCGATGTGGCGAAGGGCTGTGGTTTTGGTTGAGCTGCATGCGGAGGCAAGCGCCAATACCAAAAACAAAAAGATCAACTTTTTCATAGGTTTATGGATTAGGGACATGCACTATTTTACAAAAGTTGTGCCATGCTTCTCATTTCAGTTTCTGCACACAATCAGCTGGAAACCAATTTAAGACCAATGATGGAAAAAATGAGACTGGCAATAAAGAATAACCTCCAAAAGTTGGTGGGCTCGTTAAAAAATACAATTCCAATCAAAACGGTTCCTACAGCGCCAATGCCGGTCCAAACGGCATAAGCTGTGCCAATGGGAAGGTTTTGGGTTACCTTGTACAATAAAACCATACTTACGGTGAGGCTGAATAAAAACCCCGCCAACCACCAATACGATTCGGGGGCAGAGGTGCTGCGGGCCTTAGCCAAACAACTTGCGAAAGCTACCTCGAAAAGGCCGGCAATAATGAGAAGTATCCAATTCATGCTGCAAAACTACTAAATGACAGCTTTCAAACGGGTTTTTACTTTTTGTGAAAGGTTTATGCTTGTGGAAAGGCACACCAGTGATGATGTGAAAAGGATTTTATTTCTTTTTTAGAAAAAGCTTGACAAACGGAGGTGATTGTTGTATCATTGCACAATAACTAACTAAGAACTTAGTTATAAAACTATAAAAGTAGTCTATGAAAGAATTAACCAAAGCAGAAGAGCAAATCATGCAGCAGTTGTGGGTGCTGAAGCAGGCATTCGTGCATGACATTATTGAACAACTGCCCGAGCCAAAGCCAGCCTATAACACAGTTTCGACCATTGTACGCATCCTCGAAAAGAAAGGCTTTGTGGGGCACGATGCTTTTGGAAAAACGCATCGTTACCATCCGCTCATTGACAAAAAAACCTACTCCAAGCATTTGATGAAAAGCTTGATGAGCAATTATTTCAGCAATTCGTTTCATCAAATGGTGTCGTTTTTCTCCGTGGAGCGAAACCTCAGCATTGACGAGCTGGAGGAGGTGAAACAGATGATTGACGAGGAAATCAGGAAAAAAGAAAACAGTTAAACCAAAGCTTATGGCACCATTTATCACATATATTTTGCAGGCATCTGTTTACCTGTTGTTGTTTGCCTTAGGATACCAACTTTTGCTGAGTCGGCGTATTCATGCAGGTTTCAACCGTTTTTACCTATTGGGGTCAATGGCCGCTTCGCTGTTGTTGCCCCTGTTGCCCACCTTTGATATTTCGACACCAAGCCTGGCTGCTCCGGAGGTGGCAACCAATACCTTGCCCGAATTGATTGTTACTGCCGGAAACGGCTACAACGGAGCTGTGCATCAATTGAGTGAGGGCTTGGAGCGCAGTTCTGTTGTAGGTCCTTTGCTTTTAATGGGAAGTATTATGGTTTTGGTGCTTTTCGTTTGGCAAATCATTCGTATTTCGCTTTGGGTGATGCGTTTCGGCAGTCGGCAACAAGCAGCATTGCGGATCATCGAAATGCCCGATACCTTTGCTCCCTTTTCGTTTTTTGGATGGGTGTTTGTGCCAAAAAGCTTGGTTTCATCCCATGAGTTTGCTAAAATTCTGGCCCACGAACAAGCCCATGCTCAGAGCTGGCACAGTGCCGACGTGCTTTTTATTTCGCTATTGCAGTCGGTGTTCTGGCTTCATCCTGCCTTTTATTATTTTAAAAGAGAACTGAGAACCATGCACGAATACCAAGCCGATCGCGTGGCCTTGGGTCTTTTCGATAAAATTGAATACCAACAAAGCTTGCTCAGCATCAGCATTTCGGGTGGTATGAGTCCGCTTTCCAATCCCTTTAATGTATCACTTATTAAAAAACGTATGTTTATGATGAATCAACAGCAGTGGCAGAAACCGGCCCGTAACTGGTTTAAAATGATGATGTTGTTTCCTTTTGTCGGAGCGCTGGTAGCTCTTCAATCGTGTAACTTCAACAACACCGAAACCGTTCAACCCGAGCCGGTGGCCGAGCAAATCCTTTCTACCAGCAAAGATTCTGCCGGAAACTTAACAAGCAAGATGGTTGATCCTATTAAAGAATTTGCCGATGCACAGCCTGATGCCGGAGAGGTGTTTACTGTGGTTCAAGAAATGCCTGAGTATCCCGGAGGGACAGAAGCCATGATGAAATTTCTGGCCGATAACATCAAGTATCCAGCTGAAGCCGTCAGAGACAGCATTCAAGGACGGGTATTCGTCAGTTTTGTTGTGGAGAAAAACGGAAGGATTTCTGAAGCGCAAATACTTCGTGGTATTGGCAGTGGTTGCGATGAAGAGGCCATCCGCGTGGTGGAGCTTATGCCCAGTTGGGTGCCCGGCAAACAGCGCGGCGAAAATGTTAGGGTGAGATTTAATTTACCCATCAAGTTCACATTGAAGTAAATAAAGATGATTGGTGCTGCCAACATCAATTGGTAGCACCAATCCATGTTTTGGTTGTAAAATAGCAACCGACCTAATTGATCATCGTTGTCCTATTTTGCCGAACTTTGCAGCGGTATGAATACACTGAATTGCTATGGGACAATATCATGTTGAAATTTTTCAAACACTGGCAGTGGTGCTTTTGCTGGTCATTGTCAAGCTGCTGTTGCGTGCCTTGGTCATCAACCTCTTGGGTAAACTTCATTTAGCCCCCGAGCGCAGGCGCATCATTACAAAAATCAACAATATTTTGCTGTTTTTGGTGGCTTTTGTTTTACTTACAGCCATCTGGGGGGTTGATTCTGATCAGGTTACCGTTTATATCACTTCAGCACTTACCATTTTAGGAGTTGGTTTTTTCGCGCAATGGTCCATACTGTCCAACCTCACTTCGAGCATGATTCTTTTTTTCAACCATCCGGTGCGAATCGGTGGGCGAATTAAAATCCTCGACAAGGATTATCCCATCGAAGGGGTGGTTGAAAACATTTCGTTGTTTTTTATGTATATACGCACTGAAAATCATGGCCTTGTGACTATCCCCAACGTTTTGGTGCTTCAAAAAACCATTGCCTTAGAAAGTGAAAATAAAATAGAATAAGTTGGATTTTTAGAGCGTAAAATTGAAAATGGCCAAAAGCCTTTATTTTTAAAAACAATTTTTACTTCTCCTCCACATGGTCTGGAACTTCCGGAATCATCTCGTCCAAACGACCTTCTCTATACAGTTGTTCGTTATAGATTCTGCGGTTGCGTTCCAAACGGCGTTGCAGGCGGGCCATATCATTGAATAGGTCGTATAAAATTTGAACAGGGCCTTTAAATGTCATCGGAGCCGGACGCACATACAGCAGAATGTCCTTCAAATCCATGACAATGCTGCTGGTGAGATCGGGTGCTTTAATGGGTTCCATATGCACAAAAAGGTATTTGAAAGTAGGCCAATCGTAAAACGAACGCACCACTACTTCTTCCATCACAACTGTATCTTTTCGCAACAAAACCGTCCACGGCTTGTCTTTTTCATGGTCCCAAATCCTGTATTTGCGGATGCTGTAGCCATAACCTACAGCACTGAAATAAACGGTATCGGTTTCAAAGGCATGAAGCATAAAATGTCCTTCGGTATTGCTGATGGTGCCGCTGCGGGTCATCCGACTGATGATATGCACGTTTTTTAATGGCAACAAGCTATCAGCCGAAAGCACCCTGCCCTCAATCAGAATACGCTCTTGTTGGGCCATCCCGATAGCGATGGAAGCAAAAAACACACCTATGAAAACAATGAAATAACGCACAATACCGGTTTGATTGGCGAAAGTAAGGCGAACTTGCCAATGCGGTCGCTTTTTCATGATTAAAAATTGTTAAAGTGCTGTTGGTTAACGATTTTTGAAACGGATTGATCATTCAGCCTTATGACCTCCTTTCCTTCAACCTTTCGACTTTCGACTTTTTTTGTACCTTCGCCCGATTATTCAATGCTATGCCGCTCAACGAAGAAAAATTTACCCAACGTAAGCTTACCGGTTCTTACATCACATCGGTAGTCAGCATCGCTTTGGTGTTGTTTACTATCGGTTTATTTGGAATTATTATCCTCAATGCGAACAAATTATCCGACCTCATCAAAGAGAATATCGGCTTTGAAATTATTCTAAAGGAAGGGGTTCGTGAGGCAGGAATCATTCAGTTGCAGAAACTTCTTGATGCCAACCCGCATGTGAAATCTACTTATTACATCACCAAAGAAGAAGCAACAAAACGCTTATCTGAGGACTTGGGTGAAGATTTTATTCAATGGCTTGGCGAAGACGAAAATCCTTTGCTGCCCACCATCGAAGTGCGTTTTAGGGCAGAGTGGGGCAACAGCGATAGCCTCGCTATGATAGAGCAAAAACTGTTGCAAAACAGTGATGTTAAAGAAGTTTATTATCAAAAATCGCTTGTTGATTTGATCAATCAAAACATTCGGCGCATCGCTCTGGTATTGTTTGTATTTGTTGTTTTGCTGCTCATCATTGCCATTGCATTGATCAACAATACCATTCGTTTGTCGGTGTATGCCAAGCGTTTTTTAATCAGGAGTATGCAATTGGTAGGTGCCACCGAAGGCTTTATCCGCCGACCTTTTATCTTTACGGGCATCGTGCAAGGCCTTATTGGTGCTGTTTTCGCCTCACTTTTACTTTCGCTGATGCTGTATGTCGGCCTTAGTTCCATCCCCGAAATGGTGCAACTGCAAGATTATACCCTTCTCGGTATTTTATTTGCTTTCTTGTTGCTTTTGGGCATGCTTCTTACCGGAGTTTCAACCTTTTTCGCCCTTCGTAAGTTTCTACGTTCCAGTACCGATAAGCTGTTTGTATAGAGGTCTATAGGTCATAAAGTTGAAATCTTATAGGTAGAAGCTCAAATGCTTACATTTAAATTCCCACGTCAGCCATATCAACTGTGATCTGAAAGCTGCGAACCGTGATCTGTGAAGTGAAATCTGTTCACAGCTCATGCGCCAACCCATTAATCATAAGCCATTAATCATTTTTTTACTGAAGCAACACTTTTATTTTCACCGGATTGTGATCGCTATGTGCAAAGCCCAAATCAATGGTTTCTATTGAAAGTGCGCTGATGTTGGGAGAGGTGATAAAAAAGTCAATGGTGGTTGTGGTGTTGTCGCCTTTGCGATAGGCTTTTGCAAGATTTCGGTTGCTGGGGGCTGAGGCATCAAAATTGTATTGCCAACCGACGGGCAAAAAGTCGGAAGCAAACTTCACCGCGGCAGGGGCAAACACATGACCATTGTAGCCGTTTTCCGGCTTCATATTGGGTGGATTCATATTCCAATCGCCGCCGGCCACCACGTAATTGCCCAATTCATATTCGCGCAACATCTTGTCGTGGATAACCTGTAATTCTTGGTCCATCAAGCGCTGGTTTTTGATAAAAGCCGAGTTATGGGTGTTCAAAACCACCAATTCACGTCCTTCGCCGAGGCTGAAACGGGTTTCAATAAAGCAGCGATCCAAAAGAAACATCCGGTCGGGCCAACCGGCTATGAGAGGGTAAGCGTAGCGGCGACTTAGGCGAGGTTCAAAGCGCGAAAGGCTCATCATTCCGGCATTCACATGGCCCAGTGGGGCATTGAGTGGCAAAGGAACAAAAGGCACCAAATAATTGATGGCTGTCACGTAATTGAATTGCGGCAAGGCGTAAGCAATTTGGGTGCTTTCATCTATGTCATAACTTCTTTTGGCCTTAAAATCAACTTCTTGCAGCAGCCAAAAATCAACTGTAGGCTGCGATTGCATAAAGTCAGCGATGCCTTTTATGTTCTCCAGGGTGATTTCATGGGTGGTTCGTGTGGATTTACCGCCGTCATAAAAAAAGTCCATCTCCTTTCCCAATCCGGCATAACCGATATTCCAGCTGATCAACTCGATAGCGTTGTTGTGGAGAATATTTTGGTTTTTGCGAATGATTTGCAGCTCCTCGGTAGCAAGGGGCATAAAATCCTTGGTGTTGATGTAGAAGAGGAAGATACCCAACAGCAAAACAACAATGATAACGACCCCTACAACGGCTTGCAACATGGTTTTTAAGATTTTCATAAGCTAAATTCTTGACTTAAACGGTGATAAAATTAGGTTTTTTTAATGAGTTGTGATCTGTAATCTGTGAGCTGCGAACAGCACACGCGCCAGAACATTAATCAATAACCATTATTTATGCTTTTTCAGCGCGATGCGGAAGGTTGTACCTTCGTTTAAGACGGAGCTTTTTACAAATATTTTGCCTTTGTGATAGTCTTTGATAATGCGTTTGGCTAAGGTAAGACCTAAGCCCCAGCCGCGTTTTTTGCTGGTGAAGCCGGGTTGAAACACCGATCCTATGGCTGATTTCGGGATGCCTTTCCCGTTGTCGGAGATGTCTAAAAGGGCCAATCCGCCTTCGCTTTTCAGGCTAAGGGTTATTTTTCCGGTTCCGTTCATGGCGTCTATGGCGTTTTTGCAGAGGTTTTCTATCACCCACTGGAAAAGTGCTTCGTTAAGAGGAACTAAAAAAGATTCCTGACGGGGAATGTCCAGCATATAGGTAATCTTTTTGGAAGTACGTGGACGGAGGTAAGCCACTGTTTCTTCTAACAAATGCACCAGATCGGTGGGTTCGAGCACTGGTGTGGAGCCGATTTTTGAAAAACGTTCGGTAATGGTTTCTAACCGATCTACATCGCGTTCCATCTCTTGTATGCCCTCGAAAGGTTTTTCTTGCATCTTCATTAACTCAAGCCATGCGATGAGGCTCGAGAGGGGCGTGCCGATCTGGTGAGCGGTTTCTTTGGCCATGCCGGCCCAAACTTGGTTTTGCTCTGCCTTGCGGGCATAGCTGAACAGCAGGTAGGCGATGAGCAGAAATAGGGCAATAATGAAGATTTGCATCAAAGGAAAAAACTGCATTTTGAGCAAGAGCGCTGAGCTTTTATAAAAGATAAACGTTTTGCCTTGATCCAGAAAGCTGACTTCGATGGGGGTGTTTTCCGAACGCATCAGTGCGATTTGATCATGCCAAAAGCTGCTGTCGTTGTTCATCGGCACGTCTAAGTTGCCGTATTGCAACACATTGGTTCCGGTGCTGTCGGTAATGATAACGGGTACGCTGGAGGCATTGGAGGCGATGTCGGTAAGAAAAGACGTCACCAAATCGTTGAGTACCTCTTTTAAATCGCTGAAAATATTCGACTCGCGGTAATACAACAGTTGTTTGGTGTCGCTGATGGGAATGGGACTGTAGTCTGAAAAGTAGGCCTTCAGCTCGTCATCAAACACTGAATGATTTTCAAAACGAGGGTCTAAATTTTGCCTTTCGGTGATGTTTCCTTTTTGATCCACAATGATGACCGGGATGCTGGTGTTGTTGCTGATGATTTCGAGGTAAAAGCCAAATTCATCTTCGAGTGAGCCGCTCAACACTTTTTGGTAGGTCTTGGCCAGCAATTCAACACGCTCGCGCTCTTGTTGGCGCAGCTCGATAAAAAAACCTTCTTGATAGCGCATCAAACTTGCCCTTCGTTCCACAGCATCGGCCCAGGTACGCACTTGGTTGCGCTCCTCGTTGGCAAACTGGTTCACCAAATCATTGGTGTAATAAATAGATGCACTGATGATGACCAACGCAGCGGTAGCCAACACAATCTTCCAACGTTTTTTGCGGGTATAGAGGTTCACGGTTCGGGTTTTATATCCAACGTTTCCGAAACGGTAAAAGTATGATTTTATTTGGGGATGGTTCACAAAGTTTGCATCGTATTGCAACCTGTTCTTATCCTCCGGTTGGACAGGCTGCAAAAAGTGATTCATCAAGAAACCTTTGGTTTTCAACCTAAAACAAAATAATTCATTCAAGAAAATGATAAAATTATCGCTTTTATTTTGTTACTTTCGCTACTGAAATGACATTGAAACCCGCCAATTGTTGTTCTTTTGGGACGATATTCCAAAAAATGGAATTATTATGTAGGATTTCAGAGTTTTACTTTGGTTAAACAGCTTTATATCAGTTATATACAATATTTGGGAACAATTTAGGTATTGTTTTTTACTGAATAACTCAACCCTGAACCCTCGACTTTTTTCGCCGGCAAACACTACAAACAATCGCACACGGCACAAAAGGTTTATAGGATGATACTTGAAAACCAAAATAATTCATTTTTGAAACAACACTACACTTAAAAAACATAGCAATATGAAACAGCTCCTTCAAAACAAAAAAGATCTTCTTTTGCTCAGTTTCTTGTCGGTATTTCAGTTGATACAAGCACAAGTCATCTTTGAGGAAAATTTTAGCTATCCCGTTGGTAGTCTGTTGACCAACCAAGGCTGTTCAGAACACAGCGGCAACGGAAGCAATGCCATCAAGGTGACGGCCTCTACCATCAGCTATGCAGGCTACCTTTCTTCGGGAATCGGCAACGAGATAGAGCATACCAAATCAGGTCAAGATGTGAACAAAACTTTTGATGAAAAGGAATCAGGCGTAGTGTATGTCTCTTTTCTCACAAAGGTTTCTGAGGCCTCCTCAAGTGGGGATTACTTTTTCCACCTTGGTAAAACAAACATAGGAACTGATTTCAGGGCCAGGATTTTCGTGAAACGCAGCACCAACAACAAGCTGGCTTTTGGTATTGCACAAAGCAGTACATCACCAAATTACAGCGACTTCATTTACGATTTAAACATCACCTATCTTGTGGTTTTAAAGTTTCACTTTGTGGCCGGTTCTGGAAACGATTATTCATAAATTATTATTAATCCGGCAGTGAATGGTGCAGAGCCAAGTAGCGGATGGATTGAAAATACCGACATTTCCGGCACTGATCTCGGTGCTGTTGGATCGGTGGCTTTGCGCCAAGGTTCAAATTCAAATGAACCGGTGTTGAAGCTCGATGGCATTCGTATTGCAAGCAGCTGGGCAGGAATTGCCGGCAGCGGAACACCTCCCGCATTGACCATTAACCCCAACACCCTTTCCGGATTTAATTACACGGTGATGTCGGGCCCATCTGCCGAACAAAGTTTTACTGTCAGCGGTAGTAACCTGAGCGGAAACATCATTGTAGCGCCGCCTTCAACCTTTGAAGTATCTACCGGAACGGGAAGCTCGTTTGTTCCAACCAATCCCATTCTTCTTACGCCCTCATCGGGAACAGTATCCAACCAAACCATTTATGTCAGGTTGAAAGCCGGGTTGCCCGTTGGAAATTACGACAACCAAACCATCTTGGTTAGCACCTCAGGAGCCTCGGCCCAAAATGTAGATTGCAGTGGAAAAGTTAACCCGCTGCCCGAGCCTGCCAACCATGCCGGCAGTTTTACGGCCATGGCCAAATAAAAAACCCAAATCATTGTTAATTGGAGCGATGCCGTTCCTTCCGCCACAGGCTATCTGATCAAAGGTAGCGCAGTTGGCTTCTCTTCAATCAATGCTCCCACAGATGGTATTGCCGAAAGCAACAGCCTTTTGGTGCGCAATGTGGCCGCCGGTTCAGAAAGCTACACCTTTACCGGACTCACCGCCGACAAAGAATACTATTTTCAAATTTTCGCCTACAACGGAACGGGTTCCAATATCAATTACAAAACTGAGCCTAATGCCCCACAAGCCCAAGCTACTACTTTCGGCAATCCAAATGTGGTAGAAGTTATCGTTCCTCAATATATTCAGGGCGTACGCGAACCTAACAATCAACGTGTTCCTTTTGCTTACCGCTTGAAGTTGCTCAATCTGAATCCCAACACCACTTACAGGTACATTAACCAAGTTGTGATGGCTTCCGATGGTGAAGATTTTCCGGGAGCAGCCAACAGCATTTACGTTCAACCCGACAATTCATTTGTGCGCACAGCCAACGCATCCTTATCAATGCCGGGCCATTACGGTGAATTTACAATTGATGCCATAGGCAGCTATACAGGCTGGTTTATTACCGAGCCCACCGGCAATGACAGGTTCAACGCCGGAAACGAACTGTTTGTGCGCTTGCGCCTGAACAATGGAAACAACGGTACGGCGGCGGTTACTTTTCTTACCACTACAAGTCCAATCACTGTGTTGGGATTTGGGACAGATGCCAACAGCAAAAAAGGAACGGCTGTAAGAGCTGAATCGGATGCTACTCCAAAGAATTTTGTATTTCTTTATGACAATGCTATTGGCACCAGACGTCCCCTTTTGGAAACCAGCATCGAAACTACCGGCGCCGATTATTCGACCACGAGTATTGCTCCATTTTACCGACAAAAAGTTACCGGCAAAAATGGGGCATGGGGAGGGATTCTTCCCAACGTCAACAGCAATAGTGTGCTGCTTATCGAAGAGCGGGCATTGGCCGATGGCGGCATTGTGAACACCAAAACATCGGCCAACGGAATGTGGGGAACTACCAATACTGTAAATCCGAGAGGTGGCATCGAAGAGGTTTTGGTCATCACCATGGGTCAAGTTCCGCTCACCGCTAAGAACGACGAAACCAACACGCTGATTAACGAACCCATTTCCATTGATATTTTAGCGAAAGATATTGTTAGCTCATCAGCACTGAACCCTTCAAGTTTGAGCTTTGTTGCGGGTTCGGGCCCCAATCCTACCACTCAGGGATCGTTTGGTCTCAACGCCGCCTTAGGAACCGTTACCTTTACTCCTGTAAATGGTTTTATCGGCGCAGTTTCCATCGCCTATCGCCTGTGCGATTTGAATACCTTCTGCGATACGGCAACGATTACAGTGAATGTGATTGTTGGCCTCACCAACTTTTACCCGGCTTTAGGTCCCGACACTTTGGCTTTTGAAGATTTATGGCCCGGTAAAGGCGACTATGATTTCAACGACTTGGTGATTGATTACCAATTTGAGTTGACTTCCAATCCTACTAACTTTATCGAACAAATCAAATGTACTTTCACCCTTCAAGCTTATGGAGCATCGTTTGAAAACGGTTTCGGATTCCAGCTCGCGGGCAACATTGATCCTTTTGACCTTACCGTTTCGGGATATAGTCTTACTGAAAACTATATCACGCTCGAAGCCAACGGAACAGAAGCCGACCAAACGAAACCTACAATTATTGTTTTCGACAATGCATTTGGTTTAATGCCTCATCCCGGAATGGGAATCGGGGTGAATACTGAGACGAATGCCCCTTATGTTGATCCTGTTACGTTCACGGTTTTGATCAACTTTAAACCAAACGCCTATACTTACAACGATATTGACATTGCCAATTTCAATCCTTTTTTGATTGTAAACAAAAACCGTTCGGTAGAGATACATTTACCAAATTTTGCGCCTACTGCACTGGCCGATATTGGTGTTTTTGGCACAGGAGAAGACAGCAGCGATCCCAACAGCGGCAGGTTTTATCTGACGGATACGAACCTGCCATGGGCGATCAATATTTATAAGAAATTTGACTACCCGATTGAAAAGCAAGAGGTACTTTGGGTATATTCTAAATTTGCCGAGTGGGCGATGAGCGGTGGCGCGCAGTTTCCCGATTGGTACAAAAACCTGAGTGGATACCGCAACAGCAGTTTGATTTATGTGAAACCGGGCAGATAGATTGTTATGTTCTTTGTTCAGGGCTTTGCAAAAAAGCTTCTTTGTGCTTTGAAATAAAACGCATAAAAAAGACCGTCTGAAAAGACGGTCTTTTTTTATGTGCCTCAGAAAAAGCATTAATCTTCTTCTTTGAGTTTCTCTTCGTATTCCTTGAGCAGTTTGGATTGAACATCGCCGGGAACTTGAGCATATTCGGCATATTTCATGGTGAATGTACCGCGGCCACTGGTGATGGCACTGAGTGAGGTGCTGTAACGATCCATTTCCGAAAGTGGCACTTTAGCATTGATAATTTGATATTTACCATCGGCATCCATGCCCATGATCACAGCGCGGCGGCCTTGAAGATCGGTCATAACGGCACCCATCATATCTTCGGGCATCCTTACGGCGATATCATAAATAGGTTCCATAATTTTTGGACCTGCGTTTTTAAAGGCATTAATAAAAGCATGACGACCGGCCAATTTAAACGAAATTTCATTGGAATCAACGGGGTGCATCTTTCCATCATACACATAAACGATGATGTCGCGGGCATATGAACCGGTAAGTGGACCTTCTTCTAAACGCTCCATAACGCCTTTCAGGATGGCAGGCATGAAACGTGCATCAATTGAGCCTCCAACTATACAATTGTTGAAAATAAGCTTTCCACCCCAGTTGAGGTTGTGTTCTTCTTTGCCTCTGACAGGGAAATCGGTAGGATCTTTATAGCCTTCAAAATAAGGCTGAATCATCAAATGTACTTCGCCAAACTGACCCGAGCCACCGGATTGTTTTTTGTGACGGTAATCGGCTCTCGCTGCTTTGGTGATGGTTTCGCGGTAGGGTATTTTTGGAGAAAAGAATTCAGCATCAATTTTAAACACATGATCGAGATACCATTTCACGGTATTCAGGTGGTATTCGCCTTGGCATTTGATGATCAGCTGGCGCAGCTCGCGTGATAGGCCGGCATGGAAAGTAGGATCAATGCGGTGCATATCTTGCAAAATGCTTCCCAGTTTTTCGTCGTCGGTAGAGCTGGCGGCCTTTACGGCAATGGTGAAAATAGGTTCGGGATAAACGATGGGTTCGAAACCTTCGTCGGAGAATTTAGCGTCAATAAGTGTGTCGTTGGCTCTTACATCTTTCAGTTTGATGGTAACAGCAATGTCACCGGCCATGACGCGGTCAATTTTTTCACGATTTTTGCCGTTAACGATCAGCAGTTGCGAGATGCGTTCTTTGTTTCCTGTGCGGGGATTGATTAAATCCTGGCCTTCGTATATTTCGCCGCCATATACTTTTATCAATGAAACTTCGCCAAGATGTTGTTCGTTGGCCAATTTAAAGATGAACAAGGCTGGCGGATCGGTTGGAAGACAGCGAAATTCTTTTCCATTGGTGAGTTTGCGCGGAGCAACGCAGCTGGGGCAGGGACTGGTATAAACAATGAAATCCATCAAACGATAAACGCCAACGCCGTGTTTGGAAGCGCCACAGAAAACAGGAAATACGCCTCTGTTGATCATGCCCAACTTAATCCCTTTTCTTACTTCATCCAGATCGAGACTGTCGGTTTCAAAATATTTTTCCATTAAGGTTTCATCACCTTCAGCTGCATTTTCAATCAAACTACGGTGTAATTTTTCGGCCTTTTCCATCTCTTCAGCAGGGATGTCAAGAATGTCGGGAGCTCCACCACCATGTTTAAAGACAAGCATTTTCATCAACATCAAATCAATAATGCTGTCGAAGCCTTCGCCGGTTTTAACAGGATACTGTGCCAAGGTAACTTTGTCGCCGTAATAATCTTTGAGCTGACGAACGGATTCGTCGAAGTTGGCGTTGTGGTGATCGAGTTGATTGATAAAGAAAACAACCGGAATATTGGCTTTTTCGGCTTGCCTCCAAGCGTTTTCGGTAGTTGCCTCAACACCATTTTGACCGTTAACAGTAAAAATGGCAGTATCGGCCACACTAAGTGCAGCAAGGATTTCACCGGAATAATCACTGAATCCCGGAGCGTCGAGGATATTTATTTTTTTTCCTTCATGAAGGGTGTATAACAAGGAAGTATTGACAGAAATCTGTCGTTCTGTTTCAATTGGACGATAGTCAGAAACAGTATTTTTATCGTCAACAGTGCCTTTACGATTAATGACCTTGCCTTCAAAAAGCATGTTTTCTGACAAGGTCGTTTTACCCGATTTGGCTGCACCGATCAGGGCAATGTTTCTGATCTCATCTGTTTGGTAAATTTTCATATAATTCTCTGTTTAATTAACACTTAAGCTATCAATAAAGGGAGCAAATTTAATCATTTCGGCCAAACAAAAAAACCTTGATTCTTATTTAAACTGATGCTGAATAAGCCCCGAAATTCTACTCGAACAACAACCGTATTAGAGTGTATTTGTAATCATAACGCAGGCTTTGGACGGGTATTGCTGCATTTTTAAAATACCTGATTCACTGTTTGGCGAGGCTTTGTCATTTGGCTATAAGGCTTCAATTTGAGCCTTAATGCTTTTCCAACGGGCAGTATCCATTTTTGGACCTATTACTTCAACCACATTTCCGGCTAAGATAGAACCGATTTTTCCTGATTTAACCAAGTCAAATCCTTGAAGGTAGCCGTAAAGAAAACCTGCTGCAAACAAATCGCCGGCTCCGGTGGTGTCGTTGGCGGTTGCTTTGATGGCATCAACTTTTGCTTCTGCCGTCCTGCTTTTTATCAACGAACCTTTGGCTCCTACCTTCACAATGGCCAGCTCGCATTTTTCGGCCAATGCCAGCAGTGCCTTTTCGGGCTCTTGTTGGGTAAAGGCTTTGGCTTCGTCTTCGTTGGCAAAAACGATGTCAACATAATTGGTGAGTAAATTTTCGAGCAAAGGCAAATTGGCTTCAACCACATTGTAGCTGGCCAGGTCGAGAACAATTTTTAGTCCGCTTTCCTTGGCCAATTGCATGGCTTTACGCAGGAGTGCCTCATTTTGAACAAGATATCCTTCAACATAGAGGTAGTCATATCCCTCGAAAAGTGATTTGCTGAGGTGTTTGTCTGAAAGCTCGATGGCAGCACCCAAGTAAGTAGCAAAGGTACGCTCGCCATCTTGGGTGATCATGCCGTTGGCTATGCCGGTAGGTGTGTTGCTGGTAAATAAGATGGGTTTAATGTTGGCCTGCTGCATATCGCTGCGAAAGAAATCACCTGTGGCATCGTTTCCTACGTGACCAATAAATGCTGTTTCCATGCCTAAGATAGCCAACCCGTGAATGGTGTTGGCCGCTGAGCCGCCGGAAGCTTTTGATTTTGCAAGATTTTGAGTGGTTGTTTCCACACGAGCTGATGTTGCGCCATCAACCAATTGCATACTGCCTTTGGGTAAGTTGAGCGCTGTAAGTAATGCCTCATCCTCTACCAAAGTGAGGATGTCAACCAGAGCATTACCAATACCTAGTACTTTTGTCATTGCCTATTTTTGCTGCAAATGTAGCAAAAATAGGCGATGAGATCAGTGTTACATGATGACCATTTTCCTCACAAAGTAGTCTTTACCTCTGAGGATGCTGACCATATAAACGCCTTTAGGCAGATGTCCCAAATTGATTTTGCATTGGTGGCCTCCATCGGTGCAGTTTTCAAAAGTGGCTGCATATACCTTTCCCGATCGTCCATCGAAGATGTTGATTTGAAGCTCACCTTCACCGCCTTTGTGGTGAATCGTAAACTCACCTTTGCTGGGGTTAGGCACCAAAACCATGTCTTCTTGGGCTTCCACCTCATCAATGCCGATGTAGCAATCACTACGGATGGTTAAACCCACACTTCCAATTACGGAACACTCTTGAATTGTAGCCACCACGGTAATGGTGCGGGTAGTTCCTGGGAAATAAGCGTTTCCTTTGATGGTGGTGGTTTGTGTGGTATCGCCGGTTGACCAGAAGTATTTCTGATAGCCCGGTCCTGCATCAAACACCACTTCTTCATGAGGGCAAATAATCGCATCTTCACCAAGGGTAATGGATTCCGAAATACCGATAACCATCGTTTGCAAGGTGTCGGATGAGGAGCAGCCAAATGCATTCATATAGCTATAAACCACTTGATGTGAGCCGGTTCCTGCCAAATCGGGATAAAATTTACCTCCGATTAGCCCAAGGCCACCACTGAAAATACCTCCTGCGGGCGTACCGGTCAAAATGGAAGCTTCATCATTGGCGCAATACATGGGTGCAAGTCCTGTGAGGGTAACCACAGGTGTTGGTTTAATTTCAACAGTTATTGACAGCATATTGGTGCATCCGGTCGCGTTGATGCCTGTTACTGTGTAAACGGTGGTTTGAATGGGCCTTACCGTAATGGTTGGTCCGGTTTGGCCGGTTGACCAAACGTAATTATCAGCACCACTGGCAGATAAGATAATAGGTGTTCCTCCGCAAACGTTTTGTTGCGAAGCTTGTACAGTAATTACCGGTAACGGCAACACATTCACCGTTACGCTTTCGGTTTGGTTGCAACCTAAGTTGCCCTCACCATAAACAGTAGCATAATATACGGTAGTAATTTCGGGCATTACCTCTAAGGTATAGCCCGTGCCGATGTCGCCATTTTCATCTGACCAAACACATATTACACCTCCCGAGGCTTCAAGGATAACGCTTTCTCCGTTGCAAATGGTAGTGTCGTTGCTAATAATTATTTCAGGAAGTGGCTCAATACTAACGAATAAGCTGTCAATAGACGAACAACCGTCAGTTGAAACGAGTTCGGCGTAAAACCAGCGGCTCGCATTGAAAGTTGTTTCATAATAACCTACCGGTTCATCACCCATGGGCAGAATTACCTCTTTATCCCAAATTACATAGTCAATGTCGGCTCCTGCTATATCGCTTACTGCAAATGTGATTGCCTCGCCCGAGCATGAGTTGAGGGCGCCTTCGAAAACGGTGAGGTTAACTTGCGGGTTGGACAAGACGGTTACAGTGGTGCTGTCGCGACGCACACAATTGGCTGCACTCACCACTTCGGCCCAATAATCCATGATTCCTGTGGTGGAAGGTGTAACGGTACGTGTTGGATTGGTAAATCCATCCCACCACATAAAGGAAACAGCATCAACAATTTGGGCTGTTAGGGTTACTGATGCACCCAAGCAAAGCGATGATTGGGAAGCGGTAACGGTTACTTTAGGTGTGATAAGAGGCGTTATAACGATGGTATCGCTTTGCGTACATCCGTTGTTGGTATTCATGTCGAGCCGGATAACAGCCGCAGCGGTCACTTCGTAGATAAACGATGAGGTGGTATTTCCGGTAGGGGCATTGTTGAGATACCAAGCATAAGTATATCCAACACCAACAGGCCCTTGCAACTGAATGGTTTCGTTCATACAGGCAGCGATGTCGTCTCCTAAGTTAATATCCGGTGTGTCGAATACCACGATAGAAACCATCTCGGAGCTTGAGCAACCAAAACTATTGGTAACGATCAAGGTAACATTGACTGAACTCTCAGCGATAAATTCCAGCTGAGCTTCGGTGGAAATCGTTTCGCCGTTGATGATCCAATCGTAGCTATAACCTTCAACAACCAGTGTTTGAAGAACCATGGTTTCGCCTTGGCAAATTGAGGTTCCAAGAGGCTTTTGAATAGTTACTTCGGGCAGGCTATGAACGGTAATATATGCTGTATCGTAAGAGACACATCCTAATGCATTGATACCTTGCGCCCAATAAACATGCGTTGTTTCTGGTGTTGATGGGGTAACGGTTCGGCTGGTAAGATTACCGGCAAGGCCATCCCACCAGGCAAAAGAATTGATGTTTTGGGTGTTAATGGTTAGAGTGGCCGACTCTCCCAAACATATATCTAAACTATCAGGTGAGAGCAAGATACCCGGGGCGGTGTGCATCATCACGGTTAAGGAATCGGCACCATAGCATCCGTTGATATCGGTAACTTCAAGTTTAACCAACGATTCTTGCAGCACAGGGAAGATGAAGCGGTTGCTGTTTTCGCCGGTAGCTACACCGTTCAAATACCACTGATAATTATATCCGGGAACAATAGGGCCGTTGATGGTAGCCAAGCTTCCGTAACAGAAGGTGTTGGCTACACCTGCAATGCTAATGGCAATTTCGGGTTGATTGTGGACGGTAACAAAAGCGGTATCGCGTGTTTTACAACCAAAGGCGTTCACGGCTTCGGCCCAATAGGCATAAGTTGAATCGCCAATAGAAGGAGTGAAGCTTCGGGTAGCCACATTGGTTCCTAAACCATCCCACCAAATATACGAAGTGCCGTTGGTGGTTAAACTTATTGTGGCGGCTTCGCCTAAGCATATTTCGCTGTTATTGGTTGTTAAACTAATAGTTGGCGAAACAAGACTTGTGATTGCGATGGCATCGGTGGCAAAACAACCTTTCTCAGAGGTAACATCGAGGCGCACATTGGCATTGCTGTTGACTACAAAACTATATGTAGCTTCTGTTCCCACCAATGTGTTGTTGCGGTACCATGCATATTCAAGGTTGGAACCCACAGGCCCATTAAGGGTCAGTTCGTAATTGGTACAGACTTGAAGGTCGGGGCCGAGGTTTACGTTAGGAGCTTCCCAAACGTTAATGGTTTTGGTATCAGTTCCTTCACAACCGTTGGGATTCGTTACAATTAATGTAACTATGGTGGGGACATCGGCAACAAAACTATAGGAAGAAACGCTACTCACCAATTCTCCGTCAACAAACCAACGGAACGAGTCGTCTTCATTGCCCGATCCTACCAAAGTAACTGTTTCGCCTGCGCAAAAATTAGTGCCCTCGGGAGTGAGAATAGTTACAACAGGCACGTTATATACTTTGATAATTGCAGTGTCTCTCGAAACGCAACCAAAGCTGTTGGTGCCTTCAACCCAATAATTGAAGGTTCCGATGTTGGTAGCCTGGAAAGTTCTATTCTTTAGATTGCCGGCCAAACCATCAAACCAGGAATAGGAATTTACATTTTGATCGTTGATGGTAAGGGTAAAACTTTCTCCTATGCAAACGTCAAGGCTGTCGGGTGAGAGAAGAATGCCCGGCAAATTGCGTGATTGAATGGCAATTTGATTGGTGTTCACACAGCCGTTTGCATCGGTAACTTTTAGTTTAACGGTAACATCTTTGGTAACTACAAAACTCAATTGATAGTTGTCGGTTCCTCTGGCAACTCCATCCACAAACCATTGGTAGTGGTGGCCGGCTTTTTGCGGGCCTTGTACTGTTGCTGTAGCGTTAAAACAAATGATGTTTGATCCACCTACAACGGTGAGCGGAACATCGGGTAACGGATTGATTTGAACCAAAACGGTATCGCGCGACTTACACCCCAATCCGTTGATGGCTTCGGCCCAATAGGCCAACGTGGTGTCGTTGTTGACAGGTACAATAGAGCGGGTAGTAAGGCCGGTAAATCCATCCCACCATACAAATGAAGATGCGTTTTGGGTGGTTAGACTTAAGGTGAGGGTATCGCCAAAACAAATTGCATTATTATCGGCATTTACTTGAATAGATGGTATTTCGAGAGGTGTAACGCTGATTTGATCAGTAGTTGTGCAATTTCCCACTTTTACTTCAAGGCGAATGCTCACCTGTGCAGTAATGACCATGCTAAAAGTAGCAGTAGCATTGGTTTGGAGGATGTTGTTTACATACCATTTATAGGTGTAATTGGGATTGACAGGTCCTTCTATCACAAGAGGACTATTTTTACACACCATCTTATCAGAACCAAGATCGAATACGGGAGCTTCCTCAACGGTGATAAGTTTCATATCAGTAGAAACACAACCATTGGCATTGGTCACCCTAAGGGTTACTTCGGAAGTTACATTGCGATTGAAAGTATATGAAGCACCACTTCCAACTGAATCTCCGGCAATCAACCAACGATAAAGGTTTCCGGCTAAAACATTGGTATTTAAGGTTACACTTTGGCCTTGGCAAATGGTGGTTAGCGCCGGTGGATTGATTAGGGCAATCGGCTTGGCATGAACCATCACAAAGGCCGTATCTTTAGAAATACATGAGGTTAAATTGTGAATGCCAGTAGCACTAAAACTAAATATTCCGGTGGTTTCGGGGATAAAAGTTCTTGTTGGCTGGTTGCCACCTAAACCATCTTGCCAAACATAACTACTTAAATTGGTGTGGTTGATGTTGAGTTGAACAGGTTCGCCCAAACAAATATCGGTTTTATTGGCCGTAACCTCAATCCCCGGAAGGTCAATTACTGTAATTTCCAAGGGTGCCGAAAATGCTTTACAACCATTGGCATCTGTCACCCTCAACTTCACCACCACATCTTTAGTAACCACAAAGCTCAGCTGATAATTGTTGGCTCCTGTTGCAACATCATCAATATACCATTGGTACTGATAGCCTATTTTTTGAGGTCCGCTGATGGTAGCCGAAGATCGAATACAGATGGCATTGCTGCCACCGGCAACGGTAAGCGGCACTTGGGGTAAGGCATTGACATGCACTTCGATACTGTCGCGTGAAGTACATCCCAAAGCGTTAAAAGCCTCCGCCCAATAGGTAAACGTAGAATCGCCATAGGCTGGAACGATAGTGCGTGGAGTAGAAGTAGTGAGGTTATCCCACCAAATGGTTCCGGTTGCACCAGTGCTTGATAGCGATAAAACCACACTTTCGCCGAGGCAAATTTGACTGTTATTGGCCGACAATGAGATGGTTGGAACTGCCTTAGAGGTGATGTCGAGTTGGTCAATGGCAACGCAGCCTTCGGGTGAGGTTACCTCGAGTTTGATTGTGGTAACTCCTGCCGGAACCGGAAAGTCTAATTTTTTATTCGTAGAGAGGGCAGTGGTTTCAGCATTTTTGAACCATTTGTAGGTGTAGCCTGTACCGGTGGGGCCTTCCAGCGTAACAGTATATCCTTGACACACTTGTTGGTCAGGACCCAAGTTCACTACTGGCGCATTTTTAGTAACAATATTTACAAAGGCCGAACCTGAACAGCCTACCAAAGTGTCAGTGACAAGAAGTTTTACGATTGCATTTGCATTAAAACTGCGCACGAATGTTCGGTTGGTAGCGTTAGCAATTGGAACGGCATTCACATACCATTGATAGGTGTAATTCACCGAACTAGGTCCGGTAAAAGTAACTTCGCTGCCAGTGCAAATCACCTGATTGCTATTGCTTGCAGTGATGTTAAAGGCAAGGGTATCTCTAACAAGAATATTCAATGTTTTTCGTGTGATACAACCTGTTGAGTTGATAGATTCAGCCCAAATGGAAGTGTCTTGCGTTGGGATAAATCCGCGCGTAAGTACATTGCCTTGCAAGCCATCCCCCCAAGCGAAATATACCGGTGGAGTGCTGGTGGACGAAAGGGTGATGAATGTTTGATCGCCGCGACACAGTTGAAGTTTTGTGGCGACCATATTTAAAACCGGCGATTGAATAGGATTCACAAGCAATGAATCTGCTGAGTTGCATCCTGTGAGGCTGTTGGTGGCGCGTACTTTTATTTCAACCGGCAC
>JAEWWJ010000066.1 GCA_023396415.1 Bacteroidota bacterium
AGTGCAAAAGTAATACCTTTTTCTTTCCATCCAAATATTATTTGAAAAATATTTTTCGGAAATCCGTAATCAACTATAAACCACTGATTTAAAAATGAAAAAAAATGAAAGAAATTTGAAGGGGTGCAACTTTTTCGATTTTTTTGAAATTTGAAGGGTTAAAATTTTCTTAGATTCCATTCAAATTGGGATGCATTTGGCCTGTTTTCTACCTTTCGAGTGATGGGCTTTTTTGCTTGAGGAGGAATGATTCTGGTGTGGCATGTATCAAAAATCAGCTTTTTTGCTCTCGACAAACCCAATCGTGATGATAAAAGCTCCTATGATCGTGTAAAAACAGGCTGTGCAATGGTACTAAGGGAGCTGTTATAGAGGTAACCCTCTGCGCTGAAGCCAATAATATGAGCTGGATCTTGGATATTGTACTTGGTAAGATACGCCGCCATCATTCCACGGGCTTTTTTCGCAAAGAAACTTATCATTTTGAACTGTCCGTTTTTAAAGTCTAAAAACTGAGGGCTAATTACTGAAATATTCAAAGATTTGAAGTCAATAGCCTTCGCGTATTCGTTAGATGCGAGGTTAATCACTGTTGAGCTGGGGTGTTGCTTGATTTCTTTTTGAATGCTGGAAGTTATTTTGTTTTTCCAAAAGGCATACAAATCGTGAGAGGTTTTAACTTTAACAGCTGTTCCCATCTCTAAGCGGTATGGCTTTATGAGGTCGAGAGGCCGTAAATAGCCATACAATCCAGAAAGGATACGAATTTGTTTTTGAGCTATATCCATTTGGTCTTTTCCCCACGTATAGGCATCCAAACCAGCGTACACATCGCCATTATAGGCATAAATGGCTTGGCGCAGCGGAGTGATCGCGGTATCCATTTCCCAGTTTTGATAACGTTCGAGGGTGAGTTGTGCCAAATCATGACTTATGTTCATCAGTTGTGAGAGCTGCTTTTGATTGAATTTTTTCATGGCAGCTGCAATAGTATCAGCCTCTTTTTGAAAGTGCGGTGTAGAGGTTTCTTGTAGTGTGACCACGGATTTATAATCGAGTGTTTTGGCAGGAGACAATAGAATAATCATGTGTTAGTGTGATTTCAAAAGATTAATAAACTGATAATAAATGTTTTATGGAGTTCTTCACAATTTTTAGATTTTTTTACTTTGGATGACACGGGAAATAATTTCAGGTTGTGTGATGTAAAATCTGGTTTCTCGCTCGGTTTGTTGCATCTTGATCAAACCAAGTAAAATAAAATCAACCAATAACCATTCAGCGGTTCTTCTATTGATTCCTGCTAATGACATAAAATCGTAAAGCGTGATGCTGCCTTCGAGGTTTAAATATTGTAGCAGTAACATCTCCACTTCGGTGAAGGTGATGTTTACAGGTTCATTGCTTAGTTCGCGTTTCCAAACCAGAAGCTGAATGGGGTCGGCCAGTAAGTTTTTATCCCCTACCCTGACAAATATTTTATAATCGTCAAGTTTTAAAGGTGCTTTATGTTTTCGGTCGGCGCTTTTTGGTACAATTACTTCGAGCACCAGCTTGCCATCCACCTGCCATTCTTTGGTTTTGAAGACGACCTCAGGCCGACAAAAAAGCTGAGAAGCAGCTTGGATCATATAGAATTCTTCTTCTGAACGAACGCCGGCAATAGCACCATTGTCTTTCACACCAACAAGCAGTTTTCCGCCATCGGTGTTAGCAAAAGCCACCAATGTGCGGGATATTTTGCGGCTATCGGAAATCTCAAATTTAAAGTCGAGTTGTTGGTTTTCGCCTTGCGAAATAAGTTTTCGGATATATTCTGACATGGTGTAACTGTGCTGTTATTATAAGGTGCAAAAATAGCGCTAAAAGATGAAGGATTTCTTGGTAAACAAAAAAGCTGAACGATTGATTCAGCTTTTTTATACAACGGGCAGAAAGGCCTGACTAAACGAACTCGAAATTTTCCCGTGAGGTATTCCTTTCGCAATAGTGACAGGCCAATTTAAGGTTATTGTTTTCGTCGTACATTACCGTGAATTTTGTAGGTACATTTTCCTTATTCGTTATACAATTGGGATTGAAACACTTAACGATTCTTTCAATCTCAGTTGGGATATTAACTATAGCTTTTCGAGAAACTTCATAGTCGCGAATTTCAATTAATGTAGCCGAAGGAGCTACCAAAGCGATTTTATTGATTTCGGTAGGCTCAAAAAACTTATCACTGATTTTGATGATGCCTTTGCTGCCATATTTCTTACTTTCGAGGTTGGTTCCAAAATAAACCTGGTTGGTAGTTTTATCTAAGCCAAGTATTTTGATGACCTGAAAGACGGTTTTTGTAGGTATATGGTCAATCACAGTGCCATTGCTGATGGCCGACACGATCAATTCTTTTCTTTTAGGACTCATTATTTTACGATTTAAGTTGATTTATTTTTTTCGTTATAACCCCAATATGGCTGCCATGAGTGCCTGCCGAACGTAGATTCCATTGCGTGCCTGCTGAAAATAATAGGCCATTGGGCTGCCATCAACATCGGTGCTGATTTCGTTGACACGAGGAAGTGGATGCAAAATCCGCAAATTGGGTTTCCCGCTCGCAAGCATGGAGTTCTGTAGATTGTATGAATTTTTTACACGCTCATACTCCAATGGATCGGGAAATCTTTCGCGCTGAATACGCGTCATATAGAGGATGTCGGATTTTGGAATTACCTCGTTCATATCTGTATATTGCTCATACTGAAGATGTGCTTCCTTGATGTGTCGCTTCACAGCACTTGGAAGTTTGAGTTCGATGGGCGAAACAAAGTGAAAACGTGTTTTAAAATGACTCAATGCAATAGCTAAACTATGAACGGTGCGGCCATATTTTAGGTCGCCAATAAAAGTAATGTCAAGGTTATCGAGGGTTCCTTGGGTTTTTCTAATCGAATACAAATCGAGAAGGCATTGTGTAGGATGCTGGTTGGCACCATCGCCGGCATTGATGATTGGCACCGAAGCTACCTCGCTGGCATATCGTGCTGCCCCATCCACAGGATGACGCATCACAATTAAATCGCTGTAATTGCTGACAGTAAGAATGGTATCGTTAAGTGTTTCGCCTTTTTGCACACTTGTGGTGGAACTGCTGCTGAAGCCGATGACGGTGGCCCCCAATTGCTGTGCTGCACTCTCAAAACTTAAACGGGTGCGCGTGGAAGGTTCAAAAAAAAGTGAGGCAATTACTTTCCCCTTCAAGGTTTCCCTTCGGGACTCCTTTTCAAAGGTTTCAGCCAAATCGAGGATCTGAATGATCTCCTCCTTGGAATAGTCGGTGATGGATACAAGACTTCTGTTTTTCATTGAATGAATGTATTTTAGCGTTGATGATCAAAAAAAATGACAAAAAAAAGACGGCTATTGCCGTCGTAAAAGAATAAAATATGTGAGCGAACTTTTCATTCGCAATGCAATTATTTGAGAAGCAAATATTTGGTGCATTTCCGATACTTTAATCGGGTGTCAAAAGTAAAACTTTTCAATCATAAATGATGTGTTTAATCATTAAAATATCAACATTTTTTAAACAATTGTATCTTAAAAAATCAGGGTTATGCATAGATCGGCTTGTTAATCAACTGAAAATGAAATAAAAAATGGCCACAAACCATATAGAATAGAATTGTGGCCAAAAACAGATGAACAAAAAACGAATTAAAATTCGACCATGATTCCAATAGATGGAAGCACTGTTCCAGAGGTATTTGGAATTCCGCGCAATACATAACGGGTGTTGTTATCAGTAGTTAAGAAGTTGCCCGAAGCATCTTTCTCGCGAATGTAATTATCTTGGCTTTTTCCTTTAAAGTTGTACAGATTCTGTATGTCAACATAAAACATTAAACTCCATTTTTCATAGAAGTATTTCTTATCAATACGTAAATCCAATTGATGGAAAGGTTCCAAGCGCAATTGGTTCAAGCGGTTAAAATCGAGATATGGTCCACCTTGTGCATTCCAAGCCTGGATGATAGATGACTTATCCAGGTCGAAAGGTGTAAAGGGCAAACCGCCATTAAATCGCCATTTTGCACCAATGATCCAATTTCGGCTAAGATTTTGAGACATCGTAAGCGCAACGATATGACGAAAATCCCAGCTCGAAGGCACAGAAGTTTGAGTTTTGTCCTCAAACTCACTTCGTACAAAAGTATAAGAGAAAATAAGGTTAGTACCTGTTTTCAACTTGCTTCTGTTCACCACTTCAAAACCATAGGCTTTACCTACGCCTGTTGAAATAACAGCTTCGTTGCCTAACACACCAAAATCAGCCCCTTTGTTGGCCAAATTGATGCTATCCAATACTGAAAAAGGGTATCGGTCGTATTGCTTTAAAAATCCTTCGATTGAAAAAAAAAGCTCATCACTGGGAATAAATTGTAGTCCGGCAATAAAATGATTGGCTGCGATGTATTGTAAATCTTTGTCTTTGTTCACCAACTCACCGGCATTGCTTCTATAACCCAGAGTGGTGTAAGCTGGCAGCTGAAAATACCTTCCAATATTTCCGGTTACGGCCCATTTCTCTGTCAGGACATATGAGGCAGAAACGCGCGGCGAAAGTTGATCAATCGGGTTGGCCATGGAGCTGCTGTAATTGTTAAAATCGGTACGTAATCCAGCCGAAAGCGTTAGTCGCTCATTGAGGAAATTTTTACTTAATTGCGCTGAAGCACTGTACTTTAACATAATAAGATCAGACTGAAAGTTACGGTCAATCAATTCATCTCCAACAAATAATTTTTGAAAAGTAGATGTGTTGTACTTTGCATACTCCGAACCTAATGAATAAACAAATTTGTAATCGCCATAACGGATATTGTTTTCAAAACGAATCTTGTTTTCAATTTCTTGAGAAGTGTAATCGAGTATTTTGGGCAAACTCTCGTCATTTTCGGGATACTTATAGTTTGAATTGTTGAGCATGTTGCGACTGATGACTAAAGTTTGAAAACTATTGTCCTTAAAATGACGGTAAACAGCACCTAAAGCATAGCTCCATTGTTCGTTAACGGGCAGAAACGAGAGTATATACTCCTGATCCTCAGTCGGTTCTTTGATACCAAGGTTTAGTTTAAACTGGTCTAAGGAACCAATGCTCACAATGGTAAGTTCGTTTTTGGTGTTAAAGCGGGTTTTCCACTTCAGCTGATAGTCATTAAAAGTGGGAAGGAAAGGCAAACCAATCACATCGAACAAAAATTGCAGGTAGGAGCGGCGAACCGAAACAATGAAATTTGATTTTTCGCCTGCCGGGCCATCGGCGGTTAAGCTCACCTCGGAAGCACCAAGACTTCCTCTAAACTTGACTTTTTCTTTGTTTCCCTCTTTCTGTGTGAACTCAAAAATTCCACTCAAAGCATTGCCTCTGTTTGCTGGAAATGCACCTGAATAATAATCAACAGAACTTATAAAATCGGCATTTAAAATACCCACTGCACCCCCCGATGAACCTTGCGTGGCAAAGTGGTTGATGTTTGGAATTTGAACTCCATCGAGATAGAAGGTTGCTTCGCTGGGCCCTCCTCCCCTGATGATGATATCGTTTCGAAAGGAAGCACCGGAGCCAATGCCCGGCAATGATTGAATAACACGAGAAATATCGCGGTTACTTCCCGGACTGGTTTCTATTTCTGAAACTCCAAGTTTTTGCAGCGAGAGTGGACTTTCTTCCGCTCTTACAAACGGATTGGCCTTTACTTCTACCTCTTGCAGCGCAACTCCGGCGTTTTCCATCCTGATCTCAACAAACTCTGTTTTGGAATTTGTTACTTGAATCTCGTTCGACACCGTGTTTTTATATCCTACATAAGTAGCTTCTAAAACTAAAAACCCCGGATTAAGCTTGGTGATGGTAAATCGTCCTTCAAAGTCGGTTGTTGCGCCCACTGCTGTTCCTTTCACCACTACATTGGCAAAAGGAAGGGGCTCATTGGTTGTTTTGTCTATCACTCGCCCTTGTACTTGAGCATTTTGCGCTATAATGGTAGGGGTAAGGCCGAAGCTAAACAGGATGAGAGCGATCAATATTTTTCTTTTCATTTTTTACTTCTTGATGGTAAGTTTGATTTGGCTAAAAATTTCTTTTGCGGAAGTAAAGCCGCTTAAATCGGTGTAAAGTTTTCCATCCGCACCGGAGTGATGACCATGACCAATCACATTTAGATGGTAGTCGGGCATGAGATTGTTGAGATCAATTTCAACCATATATAACAAGGACGGCTGTGCGGATGTTTTATAGTCGGAATCTCCGGGAAATTTATCGTTGTTCCAGGCGTTGTTCCAATCCCAAGGTTGATTCACTTCGGCCACTACCCTAAAACGTTGTGGAAGTGCTGCCTGGGATGTTGCCTTTATCATCAAGTTTCCAACAGGAGTAGCTCCAGAGTAAGCGTCGGCAACAGGTTCTTCAGGAGTGGGCATTAAAGCACCACCTTCGAGGGCTTGACGTTTATGCAACCATATGGGCAAAGCGGCGGGGCGAATAGATTTTCCGGGGACTTTGAGCCAGTGGCCATCGCCGGAATCACCAAACTTGTAATAACCGGTGGCGATGGATTTTGTTACGAACACTGTTTGTAACATCTGTCCTTCAACACTTTCCAACCAAACGGCAAAGGTAGGGTGGTTGTGTGCTTTTCCGGCCGTAAAACTGATTTCCATCACAGCACCCTCATCAGAGAATCTTTTTTCAATCACAGTAACTTCAGCAGCTTGGCATTGGCCTATTTTGGAGGAGCTGCATGAATAAACGGACGCCATGGCAACGAGTACAGCGAAAACAGAACCATAAAAAGTAAAACGTTTCATAATATTTGGATTTTCATTAAAACAAAAAAGGAAATGGTAGGTTCAAATCAAAACAAAAAAAGCCCCGAAAATTCGGAGCTTTTTAAAAAACAAGATTCTTTTATTGGTTCAACATCACCGGCATAACCAACATAAGGATGTCTTCATTTTCATTTTCGTTGTCCACTGGGAATAGAATTCCGGCACGACTTGGCGCCGACATCTCGAGGCGCACCTCAAACTGACTGAGGTTGGTGAGCATTTCTTGAAAAAAACGTGAGTTGAAGCCAATTTCAAGATCGTCTCCTTCATAACTACAGCTGAGCCTTTCCTTGGCTTCATTGGAGTAGTCGAGGTCTTCGGCCATCAGGAAAAGTTCTTGGCCGGAAATCTTAAAGCGTACCTGATGTGTACTTTGATTGGCAAAAATGGCGACACGACGCAACGAATTTAACAAGGATGCCCTGTCAATGGTAAGCTTATTCGGGTTCTGTGCAGGAATTACGACTTCATAGTTAGGATAACGACCTTCGATTAAACGACAGACCATTTTTACATTGCTAAAAGTAAAAAAGGCATTGGTTTGATTGAATTCAATAACTACCTGCTCCTCCTGTTTGGAGGCAAGGACATTTTTAAGCTGGTTGATGGGTTTTTTTGGCAAGATAAAAGTAGCATTGAAATCGCTCTTAACATCTAACCTACGGTATTTCACCAATTTATGAGCGTCAGTGGCTACAAAGGTGATGCTGTCTTCTCGCATATCGCATAAAACACCCGACATGGCAGGACGCAGCTCGTCATTGCCGGTGGCAAAAATGGTTTTTTCAAAGGCGCTCACCAGCACTTCGGCTTTAATTTCCACGCGGTTGGCATCGCCAACCACAGGAAGCTGTGGAAACTCATCGCTTCGATGACCGGCAAGCCTAAACTTCCCTTCGCCGGCAAGCAATTCAACAGCCATTGTATCAGGGTTAATTTCAAAAGTAACCGGAATATCCGGGAAGGTTTTCATGGTATCGAGAAGAATCTTCGCAGGAATGGCAACTTCGCCCTTGCCTTCGGCCAAATCGGGAATCAAGGAAACAATCATCGTTGTTTCAAGATCAGAAGCTGTAATTTTCAGTTCGTTTTCGTTCAAACGAAAAAGAAAATCATCCAAAATGGGCAGGGTATTATTAGAGTTAAGCACACCACTGAGTGCTTGAAGGCTGCGTAAGAGCTTTAAACTGGTGATAATGAATTTCATAGTTTGATTTTTTTTCGCCGTGTAAAATTAGAGAAAAAACAGCTTGATCATGACAAAAAATATCACATCATAAAATATTTCTATTTGTCCTTCTTTTTAAAGGTCAACTTCGATTCGGTGCCATTGAACAGTCGCTTGATATTTTTCCGATGGGTGAAAGGCAGAAAGAGCGCTACCAAAACGGCCAAAATGTCGTAAGCCCAGTGCGGTGAAGGAAAAGCGAAAAAAACCAAAAATGGAAATGTTACGCCTGCTGTAATACTTGCCAATGAGACATAACGCGACAGCGTTAAAACGGTTGCAAAAATTGCAACAGCAATCCAAGCTGCGATGGGAAAAAGCGCTAAGCCCACGCCGAGTAGGGTTGCTACACCTTTCCCGCCTTTGAAACCGGCAAATAAAGGAAGGGTATGCCCGACAACGGCTGCTGTTGCAGCACCGATTTTGAGCGATGGCGAAACAGTTTCGCTACCAAAAAAACCAACAATAAACGGAACAGCAGCAACGGCAATCGAACCTTTGATCACATCAACCAACAAAACCGGAATACCGGCTTTAAGTCCTAAAACGCGTATGGTGTTGGTGGCACCCGCGTTTCCCGAACCCTCGTTGCGCACGTCAACCCCATAAAACCATTTGCCCACCCAAACTGCTGTGGGAATAGAGCCCATTAAATAGGCAAAAACGATAGAAGCAATTGTTCCCATCATACATATATTTTAAAATTCGAGATTTTGCATTTTTCTTAAAAAATCAACCATCTTTCTACGGGTCGAGATCGTGAACTCATACCTGCCGCCGGTCTTCGGATCGTTGATGACTCTTTTTTCGGGTTTAATCTT
This sequence comes from Bacteroidota bacterium, assembly GCA_023396415.1. Classification (GTDB taxonomy): domain Bacteria; phylum Bacteroidota; class Bacteroidia; order Bacteroidales; family F082; genus JALNZU01. The sequence continues at coordinate 8,929 of JAEWWJ010000066.1, forward strand.
CATCAATTCGGTGTTGAACACATCGCTTGATGATAAACTTTGCATCACTCCGCTCTTATAATTGAAGAAGTACCATTGTTTAGTGCTGAGCATCAGATAGATGGAGAAGGCATCGCCCGATCTGGTTTTTTCAATTTCGATAAAACCGTTCACCATTTTGTTCACTTGCACTTTTCCAACATTGGCAAGATGAAGCGCTCCTGTAGAAACAAAAGACCGTGTTTGAGGATTCCATTTCAAATCTAATTTACTAAATACCAATGTTTTATTCATCGGATCAGGCACTTTTCTAGGAGCACCATATAGGGCGACTTCACTTGACAGTCGGTCAAAATCACTGGTATTCATTTTAGTTTTTGCAGCAGCAAGGTAATAATCCTCCAAGCTGGCGCCTGCTTGAAAACCTGCGCTATTTAGGCTATCGGCCATAATGGAAAGCAGCTTGTCGTCGAAAGCGAAATTTATTGAAGCGAAAAGATTGAGATAAAGCGAATCAGGGATCATTTTATAGGTATAAGAACCTGTAGTTTCGAGCGAAATATTGGTAAGGCGCAAATCGAGGTTCATGTCCGATTTTCCTTTTACTATGCAATGATCCGTGTCGAGGGCAAGAAAAGTAGAGTTATTTTTGCCCGGAACTGCCTCTACACGGTAGCTCATTGTTGCCGGATCGTACCAAAGAAGCCCTGCTGCATCGGCCAAAACCTTATCGGATGATGCCCGAGGATTTTGTAAAAAAGCACCATAATAACTATCTGTTACAGAAGCATAGTAAAAGCCATTGCGAATCGGCAAGCCATTGATGTCTTTGTTTTCCGTCCTCACCGGAAGTTGCACATTCATTGGATCAACAACTGTATCAAAGGCAATATACGGAAAAGCATCATCCGAACAGTTGTGTTTCAACTGATAACCACCCTCAAACCAAAGCCATTTGCGGCGGGCATCGAGCTTGGCCTTACCCACAAATCCAAACCAAGGGTTTAAGTCAAACTTTTGATCGGCCGTTATTTCACTCATGGCCATAGTAATACCGGAAGGATCGGATGCTATATTGTTGAATAATAATTCTTTACGTTCACCACGCATATTCACATAAGCATATGTAGCTGAGGCAGTAAATGCTTTTCGGCTGAAAATATTTACACGCGCATCAGTAAAGAGGTGATACATGGTGCTGGTGTCGGCAATGATGGAGGCACTTTCAATCGGTTTTAGTTCGGCATCTTTGCCAATGGCCACAATGCTGTCGGAGGGAAAAATAGCGGCATCGCCTACTCTAATGATTTTCACGTCTTTGGCAAGAATAAGATAATCTTTGAGATCGTAGTTGGCACGTAGGCAGAAAAACGTCAAGGAATCCTGTTCGGGAAGGACGGATCTGAACTCAGAGCCTTTTAAGTTCAATCCAATCAAGTCTTTAAACGAAAGCTCAGAAAAGTCATACAAACGGTCAATTCGATTGTTGTTGAGAGCAATGGTCTGCTTATCCATGCTCCAGTCGGCCTCGTCGAGGGTACACACAAACTGGTTGAAAGGAAACGAAAGCCGGCTGTTTTGATTGATGTATTTAAAGGTGGCTGATCGTTTTTCAAAGTCAATATTGGTAAGGTAATCGTTGGCCAGGAAGGCTTCTTTTTCAGAGTTATCGGCCAGAAGTTTAAAGTCGGCGGTATCGGCCTTGAGTGATCGGCTTTTAAAATCAAAAAAATGCGATATAATCACAGCTTGATCAAAGGCTATTTTACCATCAGCTGCTGCACCTCCTGGCGCAATTTTCATTTTGCCTTTGAATCCGGCTTCGCCGAAAAGTTGTAGAGGCAAAGTATCGGTTTGCACAAATAAATTGTTGTTTTCAACCTGCCAATCGAGTTCCAAAACAGTTCCTTTTCCTTGAGGAAACTCAACTTGAGTGCGTCTTTCGCGCATTTCGAACGCATCGGTTCGAGCAGTTACCTGAAGGGGAGAAAAGTTAAATGATTTTGAATAAACGGTTGAAGTGATATAGTCGAGGCGACCTAAACCACCAAAACCCTTGTTGGATAGGCTAACGGTGTTGTAGAAATGGGCCAAACCGCCAAACATCTGATAGCCTTCTTTGGGAACACTGTGCTCAAAACCTAGAGAGTAGTCTTTCATTACAGTGAGCGGCTCACGAAAAACAGGGAAAATCCCTGCAGAGGTAAGGTAGCCGTCGAAGCGCAAATTGTCTGTTGAAAAATTATCTAAACTATCAATTTCAAATGCCTCAACCACGTAGAAAAACTTGTCGCGTTTGAGCTGTCCATCTTGAATAAAGTTTTTATCGAAATAGACGTAACTCTCATTTTTGCTACTAAAAATGGGAAAGCGCGGAAGATTTTTCATTCCCGATTTGTTAAAAGGCTCGTCAATGTATAAAGTTCCAATAAGGTCGGCCAGTACATTTCGCACCCGAATGAATTTCTTATCTTTGGCATCGTGACTTTGCTCTCGAAGTGGAACAGCAAATGAAAGCGAGTCCACATCGGACAAATTAAGTTTGAAGGCGGCATAATCAAAGTGGGCCGTTCGGGCAAAAAAATCGAAAAGCCCTGCCTTCACCAAGCCAGAAAAGACAAAATCGCGATTTTTTTTCAAAACGATTTGATTGCTATCAGGAAAAAGCTGCACTCCTTGGTTCTCACTCAATACCACTTCTTTTATACCACTCATTTTGAGGTCGTTGCCGGTGATATCTAGCACCATATTGGGTATTTTCGAAGAGGTAACAGAGTTGAACCGAATAACGTCAAAATCTTTTTTCTCGGCACGGGCTGCCATCACTGCATCGAATCGTTCGTCGAGGTAGGCCTTTTCCTGTTCACTGTCGTAGATAAGGTAGCCCAACGAGGCCAATCGCAGCAAAATGGCTGCCACCTGTTCCGGTGGTTTTTTGAGGTATTCCGAAAGAAAGAGCAGTTGAACCTCCTTATCAATCCCCATGCTTTCCTTAAATCTCAACAAGGCAGCCAATGGATTTTCAGCATCCATACCTTGTAGTTTTCGGTATTCATCCATCGAAAAAAAATCGAGTGACTCAGCTGAAACAACACTTGAATTCTGCAATCCATCCGCTTGTTTAAAAATAATTTCATCACTATCCAACTGCCAATAAGCTGCTTCGGCGAACATGTTGAGCTTATGGAAAGTGTTGATGAATGGGCCGCCATCGGGGATGCTGATGTTAGGGCGCAGCATGGTCAGTTGGCGCTTGAGGTGATCATACTTGAACCACAAACCCGGATGAAAAATCGAATCGTTGTCGAGGTAGATTTTCATGCTTCCCCGTTCGGTTTGGATGCGGTCGGAAGTAATAAGAAAACTATTGGATAAAAGCCTAACAATGGCTTTTTTGTTTTTCATGAATGTAACCTCGGCGCGTCGGCCTTGGTCGCTTTTGCCAATAAAATCAGCTCCTTCGAGATTGATTCCTCCACGATAGCGCACATCAGGAAACAGATTATTCAATTCATAATCAGATAAATAAGAACTAAATCGCGGATAGCTTGTCTTGATTCCCGGCGGGCTGTTGAACACTTGGTCTTCAAACCGCCCCAACACCGGTGTTTGAAAATAAGCCGGATGCCGCAGCACAACAGTGTCGGCCATGATTCCACTGCTCGTAAGATCGGCAAAATAGGATGAGAAAGTTACCTTTACGTCTTGCCCTTTCTGACCAAATCGCCACCAAAAAAGTTCGCCACCTTTTCCTTGCCATTCATTGGTAGAAAAAAACAAAATCCCTTCGGTTTGATGAATGACGAGGCTGTCTTTTTTTGTTGCCGCAACCAAATTTCCTTGCGCCGGCATCAAAAGCTTGCCCTCGCTGTATGTAAAATTCCAGTTTGCATTTCTTAAATACCAAGTGATCGTTCCTCTTTTGCCCACAACGCGCTCTTGCATCCAGTCGTTGGAAGCGGTTAAAAGGGCTTCAAAATCATTTAAACGTTTGGCTTCAATAAGAAAATCGGCATAGGTCAACCAAGAGGAAATATTTTCTGATGATTTTTCGCCGGCTTGCAAAAAAACCAGAAACTGCAACAAAGTAAAATAGTTGCCATGGCTTTTCAGTTTGGAGCCAATCATTGTCTGTGCAATGGAAGACATTGATATGCGGTTTGTTGCAGTCAGTTTACTATTGTAAACAGCACGAAAATCACGGATTAGTAGCTCGGCCTTTTTTTTATCGTCACTGTTGCTAAGCCGATTGAAATAAGCCTCCGTCTCTGATAAAAATTCATCTGGATTGCCCGAAAAAACAGTCGAGTTTTGAGCCTGTGATAGGGAAATGGTAAAGATAAAAAGGATAAGAAACCAAAAAAAATTGCTGAACAGCAATTGAAAAATGGACAAGCGCAAGCCGGGCTTGCTGTTGTCCATTGACTCCGATTTTAGTCTAAGACCTTCAACTGACTGATCAGCTGATGCAATCAGGTTGAAAACACTGCTGCTACCCATTGGTTGGAGCTCGTATGTTTTTGGTATTTCAGACCCAGAGCTTCCGCTTTTTGTTGGATCAGCGGAAGGTCGCTCTCATAAAAACCACTCATCAGCAACAGGCCCTTTTCATTCATTGCTTCGCGGTAGATATGCATGTCGTTGAGTAAGATATTTCGGTTGATGTTGGCAATTATTATGTCGAATGAAGTGCCTTTAATTGCTTCAGCATCTCCCATAACTACATGGATATGAGATGTTTTATTGAGTACCACATTGTCGATGGCGTTGTTGTATGCCCATTCATCATTGTCAACAGCCCACACAGGATTAGCTCCTTTTTGGGCGGCCAAAATAGCTAAGACGGCAGTCCCCGAACCCATATCAAGCGTTTTTTTGTTTTCCACCTCCATATCGAGCAAAAGGGCAATCATTTGGGCCGTGGTTTCGTGATGTGCTGTACCAAATGACATGCGGGGTTCAATCAACAAGTCAAAAGCGAATGCAGGGTCAGGGTCGTGAAAAGGTGCCCTGATCCTGCATCTGTGATCTATGATTACCGGCTGGTAGTTGGACTCCCACAGTGCGTTCCAGTTTTTTTCAGGAAGGAGTTCAGATGAAATCAAACTTACTTCTTGAAAGTAAGATTCGTTCAAGACATCATTTAACTCCTTCATATTAAGAAGATGAGCTTCAATGTATGCTTTCAAAATCAATTCTTCTTGCAAGAAACTATCGCAACCTAATTCTTCGAGGCGTGCCGATAAGATTTCGATAAGCTCCTCATCAGCAGAAACAGAAAAGGAGAGTTCAAGATAAGCCATTGTTATGCCAATTTACATATTTGAACAAATTCCTCAGCTTTGAGGGATGCACCACCAACTAAAGCACCATCGACACCGGGTTGTGCAAAAAGATCGGCGGCGTTAAGTGCAGTGCAACTTCCACCGTATAAAATGTAGGTTTCGTTGGCAACATTTTTATCATAACGTTCGGCAATTAATGTACGGATATAGGCATGCATTTCAGCGGCTTGAGCAGGAGTGGCAGTCATGCCTGTGCCAATGGCCCAAACAGGTTCGTAGGCAATCACAACTTTCAAAAACTCATCGGTATCAAGGTGAAACAATCCATGACGCACTTGGCGACGAACGACCTCAAAATGCTTTTCAGCTTGTCTTTCAGGCAATGATTCGCCAACGCAAAAGATAGGAACAATTTCATGGGCCAAGGCTTGATTCACTTTAGCAGTAAGCATCTTATCGTCTTCGTTAAAGTACTTGCGGCGTTCGCTATGGCCAATGATACAATGAGTTACATCCATGCTATCAAGCATAGAAGCTGAAACTTCGCCGGTATATGCACCTGCCTCGAAAGGACTAATATTTTGTGCACCTACATTAAAGTAACCCTCTTGAGAATAATCAGTAGTCATTTCCAAATATGGAAAAGATGGACAAACAACCACATCAGCTTGCACTTTGGCATTCTCAAGAAGGTTGTTGAGCTCTTCGATCAATTCCTCAGCCTCCTCGAAGCCGAGATTCATTTTCCAGTTTCCTGCTACAATTTTGTTACGCATAACGTATGATTTTAATATGTTTATATTGAATTAATTAAGTCGTATCCTGGGGTCTAAAATACCATAAACTATGTCAACAAATATATTAATTATTATCAACATAAAAGCAATCAATAAAACTGATCCCATCAAAACGGGAAGGTCAAATTTTTCGAGTGCATCTACAATAACAACACCAATGCCTTTCCAATCGAAGACATATTCAACAAAAACAGCTCCGGCCAGCAAAGATGCAAACCATCCTGAGGCCGCTGTAACCACCGGATTAAGGGCATTGCGAAGGGCATGTTTCACCATCACTTGTTTTTTATTCAGGCCTTTGGCGTAGGCTGTTCTCACAAAATCTTGAGAGAGTACTTCCAACAAAGAAGTTCGAGTGAGCTCGGTTACAATTGCCAATGGCCTAATTCCCAGGGTAAAAGCCGGTAGTATCAAATTTTTGAGATCGAGATAAGCGCCTTCTCCAAGATGATCAACGCTATACAGACTGCCAAACATACTCAACCCGGTATAGTCGGCCAGAAGAAAAGCAAATATCCATGCAAAGAGAATTGCGGCAAAAAACGATGGCAGCGACATCCCTAAAACGGTGATGACCACTACAAGCCGATTGAGCCAAGCACGGTTTGCCATAGCCACCACTGCCCCAATCAGAATGCCAACTATCATTGCAAATAGGATTGAAACCACTGCCAACAAGAGTGTTTTTGGAAAAGCCTCAAGTAGAATATCCAATACCTTTCGTTTGCTATGCCAAGAACGTCGCAGAAAAGGTTTTTTTATAACGATTTGTTTATCAGCTATGGTAAGCAATGAAATGGCACTGCCATACTTTTCTTCAGAAAAAAACCAAATTTTATTGGTATCGGTTGCGGAATGAATGGAAAGCGGCGAAAGATCGTTGAAATATAGAAAATACTGCTGGTAAAAAGGCAGGTCTAAACCCAAATCTTTTCTAATGTTTTGAATGGTTTCGGCATCGCTGCGCTGACCCGTCATCATGCGGGCCGGATCACCGGGAATCAAAGTAAAAAGCATAAAAACGATCGTAAGCACCCCGAAAAGGACCAATAATCCGTAGAAAAGACGCTTGATCACGAAAGATGCCATCAGTGCTTAGTTTTCGTCGTTTTGAATGATTTGCATTAGCTCTTTGAGTTCTTTTTCAGTTGGGAAATCGTTAAAATGCCATTTGGCCATTACGGTTCCACGGTGCAGCAACATCAAGCCCGGGTTGGACCTAATCATTGTTTTTAGCACTACGCCATCGGCATAAAATGCTTCAATTGACAGCTGATTTTGCTGCACAAAAGCCCTCAACTCTTCAGGCAACCCGGCAGTTATCAACACTTGGTTAGACGGTATTATTTTCAAAACATCAGAGGATGTTTTTAACTTTTTTGATGCCTTTGGGCCAATTGCTGTAAGGTCGTGAGCCACAAAAACAAACATCATATCACTTTCCAAAATGTAGGAGGTAAAATCGTTACCTGCTTCATCCTCTGCTTTGAGGTTATGAATAATAGCTTGGCTCGAGGACTCGAACCTTTGGTCAACAAATTCCCATTCGCTCAGCCAAATCGAGTCGTTCCAAGGGTAATTGGGTGAAAGATATTCCTTAACCTCACCCGTGGAAGTGTTCTTGTACACTAAAAAAACATTGGTTTCGGCATTCATATCGCCTAACATATTGTTTCCAACTTTCCATGGGCGAAAATCAATCATCGGAAGATGTCGGTAATTGTAGATGGAAAAAAACATGAATAACGCCGCAAAAAAGGATAAGATCACTGTTTGCATCCCTTTTTTTAAATTGCGATGAGGCATTTTTCGAGCTGAAAAAACAACCAAAGTAAATACCATCAGTAGCACATTTTTGTAAAATGTTTGCCAATTGGTCATTTTAATGGCATCGCCAAAACAGCCACAATCCGGTACAGGCGCATAAATCGCATCGTAAAAAGTGAGGGCCGTAAAAAAAGCCATCATCAACAGCAAAGCCCAAGCCGTAAGGCGAGGTTTGAGATGCAAAAGCAAAGCCACACCAATGGCAAACTCAACAGTGCAAAGAAAGATGGACAAACCTAACGACAGCTCGTTGGCCCAGGTTGCACCATAAGCAGCAAAATAATCCTCTAATTTATAGGCAGTTCCCAGCGGATCAACACCTTTAACAAAACCGGAGAAAACAAAAACCAAACCGGTTAAAAGCCGACTAAAAATGACAATAAAACGTTTCATTCAATGATTCTATTCATGGTTTAACAAGATGAGGGCAAAAATACCATAGTTGATGATGTCGAAAAAATTAGCATCAATTCCTTCGGAGATGACCGTGCTTCCTTGATTATCTTCAATTTGTTTGATACGCAACAACTTCATCAATATGATATCAGTGAGCGAGCTGACCCTCATATTGCGCCATGCTTCATCGTAATCGTGATTTTTTTTGTTCATCAGCTCAAAAGCCTCGTTGAGGACCTCCTCAAATAGCTTGGATGCCTCATCGGTAGATAGATCTGTTTTTTCCGATACGCCTTTTCGCAGTTGGATAATGGCCATGACGGAATAATTAACAATGCCAATAAACTCATTTTCAACACCTTCATCAACCATTCTGACATTTTTTGTCTGAATGCTTCTGATGCGGTTGGCTTTGATATAAATTTGATCGGTAAGCGAGCTGACCCTTAAAATGCGCCAGGCCGTTCCATAATCTTTCATTTTAAGCTCGAAAATATTTTTACAAAGGGCGATCCTCTGTTGAAACTGAGCCTTAGTTGTGTTATTGGACATATTGTGCTAAAATCTGTACTACTTTTGTTTGGTGTTTGAGGCCTGCCATAGCTGACGGCCATCAAAAAGAACGATAAAATTACATCAAATTTATGAAACAGCATGTTTGAATTTAGAGACAAGCAATTTGGCGACAAAGGACCGATGGTGATGGGTATTTTAAATCTTACTCCTGATTCATTTTATGCTCACAGCCGTATCAATAACATCTCCAAGCTGTTAGATACTGCCGCCCTGATGCTTGAACAAGGAGCTGACATACTGGATTTGGGAGCCGTTTCCACCCGACCCGGCGCACAAACCATTGGGGTAGAGCAAGAAAGACAACGTTTGCTACCTGCCATCAGGGCACTATGCTCACAATTTCCAGATTCCATCCTTTCGGTAGATACTTATCAGTCCGAAATTGCAAAAATGGCCATTGATGAAGGTTGCGCTATAATCAATGATATTTCGGGTGGTACATTCGATCCCAAAATGGCACCCCTCATAGGAGGTGAAAATATTCCCTACGTGCTGATGCACGTACACCAACGCCCCGAAACAATGCAAAATAAACCCTTAAACCAAGAGGCATTTGAACAAGTGAAACAGTTTTTTCTTCACCAAGTGCAGCACTTTGAATCGTACGGTGCCCGACAGTTGGTGCTCGATCCCGGATTTGGTTTCGGAAAAACCATCGAAGCCAACTTCGACTTGCTTCGGCAACTCAACCAGCTTTCCATCAACCAATTGCCAATTTTGGTGGGCTTTTCACGCAAGTCAATGATTTATAAAACCTTAAATATTGAACCGGAAAATGCACTTAACGGCACAACAGTTCTCAACGCGTTTGCCTTACAACAAGGTGCATCTATATTGCGGGTGCACGATGTAAAGGCCGCTAAAGAGTGTGTTCGCCTCTATAATTTAATGGTTCAACCCTTTGCAAAATGACAATTTTAATTTTCCCAAAAGGGAGCACAAAACAGCCCGATGGAACTCTTTTTGGCAACATAGTAGTACAAAGTTAGTTTTTCTATCTTTGCTGCACCAAGTTTAACGACCACATTTTGTGATAACACTTTTTATTACCGCATTTATAGAAGTGAGGATTGTTGACCTCATTGACATCTTTTTGGTGGCAACCTTGCTTTACACCTTATATTACCTCTTGCGCGGCACGGCGGCCATCAACATTTTTTTAGGAATTGTTTCAGTTTTTATCATCTGGAAATTGGTTACAGCCTTGCAGATGGAGCTTCTTAGCGAAATTCTTGGTGCATTTGTAAGCGTAGGAATCATTGCGCTACTCATCATTTTTCAACCAGAAATTCGACAGTTTTTGTTGGCTTTGGGCACTCCCAACTTCATTAGACGACACAAAAACAAGTTGCGCTTTTTGGGCATTAAATTCGATGAAACGGAAGAGGGCGATTTCTCTATCCTCATCGAAACCTGCCAATCGCTGAGTGATAAAAAAACAGGTGCATTGATAATAATTCGTCGAAAAAACAACCTTTTCGAATATGTACAAACGGGCGTAAAGGTGGATGCCCTCATCAGTAAGAACCTCATCGAAAACATTTTCTTTAAAAACAGTCCGTTGCACGATGGCGCAATGATCATTGATAAAGACAGGATTGTGGCCGCCGGATGCATCCTGCCAGTGAGCCAAAAAATTGATCTTCCGGGTCGTCCGGGCTTGAGACATAGGGCTGGCTTAGGCATCAGCGAACAAAGTGATGCCTTTGCGATCATTATTTCGGAAGAAACAGGAAGCATCAGTTTAGGCGCAAACGGCGAACTAACCAGATTTAAAAACTCAATTGATATGTATTCCGTGTTACTCGAGAAATTTGGCATTGGTGCCGAAAATCCGTAGTCAGTGCTTTAGCGATTGAAGAAACCGCTGACTGTCAATTCCCGCTTGATATACACAATCATTGGAAGTTCCAAAAATCCATAATCGGTTCATAGCCATTCGGTTATAGGCCCAATCCCTCAACCATAATGGAAAAACGCGCAACAACTTCAGGTTTTTCCATTTGCCACCCATATACCACGCTGTTTTTAAAACAGCCTCCGATCGAAGGAAATATTTGCCTGAATCATACAAAATCAAAGTCAACTGTGCTTCGTGAAGTAAGCCACCTTCGCGCAGAAGGTGTTCGCCTTGAGGCGATTGACTCGATGTAAACAGCAAATTCTCCTCTTGCTCATGCGCCAGAACAAACTGAACAGCTTTGTTGCATAGCGCACAAGTGCCATCGTAAATTAAAATCGGTTGATCCATCTCAGTTCTCATTGGGACAATGATAATATTTTTTAAGGTCATCAATTATGTATGGAAATAAATTTTAATATAAAATCTACCTCTTTGAAATATTAATTAATCATTTTCAATGGGTTGTACCATCTAATTGGTTTTTTTTTGAATTTTTTGTCCATTATTTGAACATTATTTCTATCATAATGTTTAACATTTACTGTAAAACATTAAACATAACTTGTTGATATGGACAAATTTATCCTATGTTAAACTAAAAAACTAACCCAATGAAAATCCTAAAATCTACTCTTTTTGCCATTATGTTCATGTTTACCAGCATGACAGGCTTTTCGCAAGCCCGTGTGCAGGTAATTCATAATTCAGCCGTTGCCGCCGCTGCGGTGGTAGATGTGTGGCTCAACAACACCTTTTTGATTGACAACTTTGCTTTCCGCACGGCAACACCTTTTATTGATGCACCAGCAGGCGTTGAGTTTACAATTGCCATTAAAGGCCCCGACAGCCAAAATGCCAGCAATCTTATCTGATCAAAAAATTACACCCTGACCGCCGATGAAACTTATATCTTGGTAGCAGATGGAATTGTGAGTGCATCGGGCTACACGCCCGCCCCAACCTTCGACCTGTTTGTTTATGGACAAGCAAGAGAAATGGCCGGCACCAGTACCAATGTTGATGTACTTGTCTTTCATGGTACTACCAACGCTCCAACTGTAGATATTGCAGAAACTGGCGTAGGTGCAGGCACAATTGTTGACAATATCAGTTATGGTCAATTTGCCGGTTCCCTCGAACTTCCATCAGCAAATTACGTTTTGGCTATACAAGATGAAACGGGCAATGTTACTGTTGCCTCATTTGCAGCACCCTTGGCCGATCTGGGTATTGCGGGACAATCTTTAACCGTTTTGGCATCAGGTTTCTTAACACCCGAGAATAACTCCAACGGCCCTGCGTTCAGCATACTCGCTGTATTGGCCAATGGAAACACCTTAATGCTCACTCCATCAAGCATCAATGAATCGCCGGTGAACCTTGCATCATTTAAAGTATTCCCGAATCACACAACTGATCAACTCAATATTTCCTTTGATATGAAAGAAAGTAGCGATGTATCTGTTGACTTGATGGATGTAACAGGAAGAACTTTAGACAGCAGAAAACTGAGTGCCAATTGGAACAACACCTACAACCTAAAAATGGATGTAAGAGAAATCCCCACCGGATTGTATAGGTTGAACATCAAAACAACACATTCTGTTGTTTCAAAAAAGGTTTTGGTACAATAAAACGTATCGAAGACAGAAATAATCCAAAAATGACCGCCACCTTTGGCGGTCATTTTTTGTTTGTGCCAAAAAGACTCCTACATTCAAAAGTCATTTTCTAAGAAAAGCGCATCTTTGTGCTGTTGATGACTATACAGCTAAGATTCACTTGAACGAGAATTGATCAACTCAGCTTTAAAAATTAATGTTTTAAATCCTAATCAACTGAATATAGAGTAGTTATGAAAGTTTGGCAATTGACTGTAAACTTTATTTGGATACTCATCGGTGCTTCCATTTGGACCGGCTGCGGTAAGACAGAACCGCTGAAACCCCTTGTGGAAGAAGCGCTTCCGGCCTATCTTCGTGGGTGCGACCTTTCGGCTCTTCCTTCTATGCGAGCGCTTAATGTAAAGTACAAGAATGCGGTTGGCGTATCCGAAGATCCCCTTACAACCCTACAAAATGCAGGAATGAACGTGGTCAGACTAAAACTATGGACTACGCCTTCATGATTCTCTTCTTTGGATTCCGTGGCGAAGTTTGCGGATGAAATCAAACGAAAGGGTATGAGGGTTCGGATCACTGTTCATTATTCCGATACCTGGGCTGATCCCGGCGCGCAAGCCACACCTGCCTCATGGGTCAACCTTCCATTTACTGTACTTAAAGACAGTCTTTACAACTACACCGCCCAAGTAGTTGAACGCATCAAACCCGATTATTTTCAAATTGGCAATGAGATCAACCATGGCTTACTGTGGCCGATCGGTCACTCCAACCATCCATCCCAGATGCGCGCACTTTTATCGGAAAGTATTCGTGCCACACGTCATGTCTCTCCTGAAACGAAAATTTTGCTGCACTATGCCGGTTTTCAAGATGCCGCAGCGTTTTACGAGCCGCTTAAAAACCTCGATTTCGACATCATTGGCCTTTCATACTATCCTTTTTGGCATGAAAAAAACATAGCGCAACTTGAAACAAAGATGATTGAGCTGGCTGATTCGTATAAAAAACAAGTGGTAATTGCCGAAACAAGTTATCCTATTAGCCTCCTTTGGGCCGATTGGACCAACAATATTGTAGGCGATCCTGAACAGTTGATCCATGAATTTGATGCAATTCCGCAAGGACAACACGCATTCCTCACCACCTTGGATCAATCCATTCAGCTAGCCCAAGGTTTGGGTTGGTGCTATTGGGATGCAGAACTGGTGGCAGCAGACGGGCCCCCAATCAAGATGGGTCGGTGTGGGAAAATCAAGCCTTATGGGACTTCAACAACAAAGCTTTACCGGTGATTGAGGCTTTTTCAAAGAAGTAATTTGTAAGCATACATAAAAGTCAGAAACAAATTGCACTATTGATTATTTCGTTTATGACATTGATTTATAATGCCTTAACAAGTAAAATCTATGGATATTCATCCAAAACCGTATTCCAAGCCTTCGCAAAGTGAAAGAAAAAATAGAGAATGGGTTTTTAAAATCAAAAATAATTGTATATTTGCACTCATTTTTGAGTAACGCACGTCAATAAATATATATCTAAAAATGAGCAAGAACGCCTTTATTCAGTACGTAGAAGATCAAGTTTCGGTGAAAGAATTACCAAGTTTTAAAGCTGGTGATACCATTACCGTTTCGTATAAAATCATTGAAGGAAACAAAGAACGTATTCAGAAGTTTCAAGGTGTTGTAATTCAGCGCGTAGGCGGTGGACCAACAGCAACTTTCACAGTAAGAAAAATTTCAAACAACGTGGGAGTTGAGCGTATTTTTCCTGTTTCGTCGCCTTTTATTGACGATATCGAAGTCAACAAAAAAGGTCAAGTCAGAAGAGCTAGAATCTTCTACTTGCGCAACCTTCGTGGGAAGAAAGCCCGTATCAAAGAAGCAAGACGCTAATTCTTACACAAAAAAGTATTGTAAGTCCTGGTTTTATCAATCAGGACTTTTTTTGTTGATGGTAAGTGAGCCAAAAACGATTTGACACCAGAAATAAATACAGGATGAAAATTCTTATTCTTTGCACCGCTAATTCGTGCCGTAGCCAAATGGCTGCCGGATTTTTAACCTCGTTTGCACCAAAGGCTGAAGTGTTTTCAGCAGGAACGCATCCGGGACCTCGTGTTGATCCCCTTGCTATCGCTGTGATGCGAGAAGATATGATTGACCTCTCTGGCCAGAAACCTCGAAATGTATCCGACTTTTTGACGGCTTCGTTCGACCTCGTTTTAACCGTTTGCGACAGTGCTAAAGAACAATGTCCGGTGTTTGCCGGCCAGGTGAAGCAACGCATGCACATTGGTTTTGAAGATCCTGCTGCCTTCCAAGGTTCGGATGAGGATCGGTTAGAAGTTTATCGTAGCATTCGCGATGAAATCAAGCAGCAGATATTTATATTATATAAAAATCTGATTCATTGAAATTTAACCCATATTTGAACACAAATATAAACTCCAAAAACGTTCTGTCATTGGGGTTTCTGTTTTTATAAGGTCGCTAAAATGCTGAATATGCTTAGGCGGCCCATCATCAAATATTTATTTTTTTTGGTTATTAGCCTTTGATGCTGATCATACTGAGTTTGTCGTAATCAAGAATTTCAACGTATTCGGAGTTGATTTCGATAAGACCATCAGCTTTAAATTTGGTGAGGATGCGCGCGATGCTTTCGATGGACATACCTGAAAGCTCGGCAAAATCTTTACGTGAAAGGTGCAAAGGGAATTTTTGTGTTTTGTAAATTCTGTTCGCCAAACAAATCATCACATCGGCCAAGCGACCATAAGTTTGCTTTTTCGTCAGGCAATAAAATCTTCCGTTGATGATGGCGCCTTGTTCGGCCAAAAGACTCACCATTTTCGAAGCAAAAGGAGCATTGTTGTTCAACACCTTCCTGAAAGCCCCAATTTCAATCAGACTCAGCTTGCTGTCAATATAAGCTTGAACGGAATGTTGAAAAACTGTATTTCCTTCAAATAGTGTTGAAAGCCCAATGATGTTGACAGGTGCAAAGATTTGAAGAATCAAATTATCATTGCTGTATTCGAGGAAGCTTTTCACAAGGCCTTCTTGAAGGATCATAATGTGCGAAGCAAAAGTACCCTGTTTGCAAATCATCTCACCTTTTTGGTAGTAAACATCCACCATCTGGTCTTTCATAAATTGCAGCTCATCAGCATGGAGCAAATCCAGGAACTCCATCGTGTTACTTCCAATCGAACAACTGTTTCTGAGAATTTCAGGGCTTTTAATCATTACATGTTTTGGTTATAGTGCAAAAATAGTAATAAATCAACAAAGAACTTGATGTAGATCAAAAAAAAAGCCGTTTAGCTTCCGTTTGAGGCTTGATGAAGTTGGTGTGTCAAAACTAAAAAAATGTTAAATGTTGAAGTAGTTTTGCTGTGAACAAATTAACACAGTATGACGATGAAAAATACACTTGAGAAAATTGCTTCTTTCTTTGTAGTGATAGTCTTACCGGTTCTGGTTATTTATTTAACAATACATTTTGGATTGCATCGCAACGAGGCACATAAGCCAGTGGTTTCGCTAAAATCGGAAACAACTCCAAAAGTTAACCACGGTGAGTTTGCAATATTGCAACAAGATTTTGTAAACCCCAAGGACGTTACCGCGGCCTGTTTATCATGCCACAACAAGCGCGATGATGAATTGATGCAAAGCACCCACTGGCTTTGGGAACGCGAAGCCGACATCCCGGGCAGAGGTATAGTGAAGATTGGAAAAATGAACATCCACAACAACTTTTGCACAGGAGCACAAGGCAACAACGGTTCCTGTATGCGATGCCACATTGGTTATGGTTGGGAAGATGAAACTTTCGACTTTAATGATGCCAACAATATTGATTGTTTGGTTTGTCACGACAAAACCGACACCTACTTTAAACAAAAAGGTATGGCCGGATGGCCTGCCACTGAAGCAACAGCTACCGCCGAGTTTCCAGTGCCGGATTACAACTATGTGGCTTCCAATGTGGGCTATCCCGACCGCGACAACTGTGGCGTTTGTCACTTTTATGGAGGCGGTGGAAACAACGTAAAACATGGCGACCTTGAAGAGGCTCTATTTCACACCAACCGAAAAGTGGATGTGCATATGGGCGAAGACGGTCCAAATATGGTTTGTGTTGACTGCCATGAAGCCCCCAATCACAACATCAAAGGTCGCTCCTACTCAGTAAGTGCTACCAATACCAACAGATTGCATTGTTACGATTGCCACACTGAAACACCACATAATGATGCCATTCTGGACTATCACAACCATAAAGTTGCTTGCCAAACCTGCCATATTCCTGTGTATGCTAAGGTAAACGCAACCACTTTATATTGGGATTGGTCAACAGCAGGACGCCGAGACGAAAACGGAAATCCTATCAAAGAATATGATGCGGACCACAATTACAGTTACCTGAGTATTAAAGGCAATTTTGTGTTCGACAATATGGTTACGCCCGAATATTATTGGTTCAACGGCACCGTAGATCACATCTTGAACGATGATACCATCAACACATCGCCTGTTCAAATTAACGAATTGTACGGTAATTATGCCGATACCAATGCTAAAATTTGGCCTGTAAAAGTGCATCGCGGCAAGCAAGCTTTCGATCCCATCAACAAGCAACTGCTTTCGGTAAAACTTTTTGCCCATGAAAAAGGTGAAGGTGCCTTTTGGGAAGATCTTGATTGGGAAGAAGCCATCAAACAAGGTATGGAATACAACAAAAGGGATTGGAGTGGCGAGTATGATTTTATCGAAACTGAGGTGTATTGGCCCCTTAACCACATGGTTTCTGTAAAAGAGGAAACCTTGAGCTGCAAAGATTGTCACATCAGAGAAAAAGGCCGTCTCGAAAACCTCAACGACTTTTATCTCCCCGGACGTGATTACAACAAATTACTCGATTTCAGTGGTTTTGCCATCATTATCTTTTCACTTATTGGGGTAATCGTTCACGCTGTTCTCCGTATTTTCTAATTAAAAAACCGTAACTATCATGGAATATAAAAAACAATATCTCTACAGTAAATTTGAAAGATTTTGGCATTGGACCCAAATGTTGCTCGTGCTGTTGCTAACCCTCACCGGATTTGAAATTCATGGCAACTACCAAATTTTTGGATTTGAAAACTCTGTTCGATTGCACAACGCATCGGCATGGTCGTTCATGGGTTTGGCTTTAGTTTCTATCTTTTGGATGCTTGTTTCAAGGCAGTACCTCAACTTTATCCCTACCCGAAAAAAACTGAAAGAACAGATTCAGTATTACACCTCCGGTATCTTTAAAGGAATGCCCCATCCGACGCATAAAACCCTTTACAACAAGCTAAACCCTTTACAACGTATCACTTACGCCGGATTGCTAATATTAATTTTCCCTGTTCAAATCATCACAGGCCTTGCTTATATGTACTATCATTATCCGCAAAATCCTATTGATGCCACCGGTTTAACGCTTGCTGTGTATGCGCACACCATTGGCGCGTTTATGGTGATTGCCTTTGTCATTGTGCATGTGTATATGACCACAACCGGTTACAGTGTTTCGGCCAACGTGAAAGCCATGATTTCGGGTTATGAAAAAGAACCTGAAACAGAAAATAAAACAGAAGCCATCAAAGAATAACTACAATCATTAAAGAAATAAGACCCATGAAAAAAATTGTTATCGCATTTATGAGCCTTTTGCTGTTGGTCTCCTGCGGCAAACAAGAATACCAATCTGTTGACGAGATGGTGGACAACGCCTTGAAAACGGTTCAACTTATTACGCCTGAAGAATTACACGCCTTGATGAACGGCGATGGCGAAGAAGTTTACACCTTAATTGATGTGCGCCAAGAAATTGAACATTACTACGGCTTCATTCCCGGCTCGGTGAACGTTGCCCGAGGAAGCCTCGAATTTAATATCAACGATGAAGCCTATTGGGAACATGTTGGTCTATACATGCCACTCAAAGACGAAAAAATCATCGTGTATTGCAAAAAAGGTCAACGTGGTATTCTTGCCGCTGAAACACTCACCAAATTGGGCTATACCAAAGTGTACGCTTTAGAAGGAGGTTGGAAAAAATGGGAAATTACCTATCCCGATCTTTTTGACAAAGACCTGAGCAAATTAGGAGGAAATTCAAGTGCCCCTGCATCAAGCGGAGGCTGTTAATCATTAGAAATATAATCATCATTACCCACAAATTAATTTAATTACCCATGAAAAAATTCTCATTTTATTTTATCGCGCTCTTTTTGTTGCCAACTTTGGTACTTACAAGCTGCAAAAAAGAAAACGAAGAAACCTTTGATGCACAAAAAGAACTCACAACACACCTCGTTGCACAAAACCTCGACCTGAACACCATTTTAGATGGTTTTGTGATGACGCCTCCCGAAAATGGCGATGTTTCTAACAAATACGTCATTGACATCCGCACTGCTGACGAGTTTGCAACAGGGCATATTACCGGAGCTCATCGTACCGATTGGGCCAACATCTTGGTTGAAGCTGCCAAAGCCGACAAAGACATCCTCGTTGTTTGCAAAACAGGACAAACAGCAACCTACGCCTCCACTTTGTTGCGTCTTGCAGGTTACAAAACCTCCAAAGCTTTGAAATGGGGAATGAGTGGTTGGAATGCCAGCCTCGATATTTGGTCAGCAAACACTGGCGACATCGCCGTAGGTCATGCCAATTGGTCAACAGAAGCTGCACCTACTAACCTTACCTACAGCAGCCCAAAATTTAGCTCCACCTCCACCACTCCCTCCGAAATTTTAAAAGAACGCGTTGCAGCTGTTCTTGCCGAAGGGTTCAGAAGTGTATCACCTACCGAAGTGCTCGACAATGCCGGAAACTATTTTATCAACAACTATTTTAGCGACGCCGACTATACCAATTTTGGTCATATCAAAGGTGCTTACAGAATCAACCCTTTGTTGGTAAGCGACGGGCAAGTGAATTTCCTTGATCCTTCCAAAACAATTACAACCTATTGCTATACCGGACAAACTTCGGGTGCTATTACCGCTTATTTGCGTGTGATTGGCTACGATGCCAAAAGTATAATGTTTGGAATGAACAAATTTAACCACTCCAGTACTGCTTGGACTTCCAACAAATGGACATCAAACATGGCCAAAAATTTACCCATCGTTACCGGAAATTAATTCTTTTGATTTCAGCTATAAAGTATCATTATAATGAAAAAAATCACAAAAATCCTTATGGCACTTATTGCTCTCGGCTCGATGCAGCTGAGGGCACAAGGCTGTGGCGGGCCCGTTTCCGATGAAGGACTGAAAATGTTTGGCTTTGCTCAAGCACAGTACGAGTATAAAATGGAAGATCCTACCAACAAAAATTCCTTCACCTTTGAAAGGGTCAGAATTGGTGCACAAGGCGCCATCCCCTACGACTTCTCCTACTATGTGGTGCTCGAGTTAAGCCCTTTTATCGCTCCAAATCCTTACTTGCTCGATGCTTTTATCAGCTACAACCGTTTCGATTGGGCCAGGGTAAGCCTCGGCTCGTTTAAAACACCTTTCGGACTTGAAACCAATACCGCTTGTAACGGGCTTTCAACCGTTAACCGCTCAACAGCAACCCTTCAAATGGTGGCGCCTTTCCGCGATTTGGGTATGGTTTTCATGGGAGGAAACGAAAACACCTTCCTTACTTACCAACTTGGAATCATGAATGGCAGCGGTTTGGGCCGTTTCGACAATAACACCAAGAAAGACATCGTTGGACGCGTTGTTTTTAAACCTTTCGAGCAGTTGAAAGTGGGCGGTAGCTTCCGTTATGGCTATCCATCATTGAACAACATCAAAGATACAAGAACAACTTTTGGCGTTGAGCTTCAAGGAAAAGTGGATAATTTTACCCTAATGGGAGAATATATCATTGACGAAGGCGACTACAATCGCGACCTCGGTGGCGGATGCAGCGGCAATCTGATTGAGCTTGGAAACAAAAGAAGTGGTGGATATGTTACAGCTTCCTACAACTTTGAAACCATTAAACTCGAGCCTGTGGTAAAATTCGATTTCTTCGACTCCGGCAACAGTGCCAAGTACAAAGAAAACAATATCACCGTTGGTTTAAACTACAATTTCAACGACTGGACACGCTTACAGGCCAACTACGTTTACCGTGCCGAAGAACCTATTGAGCAGAACAACGACGAATTTGTACTTCAATTACAAGTTAAATTTTAATCTATAAAAAATGAAAAAAATCACTCTAACATTTGGACTCATTATAGCTTTCGTTATTGGCAGCTTTGCGCAAGACCTTATCTCGGTAGCCGATTTGTCCAAAGAACTTAAAAACCCTGACTACATCCTTGTTTCAGGTGAAATAGAAACTGAATATGCTAAAGTTCATATCACCGGTTCAGTGAATGTTTCCTATAAAGCTTTCTTTAAACCCGGCGATATTGAAGGATTGTTGATTGACAACAACGAAATTGCCAAAATTTTAGGCGACAATGGCATTTCAGAAAAGAAAACCATCGTGCTTTATGATGAAGGCTCAATGAAATATGCAGGAAGGTTGTATTTCATCCTGAAATATATGGGTGCACCTATGGTTAAAATTTTGGATGGTGGCCTCGAAGCTTGGAAAGCAGGCAGAAAACCTGTGACCAAAAACCCTACCAACGTTTCCAAAACCACCTTTACCCCTAAAGTAAACAACGCCCTTATGGCGAGCATGGCCGATGTTAAAGCCGCCAAAGGCAAAGCCGATGTGGTGTTGGTTGACAGCCGCGAAGCCGGTGAATTTAAAGGATTGGAAAACAAAAGTACTGGTCATTTGCCCGGTGCCATTAACTTAGATCACACCACTTTGATTGATGCCAAACACCTTTTGAAACCTAAGGCTGAAATTGAAAAAATGTTGACGGCAATGGGTATCACAAAAGATAAAACCATCATCTTATATTGCTCAACAGGCGTTCGCTCCAGTAAGGAATATTTTGTCCTGACTTCTGTTCTTGGATATCCAAAAGTAAAAGTCTTCGATGGAGGCTACAACGAATGGAAAGCAGCTAGCAATGAAATTGTAAAATAATTCGCATTTGAATTTTGGTTCTTTTAAAAGACCCCTTCATCTTTGGTTGTTGGGGTCTTTTCTTTATCCCACCAAGCCTGGGTTTGCTTATTTTTGCACAAAATATTTCCATTATGGCCGATCCAAAAAAACGTAAATTCCTCAACCTGCCTCAATATCCGGGAGGTAAAACAGCTTACAGTGAGTTTCTCCGCAACAACCTCAAATATCCAAAAGAAGCCTTAGATGCTCAGGTTGAAGGAACTGTGATTGTAGAGTTTGATATTGATGACAACGGCAAAGTGCATCAGCCTAGAATTATCAAAGGTATTGGCCACGGCTGCGATGAAGAGGCTGTACGTGTGGTGAATTTGTTGCGCTATCAAAAAGTAAAAAATATGGGCGTGAGGGTAAGAAGCACCACCAAAACGAACATCCACTTCAAGCTGCCCACTGAAGCCACTTTAAATTATTCCATCACCACCTCGGCTCATGCAAAACAGGAAAACAAGCCCGATGAAGCACCCAAACAAGCTGTGGTATACAACTATACCATTGAATTTTAAGGAGATCAAAACAATCCACCACATCTATTCTTTGTACATCACAACCAAAGCTTCAACATTATTTTAAGCAGAACTCACTATTTTGTAACCAAAGTGGACTACATTTGTCAGTAAGATCTATGAATATGATCCAATACGATGCTTACAAAATATTTTAAAATATCTATTTTTTACAAAATCCTACTGCTGATTTTTTGTTTGCTTCAAGGGTTGGTTGCACAAAGCCAATTTATTGGTTATAAGATAGATGACTCAGAAAAAAGATCGGCTTTCCCCTTCGAGTACATCAACAACCTTTTGATTGTGCCGGTGTTGATGAACGACAGCATTACCATGAAATTTATTCTCGACACCGGAGTGCGTACCACCTTGCTTACCGAAGGCAACGACCATCATTTGGATGTGGCCTACAACAGAACGGTTAAAATAAATGGGTTGGGTTCAGCCGGCGAAATTGAAGCTTATGTGGCGAGCGGCGTCAAATTGCAGTTACCGGGAATCACTGGCCGCGGACAAACGCTCATTGTTTTGGGCAAAGACTATCTCAATCTTCGTAGCCATATCGGTCAAGAGGTTCATGGGATTTTAGGGTACGATTTTTTTAATCATTTTGTTGTCAAGATAGATTACACCTCACAAAAGATTACCGTTTACGAAAGCGATAGTTTCAAGCCATCTCGCCGTTTTAGTTCATTTCCTATTCAGCTCGTCGGAGGACGACCCTACCTAAATGCATCCATCACACAGAGCGATGGAAGCCATGTATCAGGAAGTTTTTTGATTGACACCGGTGCCAGCCACAGCCTGTTGCTCGAGGCCGACAACTCCAACAGCCTCACAATTCCTGAAAAAACCTTACCTACCATTGTCGGCTGGGGCCTTTCCGGACCTCTTGATGGAGAAATAGGGAGAATCAAACTTTTTTCGCTTGGAAAATTTACTTTTAGAAACGCTTTGGTGTCGTATGGCTCATGTATGCAGTCCATTGCAAAGGCAGTTCCCGACCGCCTGGGATCAATAGGCGGTGAATTGCTGAGCCGCTACACTTTAATCCTCGATTATCAATCGGAAAAACTCTATTTAAAAAAGAATGCACATTACCGGCGTGGCTTCAGCCACAACAAAAGCGGTCTCGATTTGGTGGCAGAAGGTCCTTATTTCAAAACCTTTCGGGTTGTGCATGTGATTGCAGGGTCGGCAGCCGAAGAAAACGGGTTTCAACTTGGCGATGTCATTGTAGCCATTAACGGAAAAGGGGCAGGACAGCTAACCCTTGATGAAATACAAGGAATTTTTCGTTCAGAAAACGCACATACGCTTCAAATGGTTGTGCTTCGCGAGGGTCAATACCTCAGCATCACCTTTCGGCTTAAAAACTTGATTTAAAACGTTTTTTAGTCGCTATTCACTTCCGTCATTTATAATTTTCATTTCAGTGCGGCGGTTTTTTGCCTTACCATCTTGAGTGGTGTTGGAGGCTATGGGCAAGGCTGAACCTTCCCCTTTTACCTGAATTTTTTCATTTTCTATACCACCCCTAACTAAAAAATCCCTGACCACCTCTGCCCTTTGGAGGGAAAGTTTCCGGTTCAATAGTTCATTTCCGGTGGAATCAGTGTGGCCTGAAATTTCAATAGAAAGCTGTGGATTTACCTTCAAAAAACGAAGCAAAACCGAAAGTTCTTGCTCAGAAGCCGGTTGTAGCGTGGCCGCGTTGGTCTCAAAAAAAATGTTATTCAACACCATGCGCGTTCCTTTTTCGATTTTATGAAGCGCAATTTCCACATCTTTGGGAGGTTCGAAGGTCAGGTTGTCTAGCATATAATGAGCCGAAAACAACAGATAACCATATTTTTCAACATGCAGTCCGAAGGATTTTCCTGAAGCCAAAGAAACCAAAAAAACGCCATCACGATCGGTAGTGTCTTTATACATTTCATTACCGTTATCGAGTTGAACCAAGCGAAAAGCAGCTTGCAAAGGTGCTAAACTTTCGGCATCCACCACGCGCCCACGCAGGTAGGCCACAGCTTCCGGACGAACATCATGATGCAATAAAAACGAGAAAATGTCAAAATCTCTATCTTGTTCTTTTCTGTTTGAAGACACGTAAGCCGTTTGTCCTGAAGCATCTATCACCAAATTCACTTCATCGTAAAGGCTGTTGATAGGAAAACCTACATTTAAGGGATGCGTCCAGCGTTCTCCAGCATCTAAACGGCTGAAATAAATATCACTACCACCAAGCGTTTCGTTATATCCATCAGACGAAAAATAGATTGTTTTTCCATCGGGATGAATAAATGGCGACATTTCATTTCCACTGGTATTGAAAGTATTGCCAAGGTTGATCGCCTTACTCCACGCGCCATTGGATAATTTTACTGATTTGTAAAGGTCAGAACCCCCAAAGCCACCTTTTCGATTGCTTGCAAAATACAATTCCTTTCCATCAGGTGTGATGGTGGGTTGCGAATCCCAAGCCTCGCTGTTTACGCTACTTCCCATAGATTGCGGTCTCGCCCATTGCTCATTACGCATCCGTGATTGGAAGAGATCGCAACTGCCGCTTCCTTGTTCCCAGCCACAACCTGCAAACAACAACAATCTTCCATCGGCAGTAAAGGTTAAAGCACCATGATCGCCCTGCGTGCCTTCAACCAAAAAAGGGACAACATTCGTCCAACGGCCATCTAACCAATCACTTTGATAAAACCTTTCACGCGTACGCAATGGGTTTTCTCCTGAACCTTCACTTTTCTTTTGGGTGAACAACAAACGATTTCCATCCAATCGGATGAAATTGATATACTCATCGGCTGCTGTGTTGATGCCATCATCTGTAAAAGGGATGGCAGTTGCCGATGGATTTTTTATCAAGCTATCTGCAAAAAGCGCCCGCTTGAGCAGGTCTTGAACCAAAGCCTTTCGATTGCTTTGAGGCGATTGATCAAGGTAAGCCGAGAAGTTTTGTGCTGCTTTTAGATATTTACCTTGTTTTAAGTATATCTCTCCGAGTAAGTTATAAGTAGGAAGAAAGTATTTTGCATCAATTTCAAGCACTTTTTGATAAGCCGATGCAGCCTCGTCCAACTGCTTTTCTTGAACGTAAATTTCAGCTTTTAAAAGCCATGCTTCAATAAAATTGGAATCAAATTCCAGTGCTTTATTCACTGCCTCAGCGGCTTGTTTTTGTTCGCCTTTGTAAAAGGCAGCCTCGGCAAGAAGATAGGTTTTACGCGCTTTTTGATGATGCGTATATAAATCACTTTTGTTTTGCCCGACAAGTGGAGTTGTAAAAAAGAAAAGAACCCAAAACCATGAAATGATTAAGGGATACGCATGTATTTGTGGCTTTGTAGGCTGATGCGCCATTTTGGATTGGACATCACATATTCGGTAAGCCATGGCATTATTTTTTCTGAAACACTCCATTCGGGTTGTAAATATAACAAACAATCGGCATTTACCAATCGGGCATTTTGTTCGGCCCATTGAAGATCGGCCTCATTTTGAATGACAACTTTCAATTCATGTGCCTTGGCGTAAATAGCAGGTTTTGGGGGCGAAAACTTTTTTGGCGAAAGGCAAATCCAATCCCAAACACCACTTAAAACATGTGCTCCCGAAGTTTCAACCATTGTTTTAACGCCCAACTTTTGAAGGTATTGCGTAAAAAAATCAAGCGGATACAGCGAAGGTTCCCCCCCAGTAACAACGACGGTTTTTGCCGGAAATTTTGCAGCTCTTTCAGCAATTTCGATGGCATCGGCAGGTGGAAAATTGTCGGCTTCCCACGAGGGTTTGGTATCGCACCAGCTGCAACCTACATCACAGCCTCCAATGCGAATAAAGTAAGCAGCTGCACCCATATTGTGGCCTTCGCCCTGCAAGGTGTAAAACTCTTCCATCAAAGGCAATTTTCGCCCGGCTTCAAAAATATCTTTACTATCTTGCATTATGGAATGATGAATGTGGCGTGAAATGCTTCATCACTTATGATCGCTGACATGAAGTATGTGCCTGAAATTAATTGACTTACATCAACAGAAAATTCTTTCTCGTGCGATCCGAAGAGGTTGACTTGTTTCACTAAACGACCGGTGGAATCCATGATATCGAGTTTAAAATCGCTTTGAAAATGCTTGGCTTCAAGCTTTAGGATTTTGTTCTTGACAGGATTTTCTATAATGACCAAACGTGGATTGGTATTTCTAACTTCGGTTTCATTCAAGTCGGTAAAGCCGGTCCAGGTGCTGAGGTTCAATTTAAAAACTCTTGCGCTGTAACCGGATGATTTTTCAGCCGAAAGTAGAACCTGTCGGGGCAAATAAAATGTAACTCCTTCAACCTGAGTAGATAAGGTGTTTTGCAGCTCGATGCGTCTTTTGTTTCCTCCAAAAAAATCATGGTTAGGAAAATCGAATAAAAGCCACACAAAAGGGATGTAAGCTTGTGATGTATAACCTGTTAACAGCACTTGTCCGGTAGAAGCATCATAATCAGCACCGGTAATCAAACCTTGGGTATTGAAACGATCCTTGCAGTGAATAGCATAAGTGCCGGGTTCCTTAGGCAAGCTGTAAATATGACAATATTGATCTGCCCTGTTTTTAGTAAACAAATACAAGGAATCGCCGGCAGAAATAATAGATTCACAGTCGTAGTTATGCTCCCAAGTTTTCGAAAAAAGTTTCTGATCAGCGTAACTAAACTTTATTGCCGAAGCTTGAACACTCGAATTACCATTGATGGGGATGCTGGTTTTCAGAATCTTATAAACAACCAAATCATCGCGAACACCCGAGTTGTTGCCCATATCGCCAACATACAGGTATTCATCGTCCATGGTGATGTCTTCCCAATCCACATTAGAAGCAGATGACACTGTGATCTGTTGCACAATTTGATGGCTGGTGGTATCAATGGCGTAAAGAATGGGCTCACCTCCACTGTCATTAAAGGTCCACAATTTTCCATTAAAAACAACCAATCCGGAAGTTTCTTTCACCTGATTGGGTAAAGTGTAGGCCAAATTAGGGGTAACAGCTGTTATCGGATAAATACAACTGCCATTATTAATTGTTGCAGATGCATTGTAATTTTGTGCCTGTGAATCAGTACAACCGGCAATTTGCCCGTATCCTGAATAAAACAAAAGGCCAAAAAAAGCTAAGGCAAGAATGTTCTTTATTTGCATTTTTTACTTCAAGAAAGTGATATTTAGTCAACGGAAAATCGCACTAAAGCGATCGTTTTTTTAGAGCTGTTAGTGTGTTTTGCAACAGTGCCACAATCGTCATCGGACCAACGCCACCAGGCACCGGAGTAATTTTTGACGCTATTTTTTTCACTTCTTTAAAATCTACATCTCCAACGATATGGTATCCTTTTTCCGATTTCGTATCTTCAATGCGATGAATTCCAACATCAATCACCACTGCTCCTTCTTTTACCATTGAGGCTTTCACAAAAGCGGGTTGACCGATAGCGGCAATCACAACATCAGCCTGCGTAACGATGGATTCAAGATTTTGGGTACGGCTATGACACAGTGTTACCGTGGCATTGCCGTTGGCAGCTTTGCGCGAAAGCAAAATACTTAAAGGGGTTCCCACAATATTGGAACGACCAATCACCACACAATGTTTCCCGTCCAATGAGATGTCGGAGCGTCTGATAAGCTCCATCACACCAAAAGGCGTGGCAGGCAAAAAGCTGGGTAAACCCAATTGCATTTTACCAATGTTGAGCGGGTGAAAACCATCTACGTCTTTGGCAGGATCAACAAATTCCAAAATACGATCGGCATTGAGGTGGGCAGGAAGAGGCAATTGTAGTATAAAACCGTCCACATCCTCGTCTTTGTTGAGAAAATCAATCACCTGTAAAAGTTCTTTTTCGGTAGCTGCTTCGGCTAAACGATAGGTGGTTGAAGTAATACCCACTTGCTTGCAGGCGCGTTCTTTTGATGCAATGTAGGTTTCACTGGCAGGATCGTTTCCTACGAGAATGGCAGCCAAATGAGGTGCTTTTTTGTCTGCATCAAGCAATGCCGCTACTTCGGCGGCAATTTCTTTTTTAATGCGTTCGGCAATGGCCTTGCCGTCAATGATATTGTTCGACATGGTATATTATTTCTGTTGACGCATTTGTTGCATCATTTGCATCATTTTTCGGCTTCCTCCGGTGGTCATCATTCGCATCATTTTTGATGTTTCTTCAAACTGTTTAATCAACCGATTCACTTCAACAATATTGGTTCCACTACCTGCTGCAATGCGTCGGCGTCTGTTTCCGTTGAGGAGTTTTGGATTTTCACGTTCGGAAGGGGTCATAGAATAAATAATAGCCTCAATACTTTTAAAGGCATCTTCTTCAATTTCAGTATCTTTCAAAGCTTTTCCCATGCCTGGAATCATTCCTGCAAGGTCTTTGAT
>JAEWWJ010000102.1 GCA_023396415.1 Bacteroidota bacterium
GAAGACAGATCAATCAGTTACACCGTTGTTGGTGTTCGCTTAGACATAGCTCCTGTGGCTCTTGTCATTCAACCTATGAAATAGTTTAATTAATAATAAAAGTGCACAAAATGAAAAAAAATGTACTGCTATCATGCATCCTTACATTGCTCATCGGTTCACTCTTTGCGCAAACCATCCCCATTTCGGGAACTGTTACCTCGGCCTCCGATATGCTGCCCATTCCCGGAGTTACTGTGCAGGTAAAGGGCACTTTGCAAGGAACCACCACCGATTTGGATGGGATTTACTACCTCAACGCCCCTGCAGATGGAACATTGGTGTTCACTTTTGTAGGAATGAAAGCCGTTGAAATGGCCATCAACAAAAAAACAGTCCTCAACGTTGTGATGGAAGAATTAAATGTTGATTTGGGCGAAGTGGTGGTGGTGGGTTACAGCTCATCCAGCAAGAAGCTCATCTCCAGCTCGGTAGGTGTTGTTCAAGGAGAAGAATTGAAAAACGCACCCGTCCGCACCATCGAAGGGGTGCTGCAAGGCAAAGCCGCCGGTGTTTCTATCAACATCAACTCGGGAACTCCCGGCGGACAAAACTCCATCAAACTCAGAGGAGGAAGCTCCATCAACGCCAGCAACCAACCTTTGATTGTGGTGGATGGTGTACCGATGTTGACCGGAAGTTTTGGACAAATTGGGTACAGCGGACAAGAAATTGATGCGCTTTCCGACCTCAATCCCAACGACATTGAATCGTTCACCATCTTAAAAGACGCTTCATCCACAGCTATTTATGGTTCAAGAGCTTCCAATGGGGTGATCCTCATCACGACCAAAAAAGGTAGTTTTCAAAAAACCAGCGTCAATCTTAACACCTCTTATGGTTGGCAAACCCTTCCTCAAGAACGCTTGCCCGAGCTGCTGAATGCCGCACAATGGAATGAGTACAAAGGAACCAATGTGCAAGGCGTTGATACCGATTGGATGAAAGAAATTCTGCAAACAGCACCCACCTCCAACACCGAACTATCGGTGAGCAGTGGCAACGACAAAACCCGTCTTTTCATTTCGGGAAACTATTACAGCCAGGATGGAACTGTAAAATCAACACGTTATGACCGCTATAGCGGACGGTTGAATGTGGATCACAAACTGCGCGATAACCTCAGCATCGGCGCCAACATCTCCATGAGCTATTCTACCAACGATCGTGTTGAAGGCGACTATACTCTTTACGGCCCGCTGCCCAACGCCCTTTCAACGCCTGCCATTTATTCGGTGTACAATGCCGATGGCAGTTACAACGAATCAGGTCCATATGCCAATCCGGTAGCTATTATCAATCACACTATCAATCAGGCATTTACTAACCGCAACAACGCCAATATTTACTTAGAGTATAAATTCTTGAATGGTTTTTCCTTTACAAGCAAATGGGGCACCGACCAATACATCTTGCGCGAGCATGAATACGATCCCATTACTGTTGCTCAGGGAATGAAATACAACGGTTTAGGCATTGAAGCCAACACTACCGTGAGTAATTTTGTGAGCAACAACGTGCTACAATACCTAAAATCGGTTGGTAAAGTGCATCATTTTGAAGCACTTGCAGGCTATAGCCTCGAGAAATATTCACGCCGCAACAGCTACATCGAAGCCATTGACTTTCCGAATGAAAATTTCCAGTACATCACCTCAGCCGGAACCATCAGGGCGGCCTCTGCCTATGGCCTCGACAGGGGAATGAATTCTTTCTTCGGGCAGTTTAAATACAATTACAAATACAAATACATCCTTTCGCTCACTACACGTGCCGATGGTTCATCCAAGTTTGGCGAGAACAACCGTTATGGATATTTCCCCGCTGCATCAGTGGCTTGGCGTATGAAAGAAGAATCGTTTATGAAAGGCATTGAAGCCATCAGCGAACTGAAACTGCGCCTGAGCATAGGAAAAACAGGAAACGACGGCATCGGTGATTTTGCATCTCTCGGCCTGTACGGCGGTGGCTACAACTACGCCCAACGTCCCGGAATTGCTCCTACACAACTCCCCAACCCCGACCTGAAGTGGGAAACAACCTTACAAACCGGCTTCGGAATGGATCTTGGTCTGTTTGACGACCGCATCAGCTTGGTGGCCGACCTGTATTACAACCGCACCAACGACTTGCTGCTTGCCCGTCCGCTGCCTCCCTCCACAGGATACAGCTCCATCACCTCCAATATCGGTGAACTCGAAAACAAAGGAATCGAACTGGTGCTCAACACCCAAAACATTAAAAAAGCCTTTACCTGGAACACCTCCTTCAATTTTGCAGCCAACCGCAATAATGTGCTTAAACTATACAATGGTCAACCCATTGACGACCAAGGCAGAGGCGGAAACCGCGTGCAGGAAGGCGAACCCATTGGCATCTTTTACGGTTACAACTGCCTCGGCGTTGACCCCACCACCGGGAAATTAGTGTATGAAGACATCAATAAAGATGGAAGCATCACGGCCGAAGACCGTAAAAGAATCGGAAACCCCAACCCCGACTTCACCATGGGATTGACCAACAACTTTTCTTATCGCAACTTCGATCTTTCCATCTTTTTACACAGCGTGGTTGGCAACGACATTTTTAACGGATCACGCATTTACTTAGAATCGGGAATGGGCGAAGACAACCAAACCACTGCTATTTTGCGCAGATGGCAAAAACCGGGCGACATCACCGACATTCCTAAAGAAGGCGATTCGTATAAATCATCACGTTTCATCGAAAACGGCTCCTTCATGCGCATCAAAAACGTGACCTTCGGATACAACTTCCCTCAAAAAACACTCAAACCCATCAAGCTTAAAAGCTTGAGGATGTATGCCTCCGGCCAAAACCTGTTTACTTTTACCTCCTACTCCGGTATGGACCCCGAAGTGAATTATTACAGCAACGACAATGTGGTGCTTGGCACAGATTTCTTTACCTATCCACAGTCGCGTACCATTACAGTAGGTGTCAACATCGGCCTTTAACCCTTAAAAATGAAACATATGAAAAGGAATATCACCTTCATCCTTGTTATGGCCATCACCTTTGCATCATGCAGCAAAGTGCTTGATGTGAACCCAACAGCTTCGATTTCGAGCGACATTGCTTTGAAAGACAGCACAGGTGTAGAACGCGCCATCATTGGCACTTACAGCGGAATGCAAGCCGTTGGCATTTATAGCCGCAACGCCTCCATTGTAAGCGATTTGGCCGCCGACAATTTGGTTTGGACTGGAACCACACTCGAATATGGACAAATCCGAAACAAACCCATCCCTGCCGATAACGGTGTTCTTGATGGGATGTGGAATGCCTCCTACGATGTGATCAACCGCGCCAACAACATCATTACCAAGCTACCCACCATTGCCTATAAATCGGAAAACGGAAAAAACGGCGTAAATGGAGAAGCGCATTTCATCAGAGCTTTGATGCACTATTACCTGTCCACCTTTTTCGGAAATATCCCCTTGCGTCTTCAACCCACCGTTGATCTCAGCAATATTGATCTCGCAAAAAGCAGTACCCTTGATGTGTATCAAAGCATCATCACCGATCTCGAAACCGCACTTCCACTGCTTCCGGCCAACAACATTACCGGAAGAGCTTCAGCTGCCAGCGGGAAAGCATTATTGGCAAAAGTCTATCTTGCTCATTTCCAACTTAGTGGCGAAGCCGCATCAGCTACCAAAGCCATTAACGTTGCCAACGATTTATTATCCAACAGCGCCTTTGGCTTGGCAACACCCTATGCCAGCCTCTTCGATCCCGGTTCAACCAACAAGGAATCACTTTTCGAGATCACCTATGATGTTCAAAACTTTAATCGTTTGGCGCAGTATTACTACACCCGCGACCTCAACGGAAGGTACGAAGTTGCACCATCAACCGGCTTAATAGCTGCTTTTGAACCCGGTGATGCCCGATTGAGTGTTTCCATCCGTTACGACGAAAAAAACAATCCTTACGGTGCCAAATACAATGATGTGGCCGGTGGCGTTGATAAGGTTTTTGTGCTTCGATTGGCTGAGTTGTATTTGATTCGTGCCGAAGCGATGGCCTATAGCAATGGCGACATTGGAACCATTCAAGCCGATATCAACACCATTCGTAACCGCGCCGGATTGGGCAACACCACCGCTGCCACATATCCGGCTTTGCAAATGGCCATTGACCACGAACGCAGATGTGAGTTTGCCTTTGAAGGACACCGTTGGCATGATCTGGTGCGTACCAAACGCGCTGCCGAAGTGCTGTCCATTGACGAAAAATATACCATCTTCCCCATCCCGCTCAGCGAGATACAAACGAACAATAAAATGATACAAAACCTCGGTTATTGATGAATACCATGAGAACAATGAAAAATAAAATCTTTTTCTTACTGCTGTTGCTGCCCTTTGCATTTACACCATCGGGCTGCCAGAAATACGAGTTGGGCAGTCCGGCTGCCAGCACCCAAGCCGACTTTACCTACACCCTCACCAACAATGGGAACGCGCCCTGCGAACTGATGATCACCAACAAATCGCTCAATGCCAAAGGTTACAGCTGGGATTTTGGCAACGGTATCACTTCAACAGAAGAAAATCCGGTGGTGCAAATTACCAATCCAGGTATTTACACTATCAAACTCACTTGTACCCCTCAAACAGAGGTCCAGTACAATAGCTTGGTGAAAACATTGGCCGTTAACGTGAAAGACCCACTCGCCGGTCAATCGCAGGTGCTGTATTTTACCTCGAGAAACCCATCAGGCGGCGGCGTGCATTTCGTAATCCTTAATGATGAAGCGCCTGTTGTTCAAGACTTTGAAACCGTAACTTTTTCGCGGCCCTATGGCATAGCTGTTGATTCTGTCAGCCGTAAGGTCTTCGTTTCAGATTACAGCGAGGGTGTCATCTATCGCTTCGATGCCGATGGTAAAAATCCGGTAAAAATTCTCGATGCCTCTGTCCCCGGTCAGGAAATTCTGGATTCACCCGAAGCTTTAATGATCATTGGAGACAAACTCTATTGGGGTCGTCCGGGTGGCATTTATCGCTGCAACCTCGATGGCAGCTCACCCGAAGTGTTCATCAGCACCGATGGCATCCGGCCGGAGTATCCTGTTGATATGCAATACGATGCTGAACGCGGAAAAATTTACCTCGTGAACGACAAAACCGACTTTACCGGTGGCTACTGGTCGGTCAACCTCGATGGTTCTGGGCTTACTGAACATGTGGTTGACATTGATGGCACTGCCCTTGAGGTGAACCTCGAAACCGGAAAAGTGTATATGGCCGTTTATGGCTCTAGCCCTTCACCCATCGAAGAAAACGGCATTTATATGTGTAATCTGGACGGGTCATCACTCTTGAAAATAGGTGAATATGGCAGCAAAGCCACCTGGGGTATTGGCATTGACACCCAACGCGACAAGCTTTTCTGGGGCTACAAAATTTCTAATTCAGCTCCCGATGGCAAAATTATCCGCAGCAATCTCGATGGTTCCGGTGTGGAAGACTGGGTGACGGGCGTAAGCCCCCACGCCATGGTCGTCAGCTGGATCAAGTTGTAAAAAAACGAAAAACGCTGCCTCTGCAAGGCAGCGTTTTTTGTATAAAGCCATAGCTGATTGCATATTAAGCTTTCGGGTTGCCAAACACATGCACATCCATTTGTGGGAAAGGAATGGAGATGCCTTCGGCGGCAAATTGGGTGTAAATATTTTTGTTCATCTCGAAAAAAACCGGCCAATAGTTTTCGGCATTCACCCAACAACGAACGACGATATCCACTGAGCTGTTGTTGAGTTTCGACAGGGCTAAGAAAGGTTCAGGATCTCTCAAAATGCGACTGTCGGCATCAATGAGCCTCTGAATCACTTTCTCTGCTTTATCATAACTGTCGCCATAGCCAATGCCAAACGTCCATTCCACACGGCGTGTGTCTTTTTTAGAAAAGTTGGTAAGCGAACCTGTCGCCAACCCTCCGTTGGGGATGATAATCACCTTGTTGTCAACAGAAGTGAGCAAAGTGTTGAAAATCTGAATCTCGGCTACTGTACCCATATATCCCTGTGCCTCAATGAAATCGCCCACCTTGAAAGGTTTAAACAACAAGATGATGACCCCGCCGGCCACATTTTGCAGTGTGCCTTGCAAAGCCAAACCAATGGCCAAACCCGCAGCTCCCAACATGGCAATAAAACTGGTCATTTGAACGCCCACCATTCCTAAAACGGTGATGATGACCAAAATTTTCAGGGCAACGCTCAAGAAACTTTTCAAAAATGAGCGCAATGAAGGTTCTACATCGCGACGCTCCATCAATCGAACAAGGGCAGATTTAAGACGGCCTACCAACCAAAACCCAACAATAAGGGCTAAAATAGCACCTAACAACTTAAGGCCATAGGTGATCGCCAATTGCGAGGCATAATGTGTGAGTGCTTCAAGCTGAAGCGGGAATTTTTCAATGTTTTCTTCCATAGTGATGGTGTTTTAATTTGTTAAAAGCCTTTAACCCTTTTCAAAAAATGTTTGATGCAGCACCAATTAGGCTGCGAACTTGGCCTTGTTACAGGGCTGTTTTCCTGATGGAAAACTAAGGCAATGGGGTTCAAAATCTACAAAAAACGATAGGCAGAGAAATGATTTTTCATTCTGAACTACCAACCGGACAAAAGTACTAAAAATTATCTTTTTGCTTTTTTAGAGGTTCACATACCCTAAGATCTATGAGTTCAAGCTATGAAAAGATACTTCTTTCACCAACAAAAAAGTCATGAAAAAAAGAAAAGCTGTTGTTTTTCAAAAAATACTTTACATTTGACGCACAAAAAATCTGAAAAATGAATCATTTCGCCGGCACTACCTATACTACTACCACTACCACAGGCCATTGTGTGGGAGGGAGTTATGAGGTTTAGCCGGTTATCAAACGACATAAACACATCAGCAAAGCCTTCCGACCACATCGGGAGGCTTTTTTTATCATAATAAACAACGCTTATGAAAATCTTGAAATTTGGAGGTAGCTCGGTGGGGACATCAGAAGCCATTGGTTTGCTGGCAGAGATTGTTAAAAAAAGCATCGCGACGGGCGAGCAACCTTTGGTGGTTTGCTCGGCCATGAGCGGAGTGACCGACCTTTTGGTACAACTCAGTCAAACAGCATCGCGCGGAAACGACACCACCGAAGCCTTCTGGCAGCTGCGCGAGAAGCATCTTCAGGTGGTGGAGGCTTATTTTTGTGAAACCCGAGGCGTGTGGAAGCAGTTAGAACAGTTTTTTACAGAGCTTCAATTTGTATTGGGCGGCATTGCTGCCTTGCGCGAGTGTTCGGCACGTACACTTGATCGGGTGATGGCTTTCGGGGAGCAGCTTTCGTGCAGTCTTGTGAGTGCCATCTTGCAAGAAAAAGGTGTCGTAACAGTGTATGCCGATGCTCGAAAACTGATTGCCACCGACAATCATTTTGGCAAAGCCAAAGTCAATGAAGCCGTTACCAACGAACGTATTCGACTTTGGCATTCCGGATTAGGCGAAAAAACGGCAGTCGTCACCGGATTTATTGCTTCCGATGCACAAGGCGATACCACGACCCTTGGTCGTGGAGGTTCCGATTTCACTGCTGCCCTTTTTGGCGCTGCCTTGGCTGCCGATGAGATACAAATTTGGACTGATGTGGACGGTTTTATGACTGCCGATCCTCGCTGGGTATCCAATGCTTTTACCTTACATTCAATGAGTTACAAAGAAGCCATGGAACTTTCTTACTTTGGTGCAAAGGTTATTCATCCGCCCACACTAATTCCGGCCATCACCGCCAAAATACCCATCAGCATCCGCAACACCTTTCGGTCTGAGCATAAAGGCACTACCATCCAGCCTAACGCCGTAGGCAATGGACATCTCATCAAAGGCATTTCTTCCATTCGCAACGTAAGCCTCATCAATGTAGAAGGCAGCGGCATGGTGGGTCTAAAAGGTTTTGGCGGACGGCTGTTCAGTTGTATGGCCTCTGCCGATGTCAATGTGATCCTGATTACACAAGCCAGCTCTGAACACAGCATCAGCTTTGCTGTGG
Organism: Bacteroidota bacterium; assembly: GCA_023396415.1. GTDB lineage: Bacteria > Bacteroidota > Bacteroidia > Bacteroidales > F082 > JALNZU01. The sequence continues at coordinate 8,110 of JAEWWJ010000102.1, forward strand.
TTCCCAACGACACCGATTCGGCGCTTGAAGCCATTCAAAAAGAATTTGAATTGGAGTTGTTCTCTAATAAAATTGAAAGCCCAAAAGCGCAGCAAGGCCTCAGTATTTTAGCTGTGGTAGGCGAAAATATGCGCCATTCCAAAGGCCTTTCAGGAAAGTTGTTTCAATCGTTGGGACGTAGCGGAGTAAATGTGGTAGCCATTGCGCAAGGCTCTTCGGAACTCAATATTTCGGTAGTGATTGACGAAGAAGATTTGTCAAAAGCACTCAATGTAGTGCACGACTCGTTGTTCTTGTCGCCGGTAAAAACCTTTCACTTATTTATTGCCGGAACGGGCAGCATTGGCAGCGAACTTCTGAACCAAATTGCAGCCTCAGAGGAAAGCTTGCGCAAAGAACATCAACTCTATTTCAAGGTGATGGGCATCACCAACAGCCGCAAGATGCTTGTGAGCAACAAGGGCGAAATTCCCCTGAACGATTGGAGAGGGGAATTAAATATCAAGGGTCAAAAAGCTGATATAGAACAATTTATAGAGAAAATACACCAGCTGAATTTGCCCAACAGTATCTTTGTTGACAACAGCAGCAACCAAACTTTGGTGAACCTTTATCCACAATTTTTCGACCTCAACGTATCGGTGGTGGCCTGCAATAAATTGGGTGTGTCGGGAAGTTTTGAACAGTACAACCTATTGAAGCAAACCGCCCGCAAAAATGGAGTCAGTTTTTTCTACGAAACCAATGTGGGAGCGGGATTGCCTATCATCAAAACCATGCACGATTTGCGCATCAGTGGCGATCGTTTCCTCAAAATTGAAGCCATTTTATCGGGAACCATTTCCTACATATTCAATCATTTTATTGGCGAAAAAAGCTTTGCCGAAGTGGTGAAAGAAGCACAGCAATTGGGTTTCACCGAGCCCGACCCGCGCGACGACCTCAATGGCATGGATTTTTCGCGTAAAATGTTGATTTTGTCCCGCGAAGCAGGATTAAAAGTTGAAATGGAAGAGGTTGTCCTTGAACCTATCTTACCAGAAAGTTGTTTGAAGGCCAAAACAGTAGATAACTTCTTCGAAGAGCTGGTTCGTAACGAACATCATTTCAATGCTTTAAAACAAAAGGCTGCTACTGACGACAAAATGCTGAGATATATCGGTGTGATCGAAGAAGGCAAGATTAGCATCGGATTACAAAGGATTGATCGCAGCCATCCGTTTTTCAGCCTCAGCGGAAGCGACAATATCATTACTTTTACCACGATGCGCTACAAAAACAATCCTTTGGTAGTGAAAGGTCCCGGTGCCGGTGCAGCCGTGACGGCAGCCGGAGTTTTTGCCGACATCCTTCGGGTGGCTCAAAATTAATTTTACAACGCTTATTTTTTTGAATAACAATAGGATACCTCAAATCAAATGAAAAATTCAAACTACCGTAACATCAGGGTATTTGCTCCGGCCAGCGTTTCGAACCTCAACTGCGGCTTCGATGTTTTGGGCTTTGCCCTCGATCAGCCCGGCGATGAAGTGGTGCTGACTTTGGATGAAAGCCAAAGCGTTCATTTAGATGTCATTACAGGAGATTATGGACTGCTGCCAAAAGAAGTCCATAAAAACACTGCGTCGGCCGTAATCCAGCTCTATTTGCAGCAGATCGGCATTCAGCAAGGCGTTGGTGTGACGCTGCATAAAAACATGCCCCTGAATAGCGGTTTGGGCTCCAGTGCGGCCAGCAGCGTAGCTGCCTTGGTGGCCATCAACAGCTTGATGGGTGAGCCTTTGCGTCGCGAACAATTACTCCCTTTGGCGATGGAAGGCGAACGATTGGCTTGCGGAAATGCCCATGCCGACAATGTAGCTCCGGCACTGTTTGGCGGTCTGGTGTTGATTCGCGGCGGCAGGCAGCCCGAAATTGTTCCATTGCCTGTGCCGGAAAATCTTTGGTGTGCGGTGGTGCATCCCGATATACACATTCCTACCCGCGAGGCGCGACAAATACTTCCTGAGATGATCGCTTTAAAAGACGCTACCATCCAATGGGGAAACCTTGCCGGTTTTGTGGCCGGCTTGTTTAACAGCGATTTCAAACTGATGGGCCGAAGCATGGTGGATGTGATTGTGGAACCGCACCGCTCAGCACGTATCCCTTTTTTCGATGCCATGCGGCAGGCAGCACTCGAAAAAGACGCTTTTGCTTTTGGTATATCCGGCTCAGGACCAACTGTTTTCGCGTTCTGCGACAGTCAACTAAAAGCACAGCAGCTTAGCCAACAACTTTCCGGCTTATTGCTCAATAACAACATCAACAACCAGGGTTTTGTTTCTCGAATCAACACTAAAGGAGCTGTTGTAAAAGACCTTTGGTAAAAACAATAAACAGCATGAAGTATTTTTCAACACGCGATCTTGATAAAAAGCAGGCACTAAAATTGCAAAAGGCCGTCATTCAAGGCTTGGCCGACGATGGAGGGCTGTTTATGCCAGAAAGTCTTGTGCAAATTGATCCCGAAATCCTCAACAGTTTTTCCTCGCTTAAATTGCCGCAGATTGCTGCCAAGATGTTGTTTCCTTACGTTGCCGAAAGCATTTCCAAGCCAAACTTTGACGCATTGTGCCAAGAGGTTTTTAATTTTCCGGTTTCATGGGTTGAAATAGAGGAAAACATCCTTAGTCTCGAGCTTTTTCACGGCCCTACCCTTGCTTTTAAAGACGTGGGCGCACGATTTATGGCAAGGCTGTTGGCAGGTTTTGCCCATCAAGAGCATAAAAATGTCAAAGTGGTGGCAGCCACCTCCGGCGACACCGGAAGTGCCGTGGCTGCCGGCTTTTATGGCATGAAAGGCACGAAGGTGTATATCCTTTTTCCAAAAAACAAAGTCAGCCGGATGCAACAATATCAGTTGACGACTTGGGGCGGCAACATTGTGGCTTTGGAAATTGACGGAACTTTTGACGATTGCCAACGGCATGTAAAGGCACTGCTTTCAGATAAAGAAATGCAGCAAAATCAAGTGCTTACCTCGGCCAACAGCATCAATATTGCGCGATTGTTGCCACAGATGGTGTACTATGCTTATGCTGCCAGTCGTTTAAAACAGCGCAACAAACCCTTGGTTTTCAGCGTTCCCAGTGGCAATTTCGGGAACCTCACCGCCGGTTTGATGGCGCAGCAGATGGGCGTTCCCATCCATCATTTTGTGGCGGCTACCAACGTCAACGATGTGGTTCCAAACTACCTCGAAAAGGGAGTTTTTGCTGCACGACCATCAATAAAAACCATCAGCAATGCCATGGATGTGGGGTATCCAAGCAATTTTGAGCGGATGATGTTTTTGTTTAAAAACGTCGAAACCATGCGGCAACATCTTCATGCTTACAGCTTTAGCGATGCTCAAACAGAAGAAGCCATACAGTATGTTTTTCGAACGCGTAATTATTGCTTAGACCCACATGGGGCCGTGGGTTATCTCGGACTTAAAAAATACCTGAATCAAAATCCCATCCCATCCATTGGTGTATTTCTTGCAACAGCACACCCCGCCAAATTCGCCGAAACGGTTGAAAAACAAATTGGAAATGAAGTTGTTATGCCCGAACGTTTACAAGCCTTCACAAATAAAAAAGAAGATTTTTCAACCTGTGAGAATAATTATTCACAGATAAAAAACCTCCTTTTGGCAGACTGAAACTGTTGCTTTTTCTGAAACCCGTTCTAATGAGAGTGGGTTCCAAAAAAGCAATCAAGTTTATTTCAAATTGTGTCGGGCTTCCGATTTGTTTTGGGCATCAATCACGGCAATGGTAATCATATTGACGATTTCATTGACTGAGCTCCCCATTTGCAGAATCTGCACCGATTCTTTCAAGCCATTTAAAACGGGCCCAATCACTTCAAATCCACCCAATTCCTGCATCAATTTATAGGCAATATTGCCCGATTCGAGGTTGGGGAAAATGAGCACATTGGCAGGACCGCCCAGTAGTTTTGAAAACGAAAACGACTCAGCCAGCAGTTCAGGATTGAGTGCGGCATTGGCTTGAATTTCTCCATCAACAATCAAATTGGGATGGTTTTCGTGCAGGTACTCCACCGCTTTGCGTTGTTTTTCGGGCACTTTTCCTTCTGCCGAGCCAAAGCTGGAATAGGAAACGAGGGCCACGCGGGGTGTAATTTTAAATTCGCGCACCGATTTACAAGTTTGCAACGTAATTTCAACCAATTGCTCCCAAGTTGGGTCAATATTCAAGGTGCAATCAGCAAAAAACACAGGGCCTCTATTGGTGTTCACGATATAGGTGCCTGACGCGATGTTGTTGCCCTCCGATTTATCAATCACCTGAAGCACAGGCCGAATAGAATCGGGATAGTTACGGGTGAGACCCGAAACCATAGCATCGGCATAACCTGTTGCCAGCATCATGGCGGCAAAATAACTGCGGTGCATCATCTGGCTTCGGGCAGCCGAAAAGGTCATCCCTCGGCGTTGACGGCGCAAGAATAGAGCTTCGGCAAACTGTTTACGCTTTCCACTTTGTTCGTTGGAGCGGGGATCAACAATTTCAACACCATACAACTCAAGTTCATTTTCTTGGATGATAGCTTTAATTTTTGCAGCATTTCCCATCAAGATAGGCTCTGCATATCCTTCATTTAGAACAATTTCGGCTGCCTTCAGCATCTTATAATTGTCGGCATCAGCCAAAATAACACGTTTTGGGTTGTGCTTTGCGCGCGTTTTAATCTGCCTTAGCAAGGGGTTGCTGGTTTTGAGTCGTTTACGCAGCTCTTCACCATAGTTTTCCCAATTGAGGATGGGCTTGCGTGCAATGCCCGACTCCATGGCAGCTCTGGCCACGGCAGGCGCCACCCTTTCGATCAAGCGGGGATCGGTGGGTTTAGGAATGATATAATCTCGTCCAAATCGTAAGTTGTTCACATTGAAGGCGATATTCACCTCTTCGGGAACCGGCTCTTTGGCCAGCTGAGCCAATGCTACCGACGCGGCCAACTTCATTGTATCGTTAATTTCGCTGGCACGCGCATCCAAAGCCCCTCTAAAAATGTAGGGAAAGCCCAAAACATTGTTGATCTGGTTAGGAAAATCCGAACGTCCGGTGGCCATGATAATATCATCGCGGGTGGCCATAGCATCTTCATAAGAAATTTCCGGATTGGGGTTGGCGAGTGCGAAAACAATAGGATTTTCGGCCATTGCCAGCAGCATATGCTTTTTGATGACGCCGGCAACCGAGAGCCCCAAAAACATATCAGCACCTACAAGGGCTTCTTCAAGACTTATGTCGGCAATGTCGAGCGCAAACTGTAATTTGGTATCATTCAGGTCAGTGCGCTTTTTAGTGAGCAGCCCTTTGCTGTCGAACATCAAGATATTTTCGGGCTTAGCACCCAGCTTGATGTAGAGTTTGGTGCAAGAAATGGCCGCTGCTCCGGCTCCGTTGACTACAATTTTTAACTTTTCTATTTTTTTTCCATTGATTTCCAATGCGTTTAGCAGCCCAGCGGAGGTGATGATGGCTGTTCCATGCTGATCGTCGTGCATGATGGGGATGGGCAAAGCTTTTTTAAGGGCCTCTTCAATCTCGAAACATTCGGGTGCTTTGATGTCTTCTAGGTTGATGCCTCCGAAAGTAGGAGCAATGGCCTTGACCACCTCAATGAATTTTAGGGGATCTTCTTCGTTGATTTCGATGTCAAAAACATCAATATCAGCAAATACTTTAAACAACAAACCTTTGCCTTCCATGACAGGTTTGCCAGCTTCTGGGCCAATATCGCCCAGGCCTAAAACGGCTGTTCCATTGGAGATTACGGCCACAAGATTTCCTTTTCCGGTATATTTGTACACATCTTCCGGATTTTTATTGATGGCCAAGCAGGGGTCGGCTACGCCCGGACTGTAAGCCAATGAAAGATCGCGCTGGGTGCTGTAGGGTTTGGTGGGAATCACTTCGAGTTTTCCCGGACGGCCCATAGCGTGATAGTTGAGGGCATCTTTGTAAAATAACTTATCCATAATGTGTTTTTATTTGATAGACCCCAAAGGTAGCGATTTTGACGTCTTTTGGTTTATTTTGACACCAAAAAGTGTATGTTTTTTGTAACTGACGTAGGAATTTATTGTTCAGACATCATTCAACAGATAAAAATGTTGCGGCCTAAAAGCTTAATGCCCTATTCGTTGTCGGTCAGCCAATCCGGATTTCCGGTAAGGAAACCTGAGCTGAGTAAGTAAAACTCTTCGGCGGCTTCGGCGTGAACCCAATGCGAAGCTTTTTCGATGGTGATGATTTCGGCATTGGGAAAATTAGAACGAATCACTGGATAATCTTCAGGCAAAATATAATCGGAGAGGCCACCGCGTATGAAAAGGCTGGGTTTGTAAAAAGGCGTTCCCGTTTGAATGGCATCGAACATTTCGCTGAGGTTGTTGCCAATACCGTTGAGGTTCAGCCGCCATTCCAAAGTTTCTTTGTCGCGCCAGTGCAGATTTTTCATTAAAAATTGACGGATACGTTGTTCCGGGATTTTCTTTTTCAGCTCATCATCAATGGTAGTGCGTTGGCTATGTTGTTTCAGGTCAACGGATTGCAAAGCTTCAATGATGTTGCGGTGATGAGGCCTGTCGCCATAGGCTTTGAGGCTGATGTCAACAACGATCAGACGGTTTAACTTGTCAGGATTTTCCAGAGCAAAGCGCATGGCCACCTTTCCGCCCATGCTGTGACCCAACAAAATAGGATTTACGATTTGCTGATCTTCAATGAGTTCCATCAAATCATCGGTCATAGCGAGATAGTTAAACACATCGCTATGAGGCGAGAGGCCATGGTTGCGTTGGTCGGGAATGATCACATAAAAACCTTCATCAGCAATGCGTTTGCCATACGAAACCCAGTTGTCGGATATTCCGAATAAACCATGAAGAATCATTAAAGGTTGGTCGCCTTGGCGGCCATAACGGCGAAAAAATAGTTTCATTTTATACGTCTTGAAACAGCAAAACTACAAGAAAAAGACCATTAATGAGCCAATAGTGCCGCCTTAAATGCCCAGCTCGGCGCCGTCGCCTTTGAGACCGAAGTAACGCCGCAAACCATATACGCCGGCATAAGCAAAAGGCGTATCGAGCAAAGCAATAATGACTTTAAACAGATAACCGTTGCCCAAAAGAGGTAAAAAAAGACTCCAATCGAGGACGCCAAAGCTGCACAAAAGCAAGAGCACGGTGAAGGTGTCGAGAAATTGACTTGTAAATGTGGAAAGGTTGTTGCGCAGCCACAAATGCTTGCCTTTAGTGACTCTTTTCCAGAAGTGGAAAATCTGCACATCCACAAACTGGGCCACAAGATACGCCACCAGCGAAGCGCCCACGGCGACAAAAGTAAAACCAAAAGTTTTTTTAAACTCATTATCACTCAAGGGCGACCATTCAGTGGCAGGAGCCAGGGTAGCAATGACAACGATTCCCAAAGCGAAGGCGCTGGCAAAAATACCTGCTATCACGAGGTTGTTGGCCCGTTTTAGGCCATAGACCTCTGAAACAATATCGGTGATTAAAAAAGTGATGGGATAAGCAATGATGCCCACGCTCAGTTCAAAACGAAAGAGACCGGAAGGATTCCAAAAGAAAAACTTTTGAAAAATAAGGTTGCTGGTTACGAGCGAAGTGATGAAAAGAGCTCCAAAAATAAGGTACAGCAGCTCAACCTTCGCTCGCTTCTGTGTGGAAAGCTCGAACGATGGATTTTGGTGTGGTAGAGGTGTTTTTGTCAAAGCGAAATAAAGTTTTTACAAAAGAAGGTAAAAAAACGATTTCGCTATACAACAAACAAATGCAATAAAAGGTTGATTTTGACACCCTAACTTTTTCGTTCGAGTTGTTTCAGGTGATCTAACTTCTTCATTTCTAAGAAACTACTGATGCCTCCGAGATGTTCTTTCACTCTTTTATTTCCAAATTCATAGACTTTATCCACCAATCCATCGAGGAAATCGCGGTCGTGGGAAACCAGGATAAGTGTTCCGTCGTAGTCTTGCAAAGCACTTTTAAGGATGTTTTTGGTGCGCATGTCCAAGTGATTGGTGGGCTCATCGAGGACGAGCAGGTTCACCGGTTCGAGCAGCAATTTGATCATAGCCAAGCGGGTGCGCTCGCCGCCCGAAAGCACCTTAACTTTTTTGTTCCAGGTGTCACCACCAAACATAAAGGCACCTAAAAGATCTTTTATTTTTGTTCGGATATCGCCTTTGGCCACATCGTCAATGGTTTCAAAAACTGTTATTTCTTCGTTGAGCAGCGAAGCTTCGTTTTGTGCAAAATAACCTATCATGGTGTTGTGACCAAGGCTCAGCTTGCCACCAAAGTCGGTTTGGCCCATCAGGCATTTCACGAAGGTTGATTTTCCTTCCCCGTTTTTGCCCACCAAAGCAATGCGCTTGCCCCTTTCAACGATAAAAGATACATCAGCAAACACCAGATGCTCGTCGTATTGTTTTGACAATTCTTCCACAATAACAGGATAGTTTCCCGAACGGGGCGAAGGCGGAAACCTCAATCGCAAGGCCGAAGTGTCCTCCTCATCCACCTCAACCATGCTGAGCTTTTCGAGCATCCGCACCCGCGACTGCACCTGGTTGGTTTTGGAATAAGTGCCTTTAAAACGTTCAATAAATTCTGTATTGTCAGCAATAAACTTTTGTTGTTCGTCGAATTGTTTTTGCTGCTGCTCCCTGCGTTCTTTGCGCAATTGCAGATAGGAGGAATAGTTGACGCGGTAGTCGTAAATGCGGCCCATTGTCACCTCAATGGTGCGGGTGGTGATGTTGTCAACAAAGGTTTTATCGTGAGAAATAACAATGACGGCCTTGGCGTCGTTGATTAAAAAATCCTCGAACCACTGCACCGATTCAATGTCGAGATGGTTGGTGGGCTCGTCCAAAAGGATAAGGTCGGGTTTTTGAAGCAACAACTTGGCCAGCTCAATTCTCATGCGCCATCCGCCACTAAACTCATCGGTCAAGCGACCGAAATCAGCCCTTTCAAAACCCAATCCCAACAAGATTTTTTCAACCTCTGCGTCATAATTTACCTCTTCGAGGGAGTAGAATTTCTCACTTAATGTGGATACCCGTTCAATCAAACTGAAGTAACTTTCAGATTCATAATCGGTTCTGATGGTAAGCTGTTCGTTGAGTTCGGCGATTTCCTTTTCCATCTCGAGAACATGGGCAAAGGCCTGCGATGCTTCCTCGAAAACGGTGCGGCTGTCACTAAGAAGCAGATACTGAGGCAGATAGGCAATTACGGCATCGGTTGGCGCAGTCACCCTTCCGCGTGAGGCTGACTTAACGCCGGCAATAATTTTCAACAAGGTAGATTTGCCGGCGCCGTTTTTACCCATCAAGGCAATTCTGTCTTTGTCGTTGATGGCGAACGAGACGTCTTTAAAAAGGGTAGTGTTGCCAAACTCAACAGTAAGGCCGTCAACTGATATCATAGATGGATTTTAAGCCGGCAAAAGTACTCAAAAAATGGAGGTTGTGGGATAAAAGGCGGAAATTGGTATTGGAGGGGTGGGTTGTGCGAATTGTAAATGTATCAGGAAAGGTTTTGTTTATCTTGGTGCCATAAACTGATCTCCATTAAAGTGTATCATGGTAGTCTGGCACTTTCATTCACCAAACTTCTGTCTCCCAAGCAATATTGTTTGAATGTTTCTTGAACGCTGTCATTTCAGGGAATGCCATCACATAAACCTTTCCAACTTTACAGTCTTTCAAAAAATTTTCAAGTTCTGAAAGACGTTTCGGAGAAACTGGAAAGTGTGAGGAATCAACCCCTATTTTAACTGCTACAAAAATGATCAATTATGACATAGCTTTAAAAACAGTTGTTTTTTACCAAATAAGTAAATGGCAAATTGGATTGGAGTATTACAATGGTTTTACCGACGTTATGGGCCTTGGTGTCATAGATGAAAAATATGACGCTCGACTTTTCAACCGCGCGCTGTGGTTTACCGTGGATTATAAATTATTGTCGTTTTAATTGTGCGTTTTGTTGGGGAGTAGCAGGCTGAATAAATTCGTTTGAGTTGTTATCCGACTTGAGATGCTCGCGGAATAGAGATGCTCGCGGAATAGAGATGCATCAAACTGCGAACCATTATCAGTCCTGATGCTGACTATGGTTAGTTTTGGGTCAACATTCCAAGGTATTAGCCAGTTTTGCAGGGGTTGATTGAAAAGGTATTGTCGTACAATTTGGCAATTTTACTCTAACTTTTCCTTTTTAATTACACTTTTTTTTGTCAAGAGGATGAATGTAAAAAACAATACGAAAAGTATTATTTTTCCAACCAAATAACCATAGCCATATTCGGTTAATCGGTCTAAATCGTTCTTTACTATTGAAACGATATTCACCAATAATATTAGAGAAATAATAATTGAGATGTAAAATATTGTTTTTTTCATGGGAGATAATGTAGAAAAGAAAGGTAATAATTAAATTACCTTTCTTTTTTTATGGGGTAACTATTTAGTTACTGTGGTCGTTGATGGAGTGTAAATTCCAAATGTAATCGCGGATACCAATCCGTTAACAAATGACTGTCTGGTGTGCACTGTATAATCTTTTGCACCATTTGCCATTGCTCTTGAATCAGAAACTCCAACAGGAGCTAATCCATAAATTACATAGTGATTCCATTGTGTTACTTGAGTATTTCCTTTGGCTCCTTCTCCAACAACACTTGTGTACGAGTAGCAAGAAGTAAGCAACATTGCTACAGCAAATAAGATTGCTACCTTTTTCATTGTTTTTTTGATCATAATCTTAAATTTTAAATAAAACGTTAGATTGAATTACTCCTCATGAGTTTCTTTATGGTAATGCTTAGCATTCGGTATTTTTCATTTTGTAAAGCCATAGTTATTGTTTTTTTCACGGTGTAAAAATAGCCCTTTTTTCAACTATTTAAAGAATGATTTGAATTTTCTACATTTTTTTTAGGTTGTGAGAATTTCTCTGTCGTTTCTTGAAGCTAACGCAAGCCATTCTCTGTATGTACCGCAAATAAACGAATCCCGGCGGTAGGGAGTTTTCGCATTTTTGTAGTAACCTGTTCAAAAACATCCTTTTTTGCTTTGCCGTGGCGTCCAATACAGCTTTAATATTTCTAAAATCCTATGCTTAAAAAATATTTTTAGAAATTGTTAACAAAAATCAAATACAGTTTAAGAATACAACATATCACGCAAAAACCAGCATTCTCCAGATGTAGAATGCTGGTTTTCAATGTTTTTTACTGCTTTGGCAGTTATTTTATTTCCACTTCAATCCATTTGCTGCGATCGGGTGGTTTCGGTGCATTTACTTTTTTCACCGGATGGGCTTTCAGTTTTTCTAACAGTACTTCTACTGCTTTTTCAATGTTTGGATCTTCGCCTTTGGCCAATTGCTCAGGGCGGTCAACCACTTCAATATCGGGATAAACGCCAACGCCTTCGATGATCCATTGTTCGTTTTCGTCATAAATACCAAAGCGTGGCACCGAAATGTAGCCGCCGTCCACCAATCGGGCATTGCCTGAAATGCCTACCAATCCGCCCCAGGTGCGTGTTCCGATAAGTGTTCCGAGCCCTAACTTCTTGAAGAAATAAGGGAAAGCATCGCCTCCCGATGAGGAGTAGCCGTTGATGAGCATCACTTTAGGGCCGTCGTGGGCAATGCCGGGTGCTTTGGAGGGCAGGGTCATGCCGTTGCGGTGCCAATAGGTGAGGGTGCGGCGATCGAGCAAATCGGCCATCACCTCGGGGATGAAACCACCGCCGTTGTAGCGATCGTCAATGATAAGGGCTTCCTTGTCGTGATAGGAATACATCCCTCTGAACAATTCCCTGTTGCCTTCGACGGCGGTGTTGGGAACATGTATGTAGCCGATACGACCGCCAGAAAGTTTGTCAACCATGGCCCTACGTTCGAGCACCCAGTTGTAATATTTGAGTTCCAACTCGCTTTCAATAGTCGTTACGAAAGATGATTTGGCATCGCTGCCATCAGCTTTTGAGCTTACCATGATTTCAACTTCTTTTTGGGACAGATTCTCAAGGAAAAGGTAAGGGTTGTCGCGGGTTGTTACCTCTTTTCCGTTGATTTTGAGCAGATAATCGCCTTCTTTTATATGGATTCCTGCTTCGGTGAGAGGGCTGCGCCGTTCGGGATTCCAGTTTTCGCCCTGATAAATTTTCATGATGCGGAAACGACCGCTGGTGGCATCGGCCTCAAGCTCAGCGCCCAACAAACCGGTGTTGACGCGTTTCACCCGCGGAATGTCGCCCCAATCAACGTAAGCGTGGCCGGTATTGGTTTCGGAGACGATTTCATTGAGGACATAATCAAGGTCGAAACGGCTGCCGACAGCAGGAAGCAAAGCAGCGTAGTTTTGTTTCAGACCCACCCAGTCAACGCCATGCAGGTTGTTCACATAAAAATAATCGCGGAAAATTCTCCAAGCATCGGTATAAATCTGGTTCCATTCGGCACGAGGGTCAATTTTCATTTCCATGGCGTCGAGGTTGAGTTTTCCTGAACCTGATTTTTGTCCGGGCGCAATTTTTGCAATGCCATAAGTTCCCGCCGCGCGGACCAACATGCTTTTTCCGTCGGCTGTCGGAATGGCCATGAAGGCATTGTCCATGATTTCTTCTGTTTTTTCGTCGGCGATGTTATAGCGCATGATTTTACCTGCCGAAGCATATAAAAGTCCACCTTCGACAGCTCCAATGATGCGATAACGGGCATTGCTTACCGGAAGCGCTTCAATACGAGCGTTAATACCTTCAAAATCAATTGTCACCTTCACTTTTTCATCGCTTTTTGGAGTTTCTTTTTTATCGTTCTTCTTCTCCTTCTCGGCGCTTTCTTTTTTGTCTTCCTGAATGGATTCGGTGTCGGTTTTGCGTTGTTTCAGCTTGGTGCCGTCGTTTCGCAGGGCCACAGCATAAATTTTTGAGGCGTTGTTGTAAAGATAGTCGAACTCAAAATCGGAGAAGTCGAGGTTGAAATCGCGGCCCGAGACAAAAAAGATGAACTTGCCGCATTTGCTGAACACAGGCGAAACATCATCAAACTGCTCATCGGTGAGTTGCGTCACCTTGGCCGAAGGAATATTGTACACCCAAACAGCCGATTGGCCGTTGGCCGTTTCTTTGTGGTAGGTGATCCACCGGCTGTCGGGCGAGAAGCTGTAAGAACGAATTTCGTTCATAGCAGCTTGATCCACAGCTGTTTGTTTTCCAGATTCGACATCGAGCAGCCAAAGGTTCATGGTGCGATCGCTATAAACGAGGTAACGGCTGTCGGGCGACCATTCGGCTTCATATTTCCACGCCAATGAATTATGTGTAAGTTGCTGTGGGATAGCGCCTTTCTTGTTTTCTAACAGATACATTTCATATTCGCCGGTTTTATCGGAATAATAGGCGATGTACTTGCCATTGGGCGACCAAACGGGATAGATTTCGCGGGCATCGGGAGTGTTGGTGAGGTTTTCTATTTGCCCGTTTTCGGCCGGAACAGAAAAAATATCGCCGCGTGCATCAAACAAAGCGCGTTTGCCAGAAGGCGAGATGTTGAAGCTGTGAATATCATCTTTCACGTTTTTATAATAGGCTTTCAGATTGGGATTGTCGAAATTCAAGCTCACCTGAATCCTTTCCGACTTTCCAGAAACCAGATCGAGCACGTATAAGAAGCCGCCGTTTTCATAGACGATCTGTCCGTTTTCGCCAGAAGGCCACATCACATCAAAATCTTTGTGAAAGGTGAGTTGGGTGCTTTGTTTAGTTTCGGGATTGAGGCGATAAATGTTCAACCGCAGGTCTTGGTCGCTGGTGTAGAAAATGTTATCACCAAACCACACCGGCCATTGGTCGCTACCGGCAAAAGTGGTCAGTTGCTCTGCGCTGTTGTTTTTTAAATCGTACATCCAAATATCGCTGGCACGGCCGCCTTTGTAGCGTTTCCAGGTCCGAAACTCTCGGTCCACTGGAGTGAAGGCGATTTTTGTGGCATCGGGCGACAGGCAAGCAAAGCCACCGTTGACGATGGCCAGCTCTTCTTCAAACCCGCCCTCAAGCGAAACGAGGTAGTAGTTTCCATTGCGATCGCCAAAGGCAGTGCGGTTGGCGCGGATGAGTATTTTTTTGCTGTCGGGGGTCCAATCGAGTACCACGTGGTCGTATCCGCCACGCGGAGGCATCACGCCCACGGAGTTATAGTAAGTGAGTTGACGAGCTGATCCACCTACGGCAGGCATCACCCATATTTGACGACTGCCTGAATACTCGGCCGAAAAGGCAATCCAGTGGCCATCGGGAGAGATTTTCGGAAAAAGCTCCAAGCCTTCATGTGAAGTCAGGCGTTTGGCTTCGCCTCCGTTGGAGGTCACCGTCCAAATATCGCCGGCATACACAAAGGCAACAAGGTTTTTATTGATATCGGGATAACGCAGCAAGCGTGCATCGTCCATAGCATTCAGCTGAAGGCTGCCTATCATCAGCAGCGCCACAACTGTCATTTTTTGGAAGAGATGTTTCATAAACTGAACATGGTTTTATTGAATAAAAAGTAAAGATACGCAGATGTGTGAAAATAGAAAGCATCAATCAGATTTCGGTGGTGTTGAGACGAGGGAAGGGGGCTGATGGTTTTTGGTCTTTGGTCTCGTCTTGAGACGAGAGCGATCTTTGGTCTTTTATCTTTTTGAATCTCCGTCACTTTCTGTATTTTTGCAGCATGATTATTATCAAGGATACCATTATCAAAGAAGACCTTATACAGGCCCATTTTATTTGCGATTTGCCGCGCTGCAAAGGCGAATGTTGTGTGGGTGGCGATGCCGGAGCACCCTTAGAGCCTGAGGAAATTGACGAACTCCAAGATGAGCTGGAAGCCATTTTACCTTTTATGACCGAGGCCGGAAGGCAGGTGATTGAGCAAGAAGGAGTGTATGATTATGACGAGATGGCCGGTTTGGTGACGCCTTTGATCAACGACAGAGAGTGTGCTTTTGCCGGATTTCATGAAAATGGCGTGAGTTTCTGTGCCATCGAAAAGGCTTATCTGGCCGGAAAAACAACTTTTCGCAAACCCATCAGTTGTCATCTTTACCCTATCAGGCTCACAGAAAAAGATGGTTTTACGCAGTTGAACTACAACCGATGGAGCATTTGCACGCCCGCTGTTCGCAAAGGCACAAAAGCCGGAGTGCCATTGTATAAATTTCTCAAAGAGCCACTGATCCGACGTTTCGGAGAAGAATGGTATGGTCTGTTGGATCAAGAAGTAAAAAAACGAAAGCCCTAACTACTGTCGCTTACTTCTTTTTTCTACTACCCATTGTGCAATCACTTCAGGAAAAAAACGGTACTCGAGAGCGTGAATGCGTTCTGCCAGCGAAGTTGGTGTTTCATTCGGGTTTAAGGCAATTTTCTCTTGAAAAAGGATGTCTCCTTCATCGTAATGTTCATTCACGTAATGGATCGTAATGCCGGAAAAAGCCTCACCTGCAGCCACCACAGCCTCGTGTACTTTGTTGCCGTACATTCCCTTGCCGCCATATTTGGGTAGCAAAGCCGGATGTAGGTTGATGATTCGTTGCGGAAAAGCCTCCACCAAGGCAGGGGGCAGCAGCCATAAAAAACCGGCAAGCACCAACAAATCGGCTTTGATAAGGAGAAGCTTTTGCGTGAGCTGATCGGTTTCATAAAACGATTTTCGATCTATCATTTCCACCGGAATACCCAATCGTTCAGCTCTTTGCAGCACGCCTGCTTTGGCATTGTTGCACACCACCAAACTTACCTCAACAGCGGGATTATGGTTAAAGTAATTCGCAATATTTTCCATATTGCTTCCGCTACCCGATGCAAAAACGACCATTCTTTTCATGCCGTAAAAGTAATCATTTCTTACCCTAAAGCCCAATGTAGCACCGCAACCAACATGATATTTCTGTACATTTGCACCACAATCATTGCCGTTTATGACAGAAACCAACAACAGCGTCCCTGTTCATCGCAAAGCCTTAGAAATCAATCTCGATCCAACCATTTATGGCAGCTTTGCCGAAATTGGGGGCGGACAAGAGGTGGCCCGAAACTTTTTTCAGGCAGGTGGTGCCTCGGGAACCATTGCCAAAAGCATTTCAGCTTACGATAAACGCTACAGCGATGCCATTTACTGCAAAGACAAATCGTCGAAACGCTATGTTTCGCGCGAACGATTGGAGCTGATGCTCGCCTCGGAATACAACGAACTCACCTCGCTTTTGGCCGAAACCAGCAATCCCGACCTGCGTTTTTTTGCCTTCGCCGATACCGTTTCTACCCTAAATTTCAAAAAAGACAACATCAGCCACGGCTGGCTTGGGGTGCGCTACCAACTGAAGGCGCAAAGCAAACCCAACCAGGTGATTATGCACGTGAGGCTGTTTGAAAACGATGCCCTGCTGCAACAAAACACTTTGGGCGTGTTGGGCGTTAACTTGGTTTACGCGTGCTTTTACCATTGGGACAAACCCAACAGCTTTCTGCTCAGCCTGATGGAAAATTTAGCCAACGACCGTGTGGCCGTCACCATGATGCACATGGACGGGCCGGAACTATCCTACGTTGATAATAGGTTGTTGGGCGTGCAATTGGTTAAAAACAGCATGACAAGCGCAATCATGTTCGACAACAACGGCAATGTGCAAGAGCCAGACGATATGTGTTATAAAAAAAACGTGCTGATTTTTCGCGGCAGCTTTAGGCCGGTGACCTACGTGAGTGTTGACATGCTGAAATCGAGTTTTGCTTTGTTTAAAAAAGATGAGGATTACGACAAAAGCAACACCCTTCCTTTGTGCGAAATTACACTCCGAAACCTCCTTCAGGAAGGCGATTTTGATGAACGCGACTTTTTAGACCGTGTGGATCTTCTCAACGAAATGGGTCAAAACGTGATGGTGTCCAACTTCATGGAGTTTTACCGTTTGGTAGATTATCTCTCGCAGTTCAGAATCATCAAAATGCGCATCGTTATTGGTATTGATACTTTTATCAAAGTGATGCACCCAAAATATTACATCAATTTGCGGGGCGGAATCATTGAAGCACTGGGAAAACTTTTTCCCGAAAATGCCAAAATGTATATCTATCCGGCGGCCAAAACCGGTTCCGACGAATTGATCACAGTGAAGGACCTTGTTTTTTCTACTGAAACCAAACACTTGTTGAGTCATTTGATTGCCAACAGAAAAATACTCGACATCGCCACCATCAACCGCAATTTTCTCAACATATATTCACACGAGGTGCTCGAAAAAATTAGAGCAGGAAACGATGAATGGGAAAAAGATGTGCCTTCATTTATAGTGAAACGCATCAAAAAACGCAGACTCTTTGGCTACAATCCACAACAAGAATAGTTGTAAAACATTCATCTATAGCCTTCTAAGCTTTTATTCCCATCCAATAGCCCTTTGTACCGCTACTTTTTAATGACAACAAAAATTGCTGGCGACCTGCAACCCTTTCATTTGCGGCCTGTCATTTGTAAGTGAAGTTTGGAAACGAAAACATGCCGAGTGGAATCATTTGAAACGGACACCCATCATGAGTTGATAACCGCCTGCCTGCGCAACGACCGCAAGGCACAGCAACAATTGTATCAACTGTATGCCAAAGCCATGCTGAATGTCGGTTTCCGAATGTTGCACAGCCGCGAAGATGCCGAAGATGTGCTTCAAGAAGCTTTTGCTGATGCTTTCAGGCGGTTGTCGAGTTTCAGATTTGAATCCACTTTTGGAGCTTGGCTCAAACGCATTGTCATCAACCGTTGCATCAACCATTTGCGAAAAAAGAAAGCTGATTTGCAATTTCTAGACGATATGCAGCTGTTCGCCAACAGACCGGAAGAGGAATCCGAACCTGCCGAACTGAGCATAGATAGGGTGAAAAACGCCATGCAAAACCTTCCTTCGGGAAGCCGGATCATCTTTTCGCTCTATCTGCTCGAAGGCTACGATCACCAAGAAATTTCGGAAATATTGAACATCTCCGTTTCCAACTCAAAAACACAATATATGCGTGCCAAAAACCGAGTAAAAGAACTTTTAATACCACAAGGAAATGAAATCTGACTCTTTAGAAACCTTTGTACGCAGTCGGCGCGATGCCTTTGATGCCTTAGAACCCAACAATTTGTGGCCGGGAATTGAAGCCAAGCTGGATGTTGAAACAACACGGAAAACAGTTCCTTTATGGCTTAAAATGAGTGCAATAGCTGCTATTTTTATTGCCGGATATTTTTTCAGTCTGCTGGTTCATCATGGCAGCACCTCCACAAAACCGGCTGTTGCCGAAGTTCAAGCCCTGCAAATGCTCACCGAGGCGCGCGCCTATTATACCCAACAAATTGATGAAACTTCACAGTTGGTGTTTCAGTTGGCTGCCGATCAACCGGCCCTTACCTTGGAATTGAAAAATGAATTCAACGAAATGGATCGGCTGTATGCCGCGCTGGAAAAGGATCTTGGTGATCAGGTAGCTACCGAAAAGGTTGTCGAAGCCATGATACAACACTACCGCGTAAAACTCGAAATGCTCGAAGACATCCTCAACCAACTCAAAGCTGCCGAAATCGAAAAAAAGGAGGTGCATCATGTGTTGTAAAAAAATACTGCTGCTCTTGCTGGGAGTTTTGTGGCTTTCGCCAACCCTAACAGCACAAAGCACCGAAAAAACAAAACGGATGGAGCGCGCTTTTAAGTTGCAACGCACCACCGAAGTCAACATCAACAATAAGTATGGAAATGTGCATCTGCTCAACTGGGAAAAGGATTCGGTTAAGTTTGAGGTTGAAATCACTGTACGATCTTCAAAACCGGCCCGCGTGGATAAGATGTTCAACGAAATTGACATCCAATTCAGTCAGTCGTCGTACTATGTAAACGCGACCTCAACCTTTGGAGGATCAGGTAGTTTGTGGTCAGAAATCACCGATATCACCAAGGCGGTGCTGAGTGTAGGCAGCGAAACCGTGATCAACTATACCGTTCATCTTCCGGTGTGGGCCAAAATGAATGTAGAAAATCGTTTTGGCAACATCTACACTACCGACCATGAAGGCGAAACGGAATTTAAAGTGGCCAACGGCAGCCTGCAAGCCAAAAACCTGAAGGCGAAAACACGCATTGTGGTCGCATTTGGAAATGCCGATTTGCAAAGCATTGCCAATGGCACAGTGGAACTCAATTATGCCGATCTTGAAATTCAAAAGGCCTCAATTTTGCGCCTTACAACACGTACTTCTTCAGTCCACATTGAGCAAATGGACGAGCTGCATTTAGACTCGAGACGCGACAAAATAACCCTTCCGCTATTGAAAAAAATCAGCGGCGACGCCTCCTTCTCACGTATTGAATTGGGGATGCTCACCACCGAAATGCGTTTGAACACCAACTACGGAAACATCACCGTAGCAGGTATTTCAAACGAAATACAAGGTTTTCAGTTGACGGCCGGCTACACCAATATCGCGTTGTTTTTGAACAAAGATCAATCAGCCGGCATCGAAATTCGCTACAACGGCACCTCGAAAGTCAATTATCCTCCGGCATTGAACCTCAAAGACCAAGTGTCCTCAGCCGGTGTGGATGGATTTCATTTTTTGAAAGGCGCGGTAGGAAGCAATAAAGCACCCGTTCTAAAGTTCAATCTCACAGGAGGAGAAATCAATCTTTTGCAACATTAGAAATAATTACAATCCAAGATATTAGACCATTTATTTTAGACCAAAATATTCACTCAATAAATGTATAAACACCATGAAATCAATCCTTTTCGTCAAAAATAGCGGGACGTATTTCATTGCTTTGGCGCTGTTGCTCCTTTTGGGTGGCTGCGACAAAGAAGACCGCTGTATCCGTGGGAATGGACAGCCACAAATAGAATCCCGCAGCACAGGCCCTTTCAATGAGGTTGTTTGCAACGGTGCCTTCGAGGTGCACATCCTTCCGGCCAGCTTCCACGAAGTGCAAGTGGATGCCGAATCCAATCTGATTGACTACATCAGAACAAGCGTGACCGGCAACCGCTTGTATATTGAAACCGACAACAACCGCTGCATCAACAACAGCATGACCATGATTGTGACCGTTTACACCCCTTATGTGGATGGGATTGAGATGAATGGCTCAGGATTTTTGGATGCCGACGACCTTTATCTCGACGATCTATTTCTGCGTTTGAACGGATCGGGCGAGTTGAGCCTCAACAATATAGATGTGTTGAACTTAGAAGCCGAAATATCAGGCTCAGGAATCATCAACCTTTCGGGCATTGCAGAAACCACCAAACTAAGCATCTCCGGATCGGGCAACATCAACGCTTTTCCGTTGAGCCAACTGCGGTGTTTTGCAAACATCACCGGATCGGGAAATATGTATGTGAGGGTGGCGAGCTTGCTCGACGCTGTAATTTCGGGCAGTGGTAATATTTATTATCGCGGAAACCCCGATGTTGTCCAACGCATTTCAGGATCAGGTAGAGTCATTAAACAATAAGATTACACAATATGAGAACAATCATTCTTCTTTTTTTTCTATCCATATCATGCAGCCTCAGTGCTCAGCAATTGGATCAGGCAGTAGGTCTTAGGGGTGGCTTCAGCAGCGGAATTACTTATCAACACTTTCATAGCCAATCCGAAGACGTTAAACTATTGCTCAGTTTCAGGGAAGGCGGCGCACAGCTCACGGGCTTGTTTGAGGTTTACACTCCGGTGATGTTGGGTTACTACGACCAATTTTTTGTTTATTACGGCTTGGGGGTTCATGCCGGATTTACCCGCTATGAAAGCCGTTGGTGGAACCGCGACAACCGTTGGGAAAGAGGCTATCCATCCACCCGACCTGTGATTGGCGCCGATGCCATTGTTGGCATCGAATACCGCATCGAACAGATTCCACTCACCATTGGGTTCGACTACAAGCCTTTTTTTGAGTTTTTTGGACAAGATTTTTTCAGACTTTCAATGGGCGATTTCGCCTTTGCCATAAAGTATAACTTCTAAAAACGACGATACCATGAAAAAAATCAACTTATTCTTCTTGCTGTTCATTTTTGGCCTTTCACTCATGGCTCAAGAACGCAATGACCATCAGGTTCAGACCCTTTTTGGCAGCCGTAGTCATTATTCCAATGGTGGTTATGGCGGTTTTTCTGTTGGCTTGGGAAACATCGGCGACAGCACCGCTGTTTTTGCCGGCATCAAAGGCGGCTGGACGATCAATCACGGCCTTACCATTGGAATTGCAGCTTATGGCTTTACCGACAACTTGAATATGAACCTGAAACCCGGTGCTGTCAACAGTTACCTTACGGGGGGTTATGGCGGTTTGCTCATTGAGCCGATTGTTGCGCCTTTCTCACCGATCCACCTGAGCATCCCAATTATTTTTGGAGCAGGAACCATCGCGAAGGTTGATCAATACTATTGGAACAATCGCTATAACGAACCGATGGTGAATGATTTGAGTGCTTTTTTGATCCTTCAACCCGGTCTCGAAATTGAAATTAACGTCGTAAGTTTTATGCGTATTGCTGCCGGTGCTTCCTACCGTTTTGCCTCTGATGTGGTCGTTGAAGGTCTATCCACCAAAGCTCTGAACGGCATGATGGGTCATTTCACTTTTAAGTTTGGGAAATTTTAAGTGGCTATCATGCCTTAAGTTGGATCAGAACCGATAAAATAAACGAAAGCCGATCCCTTAAAAAGAGATCGGTTTTTCTTTTACCTGCATTTTTCCGCCTTTAACTGATTGAGCAACATTTGCTGAAATTTTCTTTCTACTTTGGCCATCAAATCAAAAACATTAAACCTTTATGAAAACCCGTTTTATCTTTTTCTTAAGTCTGTTCTTGGGGCTTTCAAGCTTTTTGTTTGCTCAGCTTCAGCCCGGCGACCCTTATTTTGGTGAAACCTGCACCAGCATTATGGTGGGCAAAAAAGCCTCCGCCGATGGATCGGTCATTACTGCCCACACCTGCGATGGCAACTATCGCACTTGGCTGAGCATGGAGCCTGCCCGCAGTTTTGACGACAGCGCTCAACATCAGGTGTATAAAGGCACATTGCACACCGAAAACAACTGGGACATGCGCAATGTAAGTCTCGCAGGAACCATTCCTCAAGTGAAAAAAACTTACGCTTACCTCAATACCGCTTACCCCAGCCTCAACGAAAAACAATTGGCCATTGGCGAAACCACTTTCGTGGGCAATGATACGCTGGTCAATAAAAACGGGATGTTCCTTATAGAAGAGCTGCAACGTGTGGCCCTGATGCGCTGCGACAATGCCCGCGATGCCATCAAACTCATTGGAAGCCTCGTGAAAGATTATGGGTATGGCGATTGGGGCGAGTGCATTACCATTGCCGATAAAAAAGAAGTTTGGCAAATGGAAATCGTGGGCGAAGGGCCCGATCGAATTGGCGGTGTATGGGCTGCACAACGTATTCCCGATAACCATGTTGGTATTTCGGCCAACATTTCTCGAATCGGCCCGATTGACCTTACAAAACCCGACTTTTTTATGGCTTCAGACAACGTTGAATCGGTAGCCAAAACTCTTGGATTATGGGACGGAAAAGAACCTTTCAAATTTTGGAAAGCTTATGGCGATACCGAAAAGCCTTTTAAAATAAGAGAGTTTTTTGTGCTCAACAGCTTAGCTCCTTCACTCAAGTTGAGCATGGATATGGATGAGTTGCCTTTCTCGGTTATGCCTGAAGAAAAAGTTACCATCGCCCGCCTCACCGAGTTGTACCGTGCCGACTATGCAGGAACGCCATATGACATGACTGCCAACGTAAAATATGTGAAAAAGAAATATGACGAGAACAGAAAAGAATTAGGTCAAGATACCATTATCAGTCCGATAGCCAATCCCTGGCTCACCACCGATACCCGGAACACCCTCAACTACTTGGCTCCCGGAACAATTGATTTTCAGCGCACAGTCTCAGTTTCATGGTGCTCCTATTCGCACATTATGCAGCTACGCGATTGGCTTCCCGATGCCATTGGCGGTGTTTCGTGGTTTTCGTTCGACAACCCGGGTGAGAGCCCAAGAATACCTATCTATGCCGGCGTTTCAACACTTCCAGAAGGTTTTGGCTTCTGCGGACAAAAAAGGTACAACGATGATGCGGCCCTTTGGCATTACCGCAAAGCCAACAAACTCGCTACTGTTAGCTGGGGCAAAACAAAGGACATCGTGCTGAAAAACGTTCTTGATCTCGAACAAAAAGCTTTTGACGAAATGCCTAACCTGGAAGCAAAAGCAGTAAAATTGATCAAAGAAGGCAAAACTGATGAAGCCCAATCACAACTCACAGCATACACCAAAAGCTTTGCAGCAACAACGGTGCAGCAGTGGAAAGAGATGGAAATTCGTTTCTGGGAAATGTTTGGAAGAGGGTTTTAACCCTCTTTTTTTTTCGAGATTTTCTCTAAATTACTTCTTCAAGATTAACCTAAAAAGAAGAGATCAGCTAAAATCAATCTTGCGACATCTCGCTTAGTTTATTACGATAAGTAATAAACACATTGGCACGCGAGATATACCCCAAGTATTTACCCTCGTTCAGCACCACGATATTGTACTTTCCGGAATCATGAAACAGACCCGCGACGGTTTCCATCGGGTCGTCGGGCTTGATGCTGTAGGAAGGATAGACCATGATGTTGTCCACCAAAGTGCCATATAAATCGCGATCGAACATGATGTTTCTGATGTCATCAAGCAGGATATGACCTTTGAAAACACCTTGATCATCCACAACAGGAAAGATGTTCCTTTTGGATTGGCTGATGATCTTCACTAAATCTTCAAGGGTTTGTCCGGGTTGGATGCGATGAAAATTGGTTTCAACCAATCGGCCTACCTTCATCAGGTTGAGAATGCTTTTGTCTTTGTTGTGGGTCATCAACTCACCGCGGCGTGCCAACTGGTAGGTATAAACCGAGTTGGCTACAAACACCTTGGTGGTGGCGTAAGCCATAGTGGAAACAATCATTAAGGGTACAAAAAGATGATAGCCGCCCGTGATTTCGGCGATGAGGAAAATGCCGGTGAGCGGTGCATGAAGAATTCCCGCGATCATTCCTCCCATGCCTACCACCGCAAACTTACCCGGATCGAGGTATCCAAAGCCCCAGTGGTTCATAAAAGTGGAATAAAACAAACCCAAAAATGCACCAATAAAAAGGGCTGGAGCAAAAATACCTCCTACCCCACCCGCAGCAAAAGTAAGCGAGGTGGCAAAAGCTTTCATCAGCAGCACGGCGGCAAAAAGGGCAAACACTACCCACATCTCGTTGCGGTAATTAAAAAAGATACTGTTGTTGAATAAGGCACTAAAATCACCTTTAAGACTTTGATTAAGTGCTTCATAACCTTCGCCATAGAGCGATGGAAAAAAGAAAATCAACAACCCGAGCAACCCGGCACCTACCATAAAACGCATCCACCAGGTTTTAAATTTGTCGGCGAAATACTCCTCAACAAAAATCGAAACACGGGTAAAGTAAACCGAAAGCAATCCGGTAAGCACACCCAATCCCACATAAAAAATAGTGTTGGCAGGATTGAAATCAACATTCAGATCAATAGGATATAAAACCGCCTGTCCGAGCACAAAATAGGAAGTAAGCACTGCCGTAACCGTAGCAATGAGTAGGGGCACCAAAGAGGCCATCGCCAAGTCAATCATAATTACCTCTAAAGCAAAAACAATGGCTGCAATAGGTGCTTGAAAAATAGAGGCCATAGCAGCAGCACTGGCCAGACTGATCATCAAAATAATTTGGCGGTGATTCAAACGTAGGGCCTGCCCAAGGTTTGAGCCAATGGCAGCTCCGGTTGAAACTGTCGGGCCTTCAAGTCCGACAGATCCACCAAAACCAACGGTAAAAGCGCTGGTTACAATTGCCGAAAATGTGTTGTGAAATTTTATTAATCCATTTTTGCGCGAAATGGCATACAAAACCCCCGGAATGCCATGCCCCGGCTCTTTCTTGATGATGTATCGCATAAACAAAACAGCAATCAAAATACCCACGGCAGGATAAAGGAAATAGAGGTAGTTTTCGTATTGGTTGGCAAAACTGCTCGTAAGGAGTTGCTCGATGAAGTGGGCCGACTTTTTAATAACAATAGCCGAAATACCGGCCAAGATACCTACTACAACACTCAGAATATAAATGTATTGCCTATCAGAAATGTGCTTGGATCGCCACTCAAAAAAACGATTTGCAGTTCGGTTGTTAAAGGTGGTCATACGAAAGAGGTTCAACTGGCGAAAGTAAACAAATCTTTAAATTTATCGCTATTTATCTTCCCCTTATGCGCTGCAATCGTCCTGTTTGACTCAAAAAACCTTATTTTCGTTGTTTCAAAATCAAGCGCAATGAAAATCATTACTTACAATGTAAATGGCATCAGGGCAGCCATCAATCGAGGTTTTTTAGGTTGGTTGTCTGCCACTGCTCCCGATGTCATTTGTCTTCAAGAAATAAAGGCTACACCCGAACAAATCCCTTTGATGGAGTTTGAGGCTTTGGGCTACCATCATTTTTGGTATCCGGCGCAAAAAAAAGGCTACAGCGGAGTGGCCATCCTCAGCCGGACAATGCCCGACAAGGTGGTTTATGGCATGGAGATGGAAAATTACGATAGCGAAGGGCGCTTTCTGCGGGCTGATTTCGGCGATGTTTCGGTGGTGTCGGCCTATCACCCTTCGGGAAGCAGTGGTGAGATGCGGCAGGAATTTAAAATGCAGTGGCTCAATGACTTTCAAAATTATGTGGCAAAGTTGCGCATACAACGACCACAATTGGTGCTTTCGGGCGATTACAACATCTGCCACCAAGCCATTGACATCCACGATCCGGTGCGCAACGCTACCGTTTCGGGCTTTTTGCCCGAGGAACGTGAATGGATGACCGGTTTTCTGCAACAAGGTTTTGTGGACACTTTCCGTCATTTGGTGAAAGAACCGCACCATTACAGCTGGTGGAGCTACCGCGCCAATGCCCGCGCCAATAACAAAGGATGGCGTATTGATTACAATATGATTACCGAAAATCTTTTACCGCAGCTCGAATCGGCTGCCATTCTGCCACAAGCCGTTCATTCAGATCATTGTCCGGTGATGGTGAATTTAAATTTGTAAGGTTTGAAATCAGAAGGTGTTTTCGCATTTTTAAACTGAATGGGTACACATTGATCTTTAAAATTATGAAACAAATCCAAACAACAGGCCTCCTTGTTTTGCTGTGTTTGCTTTACAGCAGCGCTTTTGCCGGCAACTTTTTAAATGAAGGTTTTTCAAAGCAAAAAACTGAAATCAACGCAACAGCATCACAGTTTGCAAACAAAAATTTTGAACAAAACACCGATTCAATTGCTCCTATAAAATACTTTGAGCGGGGATTTAGAAGTTTTATCGAGTCGGGTTTTAACGTGGACGATGAAGGTAATTATAAATGGCCAAAATTAAATTTAATTCAAACCTTTCAGTTCAAGCCGGGCTTAATGCTCGGAATTGGCGTAGGTCTGCAAAACAATCATATATACAGAGATCACTATTTATTTCCTTTTTTTGTTGCCTTTAGGGCCCAGTCGTCCTATCCGAAAGTGGTAGAACCTTTTTTCTCCTTCTTAATGGGTTACACCGGAAACCCTGACAAACCTATCAACCAAGGCGGTTATTTCGTCAATTCGCAAGCAGGCGTTGACATTAAGTTGAACCGAAAATCAAGTGTGTATTTAGGGGCGGGAATCGAACTCAAACGCGCGCATGTTTTAAGTTGGTTCAATTGGGGCAACAGCATACCCGTTGACTTTTTCCATCTTAGTTTTAGTCTGGGTTTCAGCTTTTAGGAAAGTTTTTATTCCTGTCAAGTCAAAGAAAACACCTCTATCTACGCCACTATTTTTCTAAAACCACAAAGGCATTGGCCATTTCTTTGACGTGCGAAATGCTGAGATGAATATGCTTTACACCTTCTTTTTCCATATATTCCTTCACCCTACCGTGCACGTGGATGACAGGTTTTCCCAATTCGTCGTTCACCACTTCAATTTCATGAAAGGCCATGCCGTAACGGTAGCCTGTGCCCAAAGCTTTGAAAAAAGCTTCTTTGGCTGCAAAACGCGCCGCATAGTGCTGATATATGGTGGCTTTGTCGTCGGCATAAGCTTGTTCACGTGCAGTGAATAACTTATTTTTTAGCCCGTTGCCCGCTTCAAGGTGGCGCTCCATCCGCGACACCTCAATGATGTCGGTGCCTATTCCAAAGATCATTTTTCTATGTTTTAGTGGTTCAAAGATATGACTTTAACAAAACATCAGTCAATGACTTGTTCGCACCATTGTCCGTCATTAAAGTTCATCACCCTTTGGTAGCCCGCAGCTTGGGCTGCCTCCACGGCACGAGGAAATTCGGCCATCAGCTCATCCGGGTGGTGGGCATCGGAGCTGATCAATATAGGAATGTTTAACTGCTTCATTTCATGCAATATCCAACCTGATGGATACAAGTTGTCGCAGCGTTTTTTATAGATGCCTCTGGTATTGATTTCCACGATCAGGCCTTTGGATTGAATCAACCTAAGGGTTTCAAAAATATGATCGCGGTACCATTTCTCACTTTCGGTGAAATACCTGTTTTGGTTGTGCATTTTGATTTTATCGAAATGACCAATCACGTCAAACTCCTCTTTTTCAATCATTTCGTTGGTTTGATCGAAGAAAGCCTTCACTCCTTTTTTGATATCATTATCGTAATAATCGGCCAACCCCCGATCGTAAATGGAGGCATCAGGGCCATCGGTGAACCAAAGTGTTTCGGGATTTCCTTTGCCCACCAGATGCACCGATCCGATCACATAATCCAACCCGGCCTCGGCCTTGAGTTGGGCAAAAGGTTGTGACATTTCAGGAACATAATCCATCTCCAATGCCAGATAAATCTGGATATGAGACTTATACTCTTTTTGCAGATGTCTAATTTCAGCAGCATACTGATGAAGTTCTGACCGTTTCAACGAAAAATGATTGTCGAACGGAAGCGGTGAATGGTCTGAAAAACCAAGTGCCTTCATGCCTTTGATGATGGCAGCTTCAACATGGTCGCGGGGCGACAATTTGCCATCAGAATAAAAAGTGTGGGTGTGATAATTGGTGGCGATCATAAAAATTGAAATAGATATTTACAAAAATAGACAAAAGACCGCAACCCCTCCACAAGGTTACTCAAACTGTATTTTGAGGTTCTTGTTCGCGTAAACTTTGTCAGGTCATAAAACAAAACGCTTTACCAACCGTTTAAGGTTTAAGAAAGGTTAGGAAATTACACATCAAAAGAAACCAGCGATCATGCACATTAAAACCGCAATTACAACTTTACCCCTTCATCCACACCTTATTAACCGATGGAGCCCACGTGCTTTTTCTCCGCAACAGGTTACCAACGAACAACTTACACGCATTTTTGAAGCTGCCCGTTGGTCGCCTTCATCCTCAAACGAGCAACCTTGGCGATTTGTTGTGGGTTGCAAAGGCGATGAAACTTACGAGCGTATTTTTTCCACTTTAGTTGAGTTTAATCAGCTTTGGGCAGGCACCGCCCCCGTTTTGTTTCTTGCCATCGCAAAAAAAACGAGCAACAAAAATCCCGAAGTTGAAAACATTTCGGCCCGTTATGATTTAGGTCAATCGCTGGCCTACCTTACCTTTCAGGCCATGGAAGAAGGGCTTTTTGTGCATCAAATGGCCGGCTTCGACCTGCAAAAAGCTGCCGAGCTGTTTCATGTTCCCGCCGACCATGCCGTGGTCACCGTATCAGCGGTGGGATACGAAGGCGATCCGGAGGTGCTGCATCCCAACTTGAAACAGTCGGAGCTGGCGCCAAGAGAGCGGAAACCGTTGAGCGAGCTGGTTTTTTCATCGCAGTTTGGCACAACAGCTTCGTTTGTAAAATAAGTCGTTTGCCCAAGCCACCTTCAGCTTTCAACCTTTGTTTACCTTTGTGGCCGAAATTCAATCCAACGATGAAAAAAGCTCTTATCCTATTGATTTCTATGGTGTTGCTTACTGCCTGTAACCCTAAGGCGCGCCAAGAGTCAACAACACCTAACACCGTGACTAAGGAAATACATATTCCGCTTTTTAATGCCGATTCGGCCTTTCAGTTTGTCGCGCAACAAGTGGCTTTTGGCCCTCGAGTTCCGGGCTCTGCAGCCCATGCCCAAGGCGCTGATTGGCTGACAGAAAAGATGAGTGAATTTGCCGATACTGTTGTGGTTCAAGAATTTAAGGTTCGAGTTTATACCAAAGCAGTTATGGATGGGAAAAACATCATTTCCAGTTTTAATCCCAAGGCAAGCAAAAGAATTATTCTCGCGGCACATTGGGATTCAAGGCCTTATGCTGATCACGATACCGATAAAACCAAGCACCGCACGCCAATTGACGGTGCCAATGACGGCGCCAGCGGTGTAGGTGTTTTGATGGAGGTGGCCCGTTTGTTGAAGCTCAATCCGTTGCAGTCTTCTCTGGGAATTGACATCATTTTTTTCGACCTCGAAGATTATGGCCCCCACAACGATGTGCGTGTTGTGGGTGACGATGATTACTGGGCTTTAGGCTCGCAGCATTGGAGCAAGACACCGCATTTAATTGGTTATCAAGCACAATTCGGTATTCTTCTCGATATGGTTGGTGCAGCGGGAGCCGTTTTTCCGCGCGAATATTTTTCTCAGCAATATGCAGGATGGGTACTCGACAAGGTATGGCGCACGGCACAACAAATGGGATATGACAGTTATTTTTCCAATAAGCCCGGTCTGCCCATCAACGATGATCATATCCCTGTGAACCGCGTGGCCGGCATTCCCATGATTGACATCATTCATCAAGACCAAAACAGCTCCAACGGAACTTTTTACGAGCATTGGCACACCACCAACGATAATTTGACAACCATTGACAAGGAAATCCTTAGGGTGGTAGGCGAAGTGGTAACGAAAGTTATTTACGAAGCTCAGTAACTAATTGATTTTGTTTTCTTATAAAAACCAAAATACATCTTAAAGCATTGGATTTGCTGAACCTTTTAAGGTTGTGCTATTTCGATTCTTCGCGAAGTTACATACCGATTTTTATAGTAAGGCTCTTTGGAAAGCCAATCGGTTCTTAGGCCGTGGCGGGTGCTGTGAATCATCTTCACATCGTTGGTATCCGACGACACTTCAATAACAAGGGCCACATGACCAATGGTTTTACTCTTCATATTGCGTCCTTTGAAGAAAATCAGATCGCCTTTTTGCACTGCATCGAGGTTCACCTGCTGACCGATGAGGGCTTGTTCGCGGCTCGAACGTGGCAGCTGCAGTCCGTATTTGTTGTAGAGGTACGACACAAAGCCTGAACAGTCGAAACCTTTGGTTGATCCACCACCCATACGGTAGGGCGTTCCCACAAAACTGAGCGAATAATTGATGAGGCTGTCAATAGGAACAACCGGATATTTTTCAGAAATGGCAAAAAGACTATCGGAGAGCAGGGCCAAATTGGTGATTTGCTCTTCGAGTGAAAGGCTGTCGGCGGCGCTGTCTTCCTCAGCCGATAAAGTCATCAACAGCAGACTGTCGCCAAGAATAAAGGGTTCGCCGAAAATACTGAGGTAAGTCGAATCCATTTTTTGCTCATCAGATTGCCCATATGAGCAAAAGAAGGCAGACAATAAAACAATCACCAAAAATATGCGCGTCATAAAAAGATGAAAATCAAACTTTTAAATAAACACTCCAGGATTTTAGAGCGGTGGCAAATATAACTAATAATCGAAGATAATATTGTTTCAACAGTTAGGAAATATCGTTTCACACCCTGATCATTTTACTCCTCCGGCACATTAAGCCTCAAAAATGTCGCTTCTCAACTTTTATTAAAAACTTTTACCCAAAATGTAACCAAACAATTATGTTGCGTCAAAAGGGTAACATTTAAATAAATAATACATCAAAAACTTAAAAAAATGATAGACATCACAGCAATTGCCATCACATCCATTGTTTTTGGCACCATCTACGGCCTCTTTTTTCTTTTTGTTCGTCGTCGCGAACGCCTTACGATGATGGAAAAAGGTTACGAATTGTCGCACTTCACCGCCGAAAAACCTTCCGAACGCTTTTCGAGTCTCAAGTTTGGAATGTTGTTTATTGGAGCCGGTTTGGGCATCCTCATCGGAAACATCCTTAGCGTTACAACTGCCCTTAATGAAGAGGTAGCGTTCTTTTCGATGATTTTTCTGTTCAGCGGTATGGCCCTTGTGCTCAACTACCTCATCGAAACCAAAGCACGTAAAGGCGCTAACCACGCAAAAAACCCATAGGTTTTTGCACTTAGAAAGGCTGCTTATCTAACAATTTTAAATAGACTCTACCTATCGCAACGCCTAAGGTACGATCATTGCTTTGGCAACCCAACAAATTAACCTCGATTTAAGACCTCCTCTTAAATCGAGGCTTTGTTTTTTCAGCGCGTTTCTGCTGATTTGTTTAGCTTTTCCCTTCTAATTTATTCTCATTCTAAATAAGATAACAGGTTCATGTATCTGTAATTCAATACTTTTGTTTTTTATTTAGACACAGCATAAATACGGTGTTTTACCTACCACCCTTTAAAACATCTATATATTTGTATTTTTAGATATGTAATTTTAACATTTTATTAACTACTTGATTCATAATATTTAAGACCAAATACAGCAAAGTGAGAAAGAATAAAAAGCATTTATCATGAAAAAATTCACCACGGCAATCACTTTTTTCTTGGCTGTGATTGCACCTTTATTGATCGTTTCCATCGTTTTACGGGAGCCCAAACCGGATCATACCCTGCTCGAAAAATTGCGTGAGGGCTATCCGGTGCAGCACGTTCCGGGTGTTGACCACTCAAAGATGGCGATTTTGCAGCAAGACTTTAAAAATCCACACGAGATCACCGCCGCCTGTTTGAGCTGCCACACCGAACGCGGAAGCGAGCTATTACATTCGGCCCACTTCACATGGGAGCGTGAATCCTACATTCCCGGAAGAGGAGTCACCTATCTCGGAAAGAAAAATTTGTTGAACAATTACTGCACCGGTGTTCAATCCAATGAAGGCAGTTGCATGAAATGCCATGCAGGCTATGGCTGGGGCGACAAAAATTTCGATTTCACCAATCCATATAACATTGATTGTATTGTATGTCATGACAATACCGGCACTTACTTAAAAGCCTCAGGTGGAGCTGGTTACCCTGTGATGGGCGAAGATGGCCCCGACTTTAAAGCCATTTTAGGAAGTATGGGTTTGCCCAAAAGCGAAAACTGCGGAAGCTGTCACTTTACCGGCGGCGGCGGCAACAACGTAAAACATGGCGATTTGGAATTGGCTCTGCTCAAAGCCGGACGCAATGTGGATGTGCATATGGGTGTGGACGGCGCTCACATGAACTGCGTGGACTGCCACACCGCCGAAAACCACGTGATGAAAGGCCGATACTATGGCGTTTCATCCACCAACGACCAACGCCTCAACTGTCAGGATTGCCACACTGAATTTCCGCATCAGAAATCAATCCTCAACGAACATTCCATTAAAGTGGCCTGTCAAACCTGCCATATTCCGGTGTATGCCAAGGTAAACCCCACCAAAATGTATTGGGATTGGTCAACAGCCACCCGCAAAAAAGACGGCAAAGGATATGAAGATTTAGACAGTGCCGGAAACATCACTTACGCCTCCATTAAAGGTGATTTTATTTGGCAAAAGATGGTGAAGCCCGAATATGCATGGTTCAATGGAACAGCCGATCATCACCTCATTACCGATAAAGTGGACACCACAAAAGCCTTCTTGAAAATAAATACATTATTTGGCGAATATCGCGACCGCAACAGCAAAATTATCCCGATGAAAGTGCATCGTGGAAAACAACCTTACGACACTGAAAACCTCACCATTATTCAAACCAAACTTTGGGACAAAGAGCAAGGAAAAGGCGCCCTTTGGCTCGACCTCGAATGGGAACGCGCCATACAAGAAGGGATGGATTACGTGGGAATGCCTTACAGCGGAAAACACGGATTTATTTCCACCGAAATGTATATGCCCGTCAACCATATGGTTTCGGTTTCATCCGAAGCGGTGAGCTGCAAAGAATGCCATGTGCGCGAAAATGGAAGGTTGGCCTCACTCAATGATTTTTATATGCCCGGCCGCGACCGTAATGATTTGCTTGATATGGGTGGAACCTTGTTGCTCGTGCTGTCATTTCTCGGCATCGCTGTGCATATTGTCATCCGAATTTTGTCGGCCCGCAGACGTAAATTAGTTCATTAATACAACACTAACGATCATGCAAAAACATAAAAAAGTATATGTCTATAAAGGATTTGAGCGTTTCTGGCACTGGAACCAAGCGCTGCTGATCTTTGTTCTTGCCTTCACCGGCTTCGAGATTCACAGCTCCTACTCTTTTTTGGGGTTTGAAACAGCGGTTGACATCCACAACAAAGCTGCTTGGGCCTTCATCATTTTGATTGTTTTTGCCATTTTTTGGCATTTTACCACCGGCGAATGGAAACAATACATCCCCACCACCAAAAACCTCAGGGCGCAAGCTGAGTTTTATTTGTTTGGCATTTTTCGCAACGCCCCCCATCCTACCCAAAAAACCCTCATCAGCAAACTGAACCCATTGCAACGTTTGGTTTATTTTGGATTAAAAGTGCTGGTGATTCCGGTGATGGTGCTTTCGGGATTGCTTTATATGTTTTACCGCTATCCGCAAGGCGATCAAATTCAAATGATTAACATTGATAATTTAGAAAATATCGCCCTACTTCATACCGTCGGTGCCTTTGCTGTGATGGCTTTTGTGATCGTACACCTTTACCTCATCACCACCGGACACACCATCACCTCCAACCTCAAGGCTATGATTACCGGATGGGAAGATTTGGATGCTGAAAATGAAACAGAGAACGAAAAAAAGGAAGAAGCAGATGAAACGATTGAAAAATAGCAAAGCGTTGAACAAATATAGTCGCTTTGCTACTTTGGCCGCGATTGTATTGATGGTTTTATTTGCAACAGCTTGTGGAAGTGCCAAGCAGGGCGACATGCCCGAAACGCCTCAGCAGGAAGCCGCTAAAGACCTTGCATTGTTTTTCAAACAAAATGGAAATTACATTGCTTCGCCTGCCTTTCCGGCTGTGATGAGTGCCACCGATCTTTACTTGTTGCGCGACAGCAATATCTTGGTCATTGACCTTCGCGATGCAGAGCAATTTGCCTCAGGAGCAATACCCGGTGCAATCAATCTACATCCCGACAAGGTCATCTCCTTTTTCAATGCTGAAATTAACGCTAAAGCCTTCAATAGAATTGTGTTTACCGATAGCCGCGGACAAGTGGCGGCTCATGTGGCAGGAATCATGCGGTTGCTGGGTTTCGACAATGTGTTTTCTGTGCGTTTCGGTATGAGTGGCTGGACCAAAACCATTGCTGCTGCCGGCTGGGATTTGGCCTTCGGCGATAGCCTTATCAACCACATTTCAAAAAGCGCAAGTGCCGAAGTGATAGAAAACTATCCTTTGCCGCAACTGTCGCTGAGCGGAAATACGCCTTACGAACGGGTGCTTCAACGTGCCGACACGCTTTTATCAGGAAACACTGCCAACTTTTTGCTCAGCTTTAAAGAGGTTGTTCAGCATCCCGAAAAGTACTTAGTCATCAACTACGTGTCCGAGGATCAGTTCTTGAACTTTGGTCATCTCGAAGGCGCCGTTCGTTTTACTCCCCGCCAACCGCTCGTTTCGGATAACTTTTTAAGCAGCTTGCCCACCGATAAAGCCATAGTGGTGTACTGCCACACCGGCCACCAGTCGGCACATCTTACTGCTTATCTCAGAATGTTAGGCTACAATGCTTATTCTATCATTTATGGAGCCAATAGTTTTATGCACAATGCTTTAACCAAAAGCGCCTCGCCCAATCATTATTGGTCAGAGGCACAAAAGAATGATTTTCCGGTAACGACCGGGCAAAACACAAACGATCAATCGGCTGCACCCATCGAAATTAAAGCGGTGAAAGGCGGTTGTTAAAAAATAAAAGTTATGGAACAGAAACCTAAGTCGTCGTATATGAACTCCTACTTGGCAGGCTTCCTGCTGGGATTGGTGTTGTTGGCCTCTTTTTTTATCACCGGAAGGGGGTTGGGTGCCAGTGGTGCAGCCAAAAGTGTTGTGATAGAAACCATAGGAAGCATCTCGCCCGACTATGCTGAGGCGCATCCATTTTACGCTTCCTTTTTTGCCGAAGGCGATGGACGACCCATGCGCAACTGGCTCGTTTTCCTTACGTTTGGAGTTTTGGGTGGTGCTTTTTTCTCCGGATTTATGTCGGGAAGAGCAGGACTTAAAATTGACAAAGGTGCACGCATCAGCAACACAAGCAGGTTGGTGTTTGCCGTTGCCGGCGGCATTTTATTTGGCCTTGGATCGCAATTTGGCCGTGGATGCACCAGCGGTGCCGCTTTGAGCGGGATGGCCGTGCTGTCAACAGCAGGCTTTGTTACCATGATGGCCATTTTCGGCACCGGCTTTGTTATCGCTTATTTCTTCAGAAAACTTTGGATCAATTAATACCAACACACTATGGGACCATTAATTCCACAAGGATTTGTTAACCCCGACTTGAATCTCTTTTTCGCTTTCGTTATCGGATTGGGTTTCGGCTATGTGCTCGAACAAGGCGGGTTCTCTAACTCTAAAAAACTGGCGGGAGTCTTTTACGGCTACGATTTTGTGGTGTTGCGCGTGTTTTTCACCGCCGCCATTACAGCCGCAATCGGTCTTTTGCTGATGAGCTACCTTGGCTTGATTGAATATGATATGCTGTACATCAACCCCACTTTTTTATGGTCGGCCATTGTTGGCGGCATTATTATGGGGTTTGGCTTTATTTTGGGTGGCTACTGCCCTGGCACTAGTATGGTGGGCGCTGTCATCGGTAAGATTGACGCCATGTTTTTTGTCATTGGTATGATGATCGGCATTTTTATCTTTGGCTCATTCTACGAAACTTTTATGCCGCTATATCAAAGTGCCGACCTTGGAAGTCTTATGGTTTACGACAGCCTCGGCATGGGACGCGATGTTTTTGTGGTGGCCTTAACGTTGATTGCACTTGCTGCTTTCATTATCACCCGCAAAATCGAAAACAACGTGAATGGCATCACTGATGCGCCAAAAGGATTGTTCCATCGTTCCTATACTGCTCCATTTGCAATCCTACTTGCTTTGGCTTTTTTGGTGCTTCTTCTTCCCGATAGCCCCAGCAGCAAATGGTTTGAAAAAGATGCCACAACACTTTTGGAAGAAGCCGCGACAGGCAAACAATACATTTCAACCGAAGAGGTAGCTTATAAGCTATTGCACCCAAAAGAAAACGACCTCGTTTTGGTTGATTTGCGTTCGAGCGATGCATACAGCCGCTTTAGTTTGCCGGCAGCGGTGAACATTCCGCTGGCCGATGTATTAAAAAACACCTCCAAACAGCGGTTAGAAAGTAGTAAAGGAAAGCTCGTTTTATACAGCTATTCCTCTACCGATGCCGACCAAGCTTGGTTGCTGCTGCGCCGTGCCGGTTTCGAAAATGTGCAGGTACTCGAAGGTGGCCTCAATGGCTTTTTTGCAGCCTTCTTCAACGAAAAAGCAGTTGAAAATGAAGCAGAACAAGACAATCTCTTCAGCGAACGTTTCAGAAACCGAGCCGAAGAAGCCTTTAAAACCGGTGAGGCCGCTCAAAAAATCAATGCTAAAGCATCGCCCGTTACCACAATTGTTGACATTGTTCCACCCAAGCCAGGAAAAGGCGGTTGTTAATGTTTAAAAATTAAATAAATGGAAAAGACCAATGATAAAAGGCTCACCAATGCCGCGCTGCTGTTCGTTTTAATGGTAGTGGGCGTGATGTTGGTGCAATGGTGGATGGCGCCTTCTTACAGCCTCACCAACGAGCAAGTGCTCGAAAAAATTAATCAAGAATCTACTTTAGTGCTGCCTTATCAGCTGACTAACCTCAGTGAGGATCAAGCACGAGAAACTACCGCACTCTTCTTAATGGAAGAAAGTCAGCTTTCTACACCGGCTTTCAAGCAGCAGTTATTTGTGCCGTTCGGAGAAATTCTTAACAGCAAAAAGCTGTCGAAAATCAAC
Source organism: Bacteroidota bacterium (assembly GCA_023396415.1). Lineage (GTDB taxonomy): Bacteria > Bacteroidota > Bacteroidia > Bacteroidales > F082 > JALNZU01. The sequence continues at coordinate 45,528 of JAEWWJ010000102.1, forward strand.
AAGAATGAACCCATCCTCATCTTTGGAAAAACCGAAACACAGGCTATGATGGCCTTGCAGCTCTTGGTTTCAAAAGGATATACACAGCTAAGGGCTGTAGCAAACGACCTCAGTTTGATCCAACAAATTTTAACCCACGGCTTTGACCCCGCAACGGCCCAAACCAAATCAGAAAAGGCCGCCTTTGATTATGGCCGATTCTTTAAAACCTCAGGCGGGGCCGGTAAAGCCGCAGGACCGGCAGCTAAAATTCCGGACGCAGTAGAAGTGGTAAAAACCGCTGGCGGTTGCTCATAAAAATTGCGCTGTTTTTAAACTTCTAAACGCATGAAAGCGGAATCGAAAAGGTTCCGCTTTTTTTGTTTTCAAGTGTTCGTTTTTAGTCAAAAATGAACGCCAGCGCACACTTTTGTGATCAAGTGCTCAGAGAATCAATGTTTAAATGATTCATAAATAGCAGCTTACAATTTTCGGCACAAAGTATGATTTCTGTTGTGAGTTATTTTCAAACCACATCCGATGATTCAATTATCACAAATACACAAAAGTTATCAAATGGGGCACAACAACTTGCATGTGCTGAAAGGAATTGACCTGACGGTAGAAAAAGGAGAAATGGTTTCTATTATGGGGTCATCAGGTTCGGGAAAATCAACTTTATTGAACATCATAGGCCTACTCGATAATCACGACAGTGGTCATTACCGGCTGGATGGCATCACCATCAAAGAGATGAACGAAACCAAAGCAGCCCAGCTGCGCAACAAGTTTTTAGGTTTTGTTTTTCAGTCGTTCAACCTTATCAGCTTTAAAAACGCTATGGAAAATGTGGCCCTTCCGCTTTATTATCAGGGTGTCCCAAGGCGTAAACGCAACAAAATAGCCATGGATTATCTTGACCGTGTTGGGCTCACCGACTGGGCTTCACATCTTCCAAATGAGCTTTCGGGCGGACAAAAACAACGCTTGGCCATTGCCCGTGCGCTCATCTCGCAGCCTAAGGTCATCCTTGCCGATGAACCGACAGGTGCCTTAGACAGCACAACCTCCAACGAAGTGATGGGTTTGTTTAAAGAAATCAACCAAAGTGGCATCACCATACTCATCGTGACCCACGAAAACGATATCGCCCATCAAACCCAACGCATCATTCGCCTGCGCGATGGGTTGATAGGCACCGATGAAAAAAACGGCTTTCATAATACAAGCAAACCCGCATTGGCTGCTGCACAATAAAAAATTTCAAAAAACACTTGTAGCATGTTTGACCTCGATAAATGGCAGGAAATTTTCAGTACAATAGAGAAGAACAAACTCCGCACTTTTCTCACCGGTTTTTCAGTGGCTTGGGGTATTTTTATGCTCATCATTTTGCAAGGATCGGGCATCGGACTGCAAAATGGCATTTCCAATGAGTTCCGTTCGTCGGCCACCAACGCCATCTGGATGTGGAACGGACAAACCAGCAAGCCACATGCCGGAATGCAGCCCGGTCGAAGCATACAGATGACCAACGAAGATTATGAATACCTGTCCAAAACAGTTTCAGGAGTCGAATTGATTTCTGCGCGCTACCAAATTTGGTCGGGAAACACTGTTTCTTACAAAAATGAATTTGGTTCTTATAGCATTCGGGGCATACATCCCGACTATGGCATTGTTGAAAAATTGACTGTCGTAGAAGGTCGTTTCATCAATGATATGGACCAAACTGAAGTGCGCAAATCGGTGGTCATCAGCACGAAGGTGAAAGAAGCTTTGTTTAAAAACGATGAAGCAGCTTTAGGTAAATACATCCACGTGAATGGCATTCCTTTTCAAGTGGTAGGTGTTTTTAATGACGATGACGGGCGCGATGATAATATGCAATTGGTGTATGTTGCGTTGAGTGCCGCTCAAAGGGTTTTTGGTGCCGGACGCAATGTTCAAGGCATTGTGGTGACGGTGGGAGATGCCAACGAAGAACAAGCTAAAATGATTGAAAGCGACATCAAATCGAAGCTGGCCGCCCGCCACCATTTTGATACTACCGATGAGCGGGCCATGTTTTTTTGGAACAGTATAGAAGAGTTTCAAAAATTTAAAAAGCTTTTCGCTTCCATCAGCATGTTTATTTGGGTTATTGGCATTGGCACCATCATTGCCGGTGTGGTAGGGGTAAGCAATATTATGATGATTGTGGTGAAAGACCGCACCAAAGAAATCGGCATCCGCAAAGCCTTGGGTGCTACACCGGGCAGCATCGTGAGTTTGGTTATGCAGGAAGCCATTCTTATCACCGGTTTTGCCGGATACATAGGCTTGGTATTGGGTGTTGGTTTGCTCGAACTCATCTCAAAAAACATTGACACGCCTTTCTTCAAACAACCCGAAGTGAACATACAAATTGCCGTAGGCGCAACCATTTTATTGATTGTAGCCGGTGCCTTGGCCGGTTTAATTCCTGCACGGCGGGCAGCTTCCATCCGACCCATCGAAGCTCTGCGCGATGAATAAATCGAAAACAAAACACAAAAAAGTTGAACCCTTAACCTCTGAATAAAAATGTTTGATCGTGATCGTTGGCAGGAAATATGGAGCAGTCTCACTAAAAACAAGCTGAGAACAACCCTCACCGCTTTTGGTGTGTTTTGGGGTATTTTCATGCTGATGGTGATGCTGGGATCGGGCAGTGGCCTCAAAAATGGGGTGATGAACGGTATGGGCGATTTTGCCACCAACAGCGTTTTTATGTGGTCGCGCTCCACCACCGTGCCTTACAAAGGGCTGCCCCGCAACCGTTGGTATAACTTTAAAAACGATGATATTCAGGTGTTGAAGGACAACATCGAAGAGCTCGAACTCCTTTCGCCCCGCCTCGAAGGCAACGATCGTCGCTCGGGAAACAACGTAGTGCGCAACGATAAAGCCGGTGCCTTCAGTCTGTTTGGCGATTATCCCGAGTGGAACCTTATTGATCCGGCAAACATCGTGCAGGGTCGTTTCATCAATGCCACCGATATCGAACAAAAAAGAAAAGTGGCAGTAATTGGCAAAAGGGTTCTCGAAATTCTCTTTGAAAAAGACGAAGACCCGTTGGGAAAATACATCCGAATCAACGGCATTTACTTTCAAGTGGTGGGTGTCTTTACGCCTAAAAATGCCAATATCAATTTTGGTGGCGACAAAGAGCAAAGCATCCACATGCCATTTACCACCATGCAACAAGCCTTCAACTACGGCGATATTGTGGGCTGGTTCGCCATGACTTCTAAACCGGGAGTAGAAGTGAACGTAGTGGAACGAAAAGCGATAAAAATATTGAAGGAACGCCATAAAGTAGCCCCGGAAGACGACCGTGCCATCGGCTTTTTTAACCTTGCGAAAGAGTTCAAACAAATGACAGGTTTGTTCGGCGGCATCAGCGCTTTGATTTGGGTGGTGGGCATCGGCACTTTGCTGGCCGGAGTGATCGGTATCAGCAACATCATGCTGGTAATTGTGAAAGAAAGAACCAAAGAAATTGGAATCATGAGGGCTTTAGGTGCTTCACCAGGGTATATCATCATGCAAATCATCAGCGAATCGGTATTTCTGACCACTTTGGCCGGCTATGCCGGAATGGTGTTTGGAATATTACTCATCGAGCTGATTGACCGTAACTTACCTCCTCCATCCGGGCGCGACACCATGTTTCTGCATCCTACCATTGACTTTCAGGTAGCCCTCACCGCTTTGGTCATTTTGGTGTTTGCCGGAGTCATTGCCGGACTTATACCGGCCCGCAAAGCCGTAAGTATGAAACCCATTGATGCCTTGAGGTATGAATAAAAATATTGAATCAAATAACAGTATATCAATTCTTTAGAACATGAAAACAGCTTTGAAAATTATGGTTGCCCTCGCAGTTGCAGGGATATTTATCGGAACCATCGTCTATCTTTTTAAAAAATCACAAGCCAAACCGGTGACCTACGAAACTGCAACGGCATTTAAAACCGACATTATTCGCAAAACCGTAGCTACCGGATCGGTGGTGCCACGCCGCGAAATAGAAATCAAACCCAAAGTGTCGGGCATTGTGGAAGAAATTTTCATTGAGCCGGGCGACCATGTCAAAAAAGACCAGTTGATCGCAAGGGTGAAGATTATCCCCGACATGATCAACCTCAACAACGCCGAATCAAGGGTAAAACGTGCCCAAATTCAATTGGAAGATGCCAAGAAAAACTATCAGCGTTACCGTGAGTTGTTCGAGCAACGAGTGATACCCGAAACAGAATATCTAAGCTACGAAATAGCCTGGAAAACAGCCAACGAAGAACTCAATACTGCCGAGGACAACCTTCAGCTCATCCGCGAAGGAGCAACAAAAAAAGCAGGTCAAGCCACCAATACCCTTATCCGCTCCACCATTGATGGCATGGTGTTGGTTGTTCCGGTGGAGGAAGGAAAATCGGTGATCGAAAGTAATACCTTCAACGATGGAACCACCATTGCTACCATTGCCGATATGGGCGAAATGGTTTTTGAAGGAAAAGTGGACGAGTCGGAGGTGGGTAAAATTAAAGAAGGCATGGATTTGATTTTGTCTATCGGCGCCATTGACCAAGAGAAATTTACAGCTACCCTTGAGCGGATTTCGCCCAAAGGCATCGCTGAAAATGGCGCCATACAGTTTGAAATAAAAGCCGATGTTCAACTCAAACATGATCAGTTCATCCGCGCCGGCTACAGTGCCAATGCCGACATTGTGCTGGAGCGCAAAAACGATGTCATGGCCATCAACGAAAGTTTGTTGAAATTTGACAGCGACACCGCTTATGTGGAGGTTGAAACAGCCCCGCAGACCTATGAAAAACGCATCATCAAAACCGGCCTTTCAGATGGTTTGGTCATCGAAGTGCTGGAAGGCCTCAGCCTTGAGGATAAAATAAAAGCTGCTGCAAAGTAGTTGTTTTGTGTGTTTGGTAACCCGTAGCCGTTTTCAACAACGACTACGGGTTTTTTGTTACCCATCAGGCGTCCAAGCTTCAATTGGCTTTGGCTGGTTGGCCTTTTTTTCTTAAATTTGCAAGGATAGCTTAATTAAATCTGTCTTTAATATACTTTTAAGGTCTTTTTAAATTCTTGAAAAGCCTACTTTTATACCTCTTAGTTTACAATTTTATGATTGATATAGAAAACATTAGCCTTAGTTTTTTTAACCTCGACGACTATCAAAAGCTGAAGCTCGCCATGATTGATGCCTACACCACCATGCCCGATGCCTACTGGCGCGAATCACAAATCAAAACCCTTACCCGAAGGATAAGTGATAATCAAAGCCAACGACCAAATTGCGGGTTGCGCCCTGTCCATCATTGTTGATTACAACCAGTTTGATCGGCCTCATACCTACAAAGAAATTACCGGAAACTACACTTTTAAAACCCATACTGCCAAGGGCGATGTACTTTATGGGGTGGATATTTTTATTAAACCTGAATTTCGCGGATTTCGGTTGGGCCGTCGGTTGTACGATTATCGCAAAGAGCTGTGCGAACGCATGAACCTAAAAGGGGTAGCTTTTGGCGGTCGCATTCCCAACTACCACAAATATGCCGACAAACTTTCGCCCAAGGAGTATATTGATCGAGTTAGAAGGAGAGAAATCCACGACCCTGTGATTAACTTCCAGATTTCCAATGACTTTCACCCATCAAGAATTTTAAAAAACTACCTCGAAAACGACAAAGCCTCCAACGATTACGCCGTTTTGCTTGAATGGGACAATATTTATTACGAGAAACGCTCCATCCAACCCGTGGTGGAGAAAAAAGTGGTCCGGCTCGGCCTCATCCAGTGGCAGATGCGGCCTTATAAAGATGTAGATGAACTGATGCAGCAGGCAGAGTTTTTTGTGGATGCCGTTTCGGGTTATCGTTGTGATTTTGCCCTGTTTCCAGAGTTTTTTAACGCCCCGCTGATGGCCGAAAACAACCACCTTTCGGAGGCCGAAGCCATTCGCGAGCTGGCCAAGCACACCGATGGCCTGGTGCAAAAATTCTCTGAATTGGCTATCTCCTACAACATCAACATCATCACCGGAAGTATGTCTGAGGTGATAAGCGGACGGCTATACAATGCCGGTTATTTGTGCCGCCGCGATGGAACGGTGGAACTCTACGAAAAAATACATGTCACTCCTGACGAAGTAAAAGTGTGGGGCATGGAAGGCGGCAACATCATCAAAACCTTCGACACTGACTGCGGTAAAATTGGAATACTGATTTGTTATGATGTTGAGTTTCCTGAAATTAGCCGTCTGTTGGCCGATGAAGGCATGGATATTTTGTTTGTGCCATTTCTCACCGACACCCAAAACGGCTATTCGCGAGTGCGCAATTGCGCCCGAGCCCGTGCCATCGAAAATGAGTGTTATGTGGCCATTGCAGGCAGCGTGGGTAACCTACCTAAAGTACACAATATGGACATTCAATTTGCTCAGGCGATTGTATTTACGCCTTGCGATTTTGCTTTTCCGGCCAACGGCATCAAGGCCGAAGCCACCACCAACACCGAAATGATTTTGATTGCCGATGTAGATATTGACCTGCTGCGGCACCTCAACCAATTTGGAAGTGTGCGCAACCTTCGCGACCGCCGCAAAGACCTTTTTGAACTCAGGAAACGATAAGGAAGTAAGGTTTTGATAATGAAAATCACCTGCATCTTTTGAAGAACACCCCGCTGTTATTCGCTAAAGATGTTTCTCTAATCATTCTTTTAATATTTCCATCTGTTTGACAGAGCCACCAGCGACAGCATTACAGGCACTTCAACCAACACACCAACAACGGTGACCAATGCTGCGGGCGACTGTAAACCAAACAGCGCAATGGCAACAGCAACAGCAAGCTCAAAAAAATTACTTGCTCCAATCATAGCCGATGGGGAACAAATGGCGTAGGGAAGTTTTAATTTTCTACCAGCAAACCAGGTGAGGAAAAAGATAAAATAAGTTTGAATAACCAATGGAACTGCAGCCAATAGGATGATAGACGGATTTTTGATAATGTTTGGTCCTTGAAAGGCAAACAATAGAACGAGGGTCAGCAAAAGGGCAAAAATGCTCAACGGTTTCAGCTTTGATAGAAAAACCTCGGCAAACCATTCCTGTCCATGCTTTTTGATCAAAGTCTTACTCGTCAAATAACCAGCAACCAGTGGAATTACCACATAAACAACTACACTGGTAACAAGGGTATTGTAGGGTATCGTAACATTGGTGATGCCCAACAGTAGCCCAACAATTGGAACAAAAGCCACTAGGATGATCAGGTCATTTACGGAAACTTGAACAAGAGTGTAAGTTGGATCGCCATCGGAAAGGTAACTCCACACAAAAACCATTGCTGTGCATGGCGCAGCGCCAAGCAAAATTGCCCCTGCAATATATTCCCCGGCCAAATCGGGTGAAATCATGGCGGCATAAATTTTTGCAAAGAAAATCCAAGCAAAAAACGCCATGGTAAATGGTTTTATCAACCAGTTAACGACAAGGGTAAGGATCAAACCTTTCGGACGTTTCCCCACATTTTTGATGCTTGAAAAATCAATCTGTAGCATCATGGGATAAATCATCAGCCAAATTAAAATGGCAATAGGAATATTCACCCTATAGATTTCCATTTTGCTGAGAATCTTCATTGCATCACTGGCAAATGAGCCAACAAAAATGCCACTAACAATACACAATGCTACCCAAAGGGTTAGGTATTTTTCAAAAAATCCGATGTGTTTCACGCCAGCCAAAGTTTAGACTTTAAAAGAGTAAAATCTTCTGCTTTCACCCTTGAGGTTTTATTTGTTCAAAATAGAATTTATAAAACGCTTCTTTAATTTCGTCACGAACCCTGATAAACTCGCTCCGAACATGTTCTTCTGATCCGATAGCATGTGAGGGATCGTCAAATCCGATGTGCAAACGGTGCTGAACCTTTCCTAAAAAGGCAGGACACACTTCGTTGGCACCACCACATACAGTAATGACATAATCCCATTCCTCGTTTAAATATTTTTCAACTTGATCGGAGGTGTGGTGGCTGATATCAATTCCGATTTCGGCCATGGCCCGAACAGCCTTTTCATTCAACTTTCCTGACGCTTCTGTTCCTGCTGAACGTACGGTAAGGCTGGCATTGAATGATTGCAAGAAACCATGAGCCATTTGACTTCGGCAACTGTTGCCTGTACATAATATCAAGACTTTCATAAAAGTTTTTTTAAAACAAACTGCCATAAATTAACCCTGTAATTGTAGCCATCACCACTACAAGCGCCACATAAACCACTGTTTTTTGGGTACCGATGATGCCCCGAATAACAATCATGTTGGGAAGCGACAATGAAGGACCTGCCAAAAGCAATGCCAATGCAGGGCCTTTTCCCATTCCGGCCGCCATTAAACCCTGAAGAATAGGAACCTCGGTTAAAGTGGCAAAATACATAAAAGCCCCAACAACAGAGGCAAAGAGGTTTGACGACACTGAATTACCGCCTACCAAATTAGCAATCCACGCATTGGGAATGATTCCGGCCATCGCGGTATCGTCGTGGGTTGAGCCTAACAAAAAGCCTGCAATCACAACGCCAATGGCCAACATCGGCATGATCTGTTTCATAAAATCCCAAGAAGCAAGCGTCCACTCTTTGTTGTCAGTATCTTGCTTGTCTAACAAGGTGATTACACTCAGCCCTGCAAGGCCAACCACCATCGGAATCAGTGGCGATGCACTCATAAATGCCGAGGCGGTAGTTGCAATAACTGCTAAAAGCACATGCTGCCATTTCAGTTTTAAGATAAAAACCAAGGAATAAACCAATAACAAACCAAATGCTGAGGTGATGTACCATTTATTGGTCCACAGCCAAAACCAAGTGCCACTCGTAACGCCCTCGCCCGGCTTGCCCCAATTGGCAAAAACAAGAATAAGCACAAGGGTAAAAAAATGAAAGGCAGTTTGCCACATCGGACGTTTTTCCGGAATATCAGGAAAGTTCATCTGCTCCTCCCGTTTGGCTTTTTCTTCCTTCCTGTAGATGAGTGACATGGCCGACCCAATCACAACAGCAAAAACCATCGCGCCAATGACACGAGCAACACCCATTTCAAAGCCTAAAATACGGGCAGTGAGAATGATAGCCAAAATATTGATGGCCGGCCCTGAATACAAAAAAGCAATGGCCGGCCCCAGTCCTGCACCTCTTTTATGAATACTTGAAAACAAAGGCAAAATGGTACAACTACACACCGCCAAGATTGTTCCTGATACTGACGCCACAGTATAAGCCACCCATTTTTTTGCTTTTGCTCCAAAATATTTCATGACGGCACCCTGACTGACAAAAACCGAAATCACACCTGCAATAAAGAAAGCCGGCAGCAAACAGAGGATAACGTGCTCTTGGGCATACCATTTCGACAAATCGAACATGGCCATGATGGCTTCCTTGAATCGAGCGCTTTCGAGCGGCATAAAAAAGACAAACACGAAAACAACCGTAATCCACCCCAGTATTTTAATCTCTTTTTTAAAATCCATAACACATCTGTTGTGTTCGTAAAACTACGAACGATTGAATCAAATTTTTTTTAGAAATAAACCGTGAAAATATAATACAGCCCTACCCCGATAAACACCACCGAAATCACCCGGCGGAACCATATCTCAAAGGTTTTCACACGGTTGTATAACCCGCCGACACCTGAAAGGGTAAAGGCAATGAACCAGGCAAAAATAATCACCGGTATGCCGGTGGCGATGGCAAAAACCACTGGAAGGTACAATCCCGAAGCGCTACTGATGGTCATTGGAATCAACATTCCAAAATAAAGCACACCGCTATATGGGCAAAAAGCCAGCGCAAACAAAATCCCCAGCAACAAAACGTCCCAGTAGCTTTTGGTGCCTTTTTTCTCAAAACGTTCGGAAAGTTTGCCCATTCCGGGGAATTTGATTTTCAAAACGTCGAGCATAAAAAGACCGATCAGCACCAATAAAGGCCCAATTATTTTTTCACCATATTTCTGAAAAATACCGGAGACTGCAAATTGGTCGGCACCGAGAAAGAGAATAAAAGCGAGCCCTGTATAAGTGATGGCCCTGCCCAAAGTATATACCAAACCGTTATAAAATACACGGTTACGGTCATCAATATCCTTTCCGATAAAGCCAATGGCAGTGATATTGGCTGCTAACGGACAAGGACTAATGGCGGTCATCAAACCCAAAAGCAAGGCAGTTACAAAGGGCATAGAGCTGTTTTCCAGCAGCCCACTCAGCAAGCCTTCCATTGTTAAAGAAGGGGTTTTATCTTATCCTCTATAATTTTTTTAAACTTTTTAGGGTTCGTCCGGGCATACATAAAACCATCATTGGTCAGGTTGATTTTTTTATCGCCTTTCACTACCAACAAAGTTTGGCTGTTCACACCCAACTCTTTGCCTTTGGCTTCGCCTGCTGCCTCGTCGAGGTTGATGGAAGTAAAACTGACATCATCGCCAAACAGTTCCTTTACATCCTTTTTTGCTTCCGCTTCAACCGTTTTGCAGGTAATGCAGCGGCTGTTCAGATGGAAATAAAACACATCCACTTTGGCTTTCGTTGTCGTTTGTATTTGATCATTGGACTGAGCCATAAGATTAAAACTCATGAAGAGCGAAAAAAACACGCTTAAAAATGCAGTGCTGATTTTTGTTGTCATAACAGTCAATTATTTTACGGTTAATATACTTTTAAGTTCCTTTTCGTTGGGCAACCGCCCGCTAACCACCACTTTACCGTCAATGACCAAGGCGGGAGTGTGCATGATGCCATACTGCATTATTTTCATAATGTCTTCTTCTTTTTCGATGTTGGCATTGATTCCCAACTCGGTAACCGCGTCTCTTGTTGCCTTTTCCAACGACTTGCACTTGGGGCAGCCTGTTCCTAAAACCTTAATTTCCATGTGATTTCAATTTTAAATGATGTATAAATTGTTGTTCAGTTCGCTTTTCGTAAAAAGACGAACAATTTCTGTAAAAAATTTTATAAGCTCAAAAAATCTTTGAAAAGAACCCGGGCTTCTTTCCAGCTTTCTCTATTCAGACAATATTTAATCCTGGGCGATTCTATCTCACCTTGTATTAAACCGGCGTCTTTCAACTCTTTCAGGTGCTGTGAAAGTGTTGATTTTGCAATGGGTAGCTCTTCGCTCAAATCGCCGCTGTAGCAACAACTCTGGTTTGAAAGCAACTCCAAAACATACATCCGCACCGGATGACCCATCGCCTTGGCGTAACGTGCAGCCCTTTGCTGCTTTTCTGTTGTAACCGATTTAATTCCCATGCTGTTCGTAGATTTGCGAACAAAGGTAAATGGTTTTTTTTAGATGCCAAAAAAAATGCTTTTTTTTATCGTCAGATAAACTGAAATTACGGGCAGCTCAGAAGTTGTTTGGGGTTTGTTTTAAAAAAGTATGTGATTGCTCTAAAGGACAAGGTGATCGAAAAAATACAGTAAAAATGATTGCTTTAAAAGCAATATTTTTAGTGCAAAATAGAGATTAGTCATTGAATTTAAGTAAAAATCTCAAATTATTACCATGAAAATGTATTAGTCGGGTGTTATCCAAAATAGGTAATATCACTGATTTGATGTGGTATAAAATGATTTTGATAATAACAGTGGAGCTGCTAAATAAAATTTTGCCATCACAAATGCAATTCAAATTTTAGTGACAAGCACCCCCCTTCGACCGATAGATCGAACGCGGTGTTAAAATGAAAAACACAATTTTATTTGTCTTTAGTCGAAAACTATACTAATTTTGACATTGATTAAACTTATTCCATCACTTAAAAAAATCATTCTATGAAAAAATTCTACTTCTTTTCATTTCTTATGTTGTTTGG
>JAEWWJ010000117.1 GCA_023396415.1 Bacteroidota bacterium
GTCGCCAAGTGTACGCGGCAAGTGTTTGTTGACTTCCAAAACCACAATTTCGGCTTGCTCTAAGATGTCTTTTTCATAGGTGATGCCCAATGACAGAGAGACAAAACCTTTTTCATCGGGTGGGGTACATGTGCCAAAAAACAGATGGGGTTTGCGCACCTTTAAGCGATCGTATGCTGCGCGGTGCAACATATTTGGAACATATGTAACAGTGCCGGTTTTAGCTTTCAGGGCCTGACGCGATCCGGGGGCATGAAACCAGCTGCACAGCTCAAAATGTCCTTTCATCTCGGGTTTCATATAAAAATCGTAGGCCTTGAGGGTAAGCACTGAAAAAACCTTGACATCCGTAACTTTATCTTTTACCAAATGAAATTGCGACATGCAGCCTTGAGGTTCCGAAGCGCATTGGGCCACAATCACATCGCTATTGCTTTTCATTAAATGAACCGCTTCTTCAATGCTGATGAGCTTTTCGTTAAATATTTGATCGAATGTTTTCATACCAAATTTACTTTTAGAGGATTTGTTTTTTTCTAATCAAATGAACAACCAATGCCGTTAATGTAGAAAGTATGATAGCTGCGGCAGCAGCAATGGCCGGGTTTTGTGTTGTTCCTGAGAAATACAAATCGAAATAACCCAAACTAACGCCCTGCGCGCTAATGAGCCAAGGGAGGATGTAATACACTGAAAAATAAACAAATAGAGCTGTGATGGAGCCGGTGAGGGCCGTGTTGCGGTGGATATTGCGAAGGAAAATACCAAAAACGATGGGTACAAAATTGATAGAAAAGAAAGAATAAACCCCGTTTTGGGCAAAAATGGCCACGCTCAAATTCGGATGCAACAACTGTTGACGGGCTGCCAGAAAAGCAACAATAGCCATGCCCACAATCACCATACGGTTGATAGAGATATAGTTTTGTTCGTTATTGATTTTCTTTCCAAACAAAGGTTTTATGATGTCGGAAGTGATGGTGGTGCTGAGGCTTTGAATCAGTCCTTCGATAGTGGAAAGGCCTGCGCTGAGTAAACCCATGATCACCAAAAGACCAACCAAAATGGCAACCCAACCCTCAGAAAAAATTTTCACTACATAAGCCGGAATAATGCCGTCAATGCCCAAAGCTTTACCATCACTCGTGAGATCAGGGAAGGTGAGGCGGGCGTACAATCCTGCAATGACGACAGCATAAAACAAGGTTTGAATAACTACTGCTGAAATGAGAAAAGTGTTCACATCTTTTTCATCTTTAAGCAATAACGATTTGGTGATGATATGTGGCTGACAAACAACCGCTGCTCCAACGATCATCTGCACAACAATAATCTCGAAAAAGCTCCGGAAAAGCGGACTTTGAGGATAAGTTGTGTTGACCAATCCGGGATCAATAGTTTTGAGTTTTTCAGCAAACACATATACACCGTCTTTAAGGTAAGGATAGCCCGAAACAAGCAGGATTACGGCTACTGCCACCATCACTAATGCCTGAATGGTATTGGTATAGACCATTGAGTTGGCGCCGCCAAACATCATGTATCCAAACACAAATACAATTACCCCAAGTAAGGTATAAACTTCGTTAAGGTTCAAGGCCTTACTTAAAACTTTGGTGATGGCAACTAAAATTAAAACAATGAAAGTAATCAGCAGAACCGAAAGGAAGGCGATAAAAATGGAGTAACCCTTGCTTTGGTAACGACTTCCAATCCAACTCGCTAAAGTAGAGGCTTTTACACTACTTCCAAAGCGACGGAAACTCTTGGTTAAAATCACCAACGAAATTAGTGAGGCCAATGGAAAAAACAAACCGAATGAAAGTACTGCGCTAAAGCCGTAAGCGGCAATCAAGCCCGGGTTGATAACAAAAGTGGCTGCACTTGTCATGGCGGCCGCCAGCGACAAACCCACAAAAAGTGGTGAAAAATTCACCGAACCCAAAGCGTAATCGTTCATGCTTTTGGTGCGTAAAGCGCCGCGGATAACGAAAAACAAGATGGCGATCGCGTAAATGGCGATGAGTATCCATCCTCCTGTAACTTGTTGTACTGTGGCCATTTAAAATAAATAATTTAATTTACATTGAACGAGCTAACCTACTGGCAGAATTGAAATGCCGTTGAAATTTGTTTCAAAGGCTTTTCAACGGCTGATAAAAATTAAATGGTTACGCCACCATCCACGCTGAGTATGGTCCCATTAATGAAACCTGATTCCGGGCTTGCCAAAAAGAGGTAAGCTGCGGCAATTTCTTCAGGTTTTCCTAAACGACCTACAGGAGTTTTGTAGCGCATTCCAGCCAAAATATTTTCAGGCATTTTTTCAACCATCTCGGTGGCAATAAAACCCGGCGCGACAGCATTCACTGTAATTCCTTTACGGCCCAATTCTTTGGCAAGGGTTTTTGTCATGCCGATGAGGGCTGCTTTGGTAGCTACATAATTGGTTTGTCCGAAATTTCCATAAAGGGCCACTACCGACGAGGTGTTGATGATGCGGCCATAATTTTTTTCAGTCATGAAGGCGGCAACGCATTTTGTGCAGTTAAAAACTCCGGTAAGATTTACGTCAATGACCGATTGCCACTGTTCGGTGGTCATTTTTTTCAAGGTGCTGTCGCGTGTAATGCCTGCATTGTTGATCAAGATGTCAATTTTTCCAAAAGTCTTGATTACTTCGTTGGTAGCAGCTTCCACAACGCTAAAATCTGCCGTGTTTACCTTCATAAAGCTGACTTCTGCTCCTTCGGATGTAAACGCTGCTGCGGTTTCCATTCCTTTGGCTTCGTTCATGTCCCAGATAATGACTTTAGCGCCCTCTTCGGAAAAACGTTTTACGGCTGCTTTTCCTATTCCATCGGCTCCACCGGTGATTACAGCAACCTGATTGTTAAGCTTTTTCATGTCTCTACTATTTTATTGATGAATGATACATTCGGTTTTTAGGTACGCGAAACGAGCATGGCGATGCCTTGTCCGCCGCCGATACACAATGTGGCCAATCCTTTTTGAAGGTTTCTTTTTTCCATTTCAAATATTAAGCTGATCAAAATTCTTGCTCCTGAAGCACCCACCGGATGACCAAGGGCGATGGCGCCACCGTTCACATTCACGATATCGGTGTTCAGACCGAGGTCTTTCACCACGGCCAAGGATTGTGCAGCGAAGGCTTCATTGGCTTCGATGAGTTGAAGATCGGAAATCTTCCAACCACTGTTTTTAAGTACTTTTTTGGTTGCAGGAACCGGGCCGTAACCCATTATTTTTGGGTCGAGGGCTGCATAAGCGCTGGCTTCGATGGTGGACAATACCTTCAATCCAAGGCTTTTGGCTTTTTGCTCGCTCATCACGATCAGCATGGCAGCTCCGTCGTTGATGCCGGAAGCATTACCTGCCGTTACGCTACCATCGCTCTTAAATGCTGGGCGTAATTTGTTGAGTTTTTCTATTGTCATGCTATGTTTTGGAAACTCATCCTCACGCACTATTATAGCATCACCTTTTCTTTGAGGGATAACAACGGGAACAATTTCGTCTTTAAAACGACCTGTTTTTTGTGCCTGTTCGGCTTTTAGTTGACTGTTCAACGCAAACTGATCTTGCTCTTCGCGGCTGAGGTTCCACTGCGAGGCAATGTTTTCGGCAGTTATGCCCATGTGGTAGTTGTTGAAAGCATCGGTAAGCCCATCTAAAATCATGCTGTCAACAACAGCTCCATCGCCCATGCGATAACCGTTGCGGGCTTTGGGAAGTAGATAAGGTGCATTGGACATGCTTTCGGTGCCACCGGCCAGAATAATTTCAGATTCACCCAAAATAATTTGCTGGGCTGCCATCATCACCGCACGTAAGCCCGAACCGCAAAGTTGGTTGATGGTGATGGCAGGTGTTGTTTCAGGAATACCGGAGTAGATGCTGATCTGACGCGCAATATTTTGTCCTAAACCGGCAGATAGAATGTTGCCAATGATCACATCTTCAACTTGTGAGGCTTCGATTCTTGCCCGCTGAATGGCTTCAACGGCAGCGATACGGCCCAACTCAACGGCACTAAGGGATGATAGCGAACCGCCAAAGTTTCCAATGGGAGTGCGTGCTGCTGAAACAATAACTGCTTTTTTCATGCTGTGATTTTTTGAGTGAAAGACCTGATTTTGATTTTTATGCAAAGAAATATCAAACGGTTGCACCGGAGGGTGATCATTCATTTTATGATTGGGTTGACTTAATATACATTTCTATAAAATATAACTATAAAATACTAAATATCAAATGAATGAGATAGATTATTTCAACTGTATCACAAATTATCGTCTGATATGGATAGAAAGCTGTTTTGTATGTATTTGTGCAACAAGTTTAAAAATGCAGAAAGAAATCCAAAATTTGCAATAGATCGCGGCCTAAATCGTTAAGTTTGCACAAAATCTATTTTCTATGGGTAAAAGAGTGGTTTGGTTGTTGTTTTTTCTTTTTGTAATGGTTATCGCTGAGGCGCAAATCATCAAAGGCTTTGTGGCTGGCGGACTTAATATTTCGCAAGTGGATGGCGATGAGGCCTATGGCTACAAAATGCCCGGTCTCAATGTCGGTGTTGGCGCAATGGTTCCGTTTAGAACCCATTGGGATCTTTCGCTCGAAACTTCTTTCACCCAAAAAGGAGCCAATCAAAAAGCGCAATACATTCAAGATTCGCTCAATGGCGTTTACAAACTGCGATTGAATTATCTGGAAATTCCCCTTCTGATACATTATACCGACAAAGATTTTATCACCGTAGGAACGGGTTTTTCATGGGCGAGTCTCATCACGGCCAATGAGTGGGAGCATGGCAAGCAAACGGATACTGATGCGGGCAATGGAGTTTATAAGCCTTATGATGTCAATGTTTTAATTGATTTGAAAATGCGCATTTATAGGAAATTGAAATTCAACTTTCGGTATGCCTATTCCATGACTAAGATTCGCACGCGAGATTTTACTACAATAGGAAATACTACCCCTTGGCGCCGACATCAATATAACAACAACCTGACTTTTAGGCTGGTGTATATTTTTAATGAACAGCAAAGTGAAAAGGCTTTGAAGGAGGTTGTGAAGCCCTAAAAAGAACGATCATTCATTCTCAATAAGCTTCAAAAAATCATGCTCATCCATCAGAGCAACCCCAAGTTTTTCTGCTTTTTCTTTTTTGGAAGGTCCCATTTGGTCGCCGGCCAAAATAAAGCTGGTTTTGGCAGAAATTGAACTTGAAACTTTTCCTCCATGATTTTCAATCAGGTTTTTAGCTTCGTCCCGACTGAACTTTTCAAAAACACCGCTGATCACAATTGTTTTTCCCTCTAAAACATTACTCAACATTGTTTTTTGAGCATATTGTCTAAACTGCAATCCATGTTGTTGCAGTCGCATGATGGTTTGCATATTTTCAAGATCATCAAAGAAGGCCACTACCGATTCGGCAATTCTGTCGCCGATTTCATCTACTTCGATCAAGTCGTTGTGCTTGGCTCGCATCAACAGCTCAATCGAGGGGAAAGCCTCTGCTATCTTAGCGGCAACGGTTTCGCCTACAAAGCGGATGCCCAGCGCGAAAAGCAGTCGGGGATATGGTATTGCTTTTGATGCTTCGATACTTTCAACAATCATTCGGCTGGTTTTTTCCCTGAAACTTACCTTTCGCAGTTTGCCATCTTCACTTTCAAAGGTTTTCTCGAGGCCCAACAACTGATCATAATTCAAATCATACAAATCGGCCACATTGTGGATCAACCCATGATCGAAAAGCAACTCTACGCGACCCTCGCCCAAACCCTCGATATTCATGGCTTTGCGGGCAATGAAATGCGAAAGCCTTCCTTTGATTTGCGGTGGGCAGTGATAGCTGTTGGGGCAGTACCAAGCCGATTCTCCTTCGGAACGCACCAAGGCAGTGCCACACTCCGGGCAGTGTGTAATGAAAACAACGGCATTGCTGGCCGAATCGCGCATGGAGGTTTTTACCGAGGTGATTTTTGGTATTATTTCGCCGCCTTTTTCAACCACAACTGTGTCATTCTCATGCAGGTCTAATGCTTGAATGATATCAGCGTTGTGCAGACTGGCTCTTTTTACCGTTGTTCCGGCCAAAAGCACAGGTTTGAGGTTTGCTACAGGTGTAACGGCTCCGGTGCGTCCAACCTGATAAGTAACTGTAAGTAGCTGTGTGGTAACTTCTTCTGCCTTGTACTTGTAAGCAATGGCCCATCGTGGCGATTTGGCGGTGAAGCCCAGTAGCTGTTGTTGGTCAAAACGGTTGACTTTGATCACGATGCCATCAATATCAAAAGGCAGTTGGTGGCGGCCTTTCTCCCAATGGTGGATATACTCAAAAATTTCTTTTTCGCTACTGCATAAAGCGATGGCCGTGGAGATTTTAAATCCCCAGCTTTTGGCAGCTTGAAGGCTTTCGTAATGACTCTTGAATGGGAGGTTATTACCCATGATATAATAAAACCAACAATCGAGTTTGCGGCGCGACACTTCAGCGGAATCTTGCATTTTTAAGGTTCCTGCGGCGGCATTGCGCGGATTGGCGAATGGAGCAGCGCCTTCTTCCACACGGGCTTCATTGGCCGCGTGAAAGCTATCGTGCGGAAAATAAATCTCTCCCCTGATTTCAAAACGTTCGGGAAAATTACCTTTCAGCTTCAACGGAATGCTGCGGATGGTTCGCACATTGGTCGTTACGTCGTCGCCTTGTACGCCATCGCCACGCGTCACGGCTTGAATGAGCAGTCCTTTCTCGTACAAAAGACTGATTGCCAGTCCGTCATATTTCAATTCGCACACGTATTCAACCTCTTGCTCAAGTGTCTTGATGGTTCTGTTGTGAAACTCACGAATTTCGCCTTCGTTGTAGGAGTTAGAAAGCGAAAGCATGGGATAGCGGTGCTTAACGGTTTGAAATTGCTTGGTAACCTCGCCTCCTACGCGTTTTGTGGGCGAATCAGCAGCGGATAAATCCGGAAATTGCCTC
Organism: Bacteroidota bacterium; assembly: GCA_023396415.1. Classification (GTDB taxonomy): domain Bacteria; phylum Bacteroidota; class Bacteroidia; order Bacteroidales; family F082; genus JALNZU01. The sequence goes on from JAEWWJ010000117.1 coordinate 7,022, forward strand.
TCCAAGCTGAGAAGCTCCTCTATCAGCATATCAAACTCATAATCAGTGATAGTAGGAGCTGCGAGCACGTAATAATTATAGTTATGTTGATCGAGCAACCGGCTTAGTTCCTCAATTCTCAGCTTGGCTTGATCGCTGTTCATCATTCGTTTGCTTTTTGTGGAACAAGCGCTTGGTTGCGATAGAGGGTAATGGTTTCGTTGGCGTTGATGGGATTGATGCGGTGAATCAACCGATCCATCATTCCGGGTTTGAAACTGGTTTCGTATATTAGGTTCTGCAGGTATTTTTGCATGGAATCTACTCTCGCTTGCAAGTCGGTTTCTTGATAAAACAATACAAATTCAGGCTGCTCTGTTTTTTCTTCCCAATTCCGAGAAGCTGCAAACGATTTATAATCAGTGTGTTTAATCAAAGTTTCGTAGCGGGGCCATTGACCGGAATAATAAACCGGCGGAAAGCGTAGTATGTCACTGTTGTTATCCTCTACGACAAAATATTTTGTTTGAGGATAATTCCTTAGATATGACATGGATTCTACCCTGGCTTTTTTGGAATACATCGGTGTGAAAGCCATCAACATGGTAATGTTCACGGCCCAAAAGAACACCATTCCGGCAATGAGTAGCTTACGATTTTTCTGCCAGAATTGAGATGCTTTTTCAAATTCTTCCCAACCGGCCAATCCCAAAACAATCAATAAGGGAACGATGGGCAAAATAAAACGTTCTTGTTTGTTAGGAAAAATAGAATGGAATACGATAAACAGAAAGACGGGAAGAAAAAGGATGAAGTTTTTTCGCCAGTTTTTGAAAAACCCAAACAGCAACATCAAGCTCAAAGGCGGAATGAGCAGTCCTGCCAGCACCAAAATGTAATTGTACCATGGCGCGGTGTGGTATTCATAAGCATGGCTCATATTGTAGCGAACATATTCCGTAAACTCGGCAAAAGGTACGCGCCAAACCAAAAAGTCAACAAAACCTTGAACCAAAACGGTTGAAATCAAAAAGCCCAAAGCGGTGCTGAACATGCCTTTGCGGTTGCCGGCTATGAGGAGCGCTAAGCCAATGCCGCCAGTGAAAATCAAAGTCTGGAATCGAACTGAAAATGCCAATCCTAAAAAGAATCCGGCCACAAGAAAGGAAGTTTGGTGGTAGCCCGGTTCATCGGCTTTACGGATCAACTCCTGACGGAGGATGATCAACGATCCGTACATGAGAAATGGAATGGAGACCATCTCCACCATGTTGCGCACACTCAAAAAAGGCATAAACCAAAATACAGCCAATAGAAGGGCAACCCGATAGGCGGTTTCTTTGGAGGTAAGCAAGCTGGCAATGCGGTAGCCGAAGGAAATTACCAACAGTGAAATTCCGGCATGTAAAAACCTGATGATAAGCATTTTGAATTGAGGATCGGCAATGCCCAACACCTGAAAAAGATGAAAGACCAAATAATGAAAGCCTACATAAAAAAAACTGTGGCCTTCGGGACCGGTATTGCCCGGACTTCCAGGAAGCCAACCTAAATAGTCGCCGCCATTGACCCATGACTGGGCAGGCTCAATGACCAAAAAATGGTCGTCGTGCATGCCGAAGCCTCTCGAGAAAAATACTGCTATTAACCTTAATATCATGCCAATAACCATGATAAAAAGAAAGGGATGCTTGTTTCGGAATTTATTGATCCTGTGAATCATTTTGCTGTCTTTTTAGATAAAATACGCATTTTGAAGGGCAAAGATACTACCTTATTCATGCAAAAATAAGTTGTTTCAACGAGCTTCAAGTTGTGGGTAAGCAACTTTATGCTTGGTTGCTGATGGCTTTTAAGGCTTCTTCAACCTGTTTCAGATTGCGCAGCTTACCTTCCTTCCTGTTTTTTTGACTGTAGAGGGTGAAATGCTGATGTTCCTTCAGAAACTGAACTTGCGATTCCAACCACACTTTGCGATCGGTGCTGAAGCCGTCGTTGATAATCCATTCCTGACGAAGTTTTTCCGATAGCGGCACATAATCAGCTCTGCCTAGATAATCTAAATCGCTGTCGCATAATATATTAGATAACAAATTAAAAGGACTCTGCGGCATTTTAGTGCAGCGGATCAATTGGGAAATCTGTTCAATTTGCGCGTTATTGTAACATAAAAATGGCAAGGTGTTTCGGGTAAAAGCGATTGATTTTTCTTCATGATCTTGATGCCCTTCGGCCATTCCTGTTTCGTGGAGTAAGGCGGCACTTAGGAGTATCAACTGTTCTTCGGCATTGATTTGGTGGTGCTTTGCCGATTGGTAGGCTGCCTCATATACATCAAAAGTGTGGTTCAGATCGTGGTACGGGTAGTAGTGGGGAACTTTGTTTAATTGTTTCGTAACAATGCTTTTTAGAGCAGTAATTTTTGCTTCAGTAAGCAAAATGTTGGTGGCTTCAATCTGGTGTATTTCAATGCTTTCAGGTTGAGAGATGGCATAAATCGCAACGCTTTTTTTACGTCCTTTCACCAAAACCTCCCCTATAGATTCAACAAAAAAATCATTGTTAAGCGGCAGCTCGACAAGGGTAGCTTCTGAAACAATGATGGATGCTGCATAGCTTCTGGTGAGGCCTTCGAGGCGCGAGGCCAAGTTAACAGCATCGCTGATAACCGTGGTTTCAATCCTGCCTGCCCCACCTACCACGCCAAGAATCAAATTGCCGGTGTGAATGCCTGTGCCGGTTTCAATTTCAGGTCTGCCTTGCTGATGCAACTGTCTGTTAAACAGCTTTAATTGCCGACGCATTTCAATGGCAGCTTTAACGGCATCTAAAGGCTGTTCATGAAAAAGCGCCATAATGGAATCGCCAATAAACTTATCTACAAAGCCATTATTGGAGCGAATGACAGGTTCCATAAAGCCCAGATAGTCGTTCAAAAAGTCGAAGTTTTCTTTTGGTGTAAGTTGTTCCGAAAGGCTAGTGAACGAGCGGATGTCTATGAAAAGAATGGTCATGTGTTTTTGCACTTGGTCGCCCACAGCAACATCTGTGATACTTTTTTTGCCTAACATTTGCAAAAACTGAATGGGCACAAATCGCTGGTTGGCTTCGGTAATGAGCGACAGCGAGCGTAGGTTTTTGGTAATGCGTAATGCCATTTCATTGTATCCGTTGGCCAGCTCTCCAATTTCATCGTTGGTACGCAATATAGCCAACCTATCTATTTCATTTTCAATTGGATGTCGCATCTTTTCAACCACCTCTTTTAAAGGGATAACAATGCTGAAATGCGTCCAGTTAACGAAAAAAAACAGGTAAATAATGCTGATCAGAATGCCCGAAAAAATCCCCACAAACATCAAAAGGCTGTCAATAGAATTGACATAAAACAAATGCTCGCTTTGGAAAAGATTGGTTTGCTCAATCAATGGGGTGTATTTTCCAAACAAAACTTTAATCTGATCGCTGTTGAGCTGCGGATCGCCGGGCAAACGATTGGGCGTTTTACTCAATGAAATATAAAAAATGACAATTGCCAAAGGCAGCAATGTTGTCATTAAACTATTGACCCATAGTCGTCTAACTATGTGATCGCGGTAGCGTTTGGTGGATGCTTTGTAAAGACTCACACTGTCGAAAACGTGTTCGAGATAGATAAAACGCACCCGATGCCGAAACCAAAAATATACAAACATGGTGGTGAGGGCGGCTCCTAAAGCTGTGATGATCAAAAACTGCCGGTGAAAATCGCGGGTTAGTTCGCTGTGAAAATCTTTCGTGAGAAATTGAAATACCATATAATAAAGCACAACAAAAAACGAAAAGGCAACCACGAGCGCATTGGTGAGAGGCAACTGAAGCAGCCATTGGCGGCAATGTGTTTCAAGTTTAGGCGAAATATAACGCCCTTTTCTCTTGTTTCGAAAATACAGTTTGAAGGGATAGTTCCAAACAAAGCCCAATACCATTCCCACCAACAACATTCTGAACATCCATGTGATGATTTCTTTGAAATCTAAATCGTCGGGTTCAAGGGCAACGGTACTGCTTTTTTTTGAAATTTCGGAATTTAAAGGCTTGAGAGTGTTGCTGCTTTCGAGGCTATCGGGAGCAAAAATAGTTAGCATTTCCACTTTCTGAGGGCCTTCAAAAGCATTTTTTTCTTCTAACCAAAATGGGCCATACTTGAAAAGCATAATGAGAGAAATCGGAAACACTAACATGAAAAAAATGACCGAAGCTACCAAGTAAATTCGGATGCTGTGAAACCGAGGCACGTCATAAATGCTTTTCATAATGCTTTACCAATCAACCTCTTGTCTTCTTAATGGCATGGTCATGCAACGTGCTCCACCACCACCGCGCGACAATTCGGCTCCCTCGATGGTAATGACGTATTTGCTATAATTATCAATTTCGACCTTGTTTTTGAGAATATCTCGTGCTTTAAAAATCTCAAAACCTACATTGTTTAAGGCTTCCATGGTGTGCACATTTCGGCCATAGCCAATCACTTTTCCCGGCGCCAGTGCAAAAAAGTTGGCACCGCTTTGCCACTGCTCTCTTTCCATATTGAAAATACTGTTGTTTCCACCACAAAAAACAGGTTGAAATTCCATGCCTATCTGCTCGAGGGCAGAAAGAATGGTATCTTCTTCTTTGATTTTGACCACATCTTTGTCCTCAATAATCACATGAATGGTGAGATGTCTGCTCGATCGAAGGATCAAGGGTTCAAAAATCATACAAGTGTGTTTGTCGAGAAGCGTAAACACCATGTCGAGATGAATAAAAGACTCGGGCGAATAGGGGAGTTCTTGAAGGATTAAGTGTTTGGTTCCGGGCTTAGTTTTCAAGTATTCCAACACAGAATCAATGCCTTGGCTGGTAGTTCGACTGCTGATACCGATTAAAAAAACATCTTCTCTCACCACCAAAACGTCTCCTCCTTCGATGGTAGCTTTGCCTGATTTATCAAACAGCTTAACCGGATTGATGGTTTCGGTGCTTATTTTTGGATGATGATTGAAAATGGCTTCCATGATCCATGATTCGCGCTCACGCACTTTATTGGCCATTTGGCTGATCATCACGCGGTCGTTCATGCTGAAGGCGGCATCGCGTGTGAAAAAGAAGTTGGGCAGTGGGTGCACAGAGAATCTTTCGTCGTCTAAAAACTTGGTGAGGGTGTCTTTGCTCATCTCCACGCCTTCGATGAGTAGGCGGGCCAACTCGTTGTGGTCGTAACCGCTCAGGTACTTGCAAATGTCATCTGTGGATTCAAATTTGCAAATTTTGTCTATCATTTCGTTCTTAACCTTATCAATTTTAAGGACATCCGATAGCAAATCTCGCAACTCAAATACATGCGCAAAACGTTTTAAGATGGAGTGAAACTGGTTGTACTCAGGAAGCGCTACACTTAAATTTAAAATGTCGCTGTACAACGCACGCGCAGCATTTTCAGGGGTCATGTTTTCGACCTCAGCACCGGGCGTATGCGTGATAACAGTTTCTAACTTTCCAATCTCGGAGTTTATTTTTACTTGAGTTCTTTCGGGGGTTCCCATAGTTTTTTGATTTGGGCTTATTGCTGTAAGTAATTATTATCTTGTGTTTTATGTTGTTTATTGTATTTCTCGAAAGGAGAATTTTTTCTCTTTATGAAGTAGTTTCTGGAGATTTGATTCAAGGCGCTTTTTTTTGTGATGCTATTTTTTGTCGGAAAGTACTGCGAAAACGTTAATTGCAAGACAGTTCCTACATTTTCGACAAAGGTAGTGATTTCCTTTTTTGGAAATTGCGTCAATATTGGTGGGGTTTGCTTTTGCGTTTTTTGAGCGATGTGAACATGCCAAAACCACTGTCAATACATCACTTTGTGGGGCAAACCAACTTTAGTCGTATAAATCTAAAAAATGAAATTCATTCCCCGAAGTTTTCAAAAAACGCACAAAATCTGCGGTGGCCAAACTCAAGCTTGCTGTATTTTCATTGGGATGAAAGCTGAGTTTTTTGGCATTTAAAAGATGCCGGTCAATGAACACGGTAACATGCTTTTCGGTGTCGTTGATCAATCCCAAAGGCGATACGCTTCCGGGTGCTATGCCAAGGTAACGGTTCATGCGCTCAGGGGAGGCAAAGCTGAGTTTTCCTTGTTTCAAGCGTTGCTCCAGATCGCGAATGTTCAGCTGTTTCATACAATCGAAAACCACGAGATAATGCCGGTTTCCTTTATGGTTTCTTAAAAATAAATTTTTGCAATGCACGGCTTCAAGGTCTTTCCAATACATCAATGCGTCTTCCACGGTGGGTGTGGGTGGATGATAAATGACCTCATATTTGATGTTGAGGGCTTGCAGTGCGTCGAAAACTTTTTGGTGTTTTTCATTCATGGTATTCAACAGAATAAAAAAAGCCTCAACACTTGTCGTGTCAAGGCTTTTAGGTTTTATTTTCAGGATCGTTTCATTGTAAAATTGCTTTCTCCAAACAGTAGCACTTAAAATGGAAAATTATTCCGTTTCAGTCCAATCTGCCAAAAAGATATTGGTGTCTTTGGTTCCGTTGTTGTTTCTGTTGCTCGAAAAAATTAATTTTTTTCCATCGAATGAAAACATTGGGAAGGCATCAAAGGTATTGTCGAAAGTGATTTGTTTAAGACCGGTTCCATCGAGGTTAATCATAAAAATGTTGAACTGATATCCCCTTTCTGATTGGTGATTTGAGCTGAAAACCAGTTTGTTACCCGAAGGGTGAAAATAGGGAGCCCAGTTGGCTTTGCCCAATTTGGTTACTTGACGCAGGTCGGAACCATCTACATTGCAAACGTAAATTTCCATATTGGTAGGCATCACCAAACCTTGCTTGAGCAGCTCTTTGTACTCGGTTTGCTCTTCGGGTGTTTGTGGGCGCGACGATCTAAAAACGAGCTTAGTGCCGTCGGGAGAGAAAAAAGCGCCGCCGTCATAACCCAATCCATAAGTAACTTGCTTCACATTGCTGCCATCTATATCCATGGTGAACAGTTCCAAATCGCCGGTGCGATCTGAAGTAAACACGATTTTGTCGCCTTTGGGCGAAACGGTGGCTTCGGCATCGTATCCTTTTCTTGTGGTAAGGGTGTCAACGATGTTGCCTTTTAAATCGGCAACAAAAATGTTATAATCCTCATAGATAGGCCAAACGTACTTGCCATCTTCTCTTGGTTCAGGCACATGCGGACAACTTCCATTGCCCATGTGGGTGGAAGCAAAAAGGATGGTGCTGTCGCCGGGCATGAAGTAAGAGCAAGTGGTGCGTCCCAATCCGGTGCTGATCATCTTGGGGATTTCTTGGTCCATTTTGGCATCATCCAAACGGGTATAAAAAATTTGATCGCAATCGAGCGACCAGGCCGGGTTGTTGGATTGAAAAACAATCATTTCATCATTGAAACTGAAATAGGCCTCAGCATTATCACCACCAAAAGTAAGTTGTTTTACAGCGCTGAAATTTTTCTCTTGTTCGTAGTGAACTTCGGTTTTTACTTCTGAGTGTCCATGATCGTGATCGTGTCCATGTTCGTGGTCATGATCGTGGTTGTGTCCACTAGGTGCCCCACACGAGGTTATCAAAAAGAAAAGATAAGCTAACAGGAAATAATTTCTCATAAAAGATTAGATATTAGTAAATTATATATAATAACAATTGAATGTAAAACAAAACTTTTCATGTTTTCGTGTTATGAAACACATGAAAAGCAAGGCGCAAAAATAGCAATTTTCGGATTATGACTGCCGAAGCTTGTCTTGCAGGGCCCGAGCGGTATAGGATTCTGAACACTGAATCAGCTTTTCGGGCACGCCTTCAAAAATTATTTGGCCTCCTTTGTCGCCCCCTTCAGGGCCTAAATCTATCACCCAATCGGCACTTTTTATCACCTCGGGATTGTGCTCAATCACTACGAGAGTGTGGCCATTTTCCAAAAGCGCGTTGAAGGCATCCATCAGTTTGTTGATGTCGTGAAAGTGCAATCCAGTGGTGGGCTCATCGAAAATAAACAAAGTGGGTTTTTCGTTTTGGCCTTTGGTGAGAAAGAAAGCCAACTTGATGCGCTGGGCCTCGCCGCCGCTGAGGGTGTTCGACGATTGCCCCATCTTTAAATAACCCAAACCGACTTCTTTTAAAGGATAAAGCTTCACCAAAACCTTTTTGATCAAGGACGATTGTTTTTGGTGTGTTTCAAAAAACTCAATGGCTTCCTCAATGGTCATATCGAGGATATCGGCGATGTTTTCGTTCATAAATTTAATGTCCAATACCTGTTCCTTGAATCTCTTGCCATTGCAGACATCACACTCCAAAAACACATCGGCCATAAATTGCATTTCAATTTTCACGCTTCCTTCGCCCTCGCAGGCATCGCAACGCCCGCCGGGAACGTTGAATGAGAAAAATCCGGGTTTATAGTTCCGTGTTTTGGCAAGCTTGAGTTCCGAAAACAATTGTCTTATTTCGTCAAACGCCTTTACATAAGTCACAGGATTTGATCGCGACGAACGCCCAATGGGGTTTTGGTCAATCATTTCTACTGAGGAAATTCGATGTAAATCACCTTTTAATTCGCCAAATTTTCCTGTTTTATCCGCAAGACCGCCAGTATATTTTTTCATGGCCGGGTATAAAATACCTCGAATCAACGATGATTTGCCCGAGCCGCTCACTCCTGTAACCACTGTCATCACCCTCAGGGGTATCTTTACATTGAGCATTTGAAGGTTGTTTTCCGTAGCGCCAATCATTTCAATATAATCGGTCCACTTGCGACGCAAAGCCGGCAACGGGATATTTTCTTTTCCAGAGAGGTAGCGTCCGGTGAGGCTTCCATTGCTTTGGAGAATTTCATCATATGTGCCTTGAAAAATGAGTTCGCCACCCAAACGACCCGCCAAGGGGCCAATATCAACCACTTGATCCGCAGCTTTGATGATTTCCTCATCGTGTTCTACAATAATCACAGTGTTGCCAATATCGCGCAACCTTTTGAGCACTTTGATAAGCCTGCCGGTGTCGCGCGGATGCAGGCCAATGCTGGGCTCATCCAAAATATAGGTCGAACCCACCAAACTCGAACCCAACGAAGTAGCCAAATTGATGCGTTGTGATTCGCCTCCCGAAAGGCTGTTTGATAAACGGTTGAGGCTGAGATAGCCCAAGCCTACATCGAGCAAGAAAGAAAGCCGATTGGTGATTTCGGTGGTCAAGCGTTTGGAGACAATGGTATCATGCTCAGAAAGTTCAAGTCGGTCGAAAAAATCGAAAGCCTCTTCTAAATTCAATTGAACGATCTCCGAAATGCTTTTGCCACCCACTTTAACGTAAGAAGCATCTTTACGTAGGCGGGTTCCTTCGCAGTCAGGGCAAAGAGTTTTGCCTCGGTAGCGGGAGAGCATGACGCGGTATTGAATTTTGTAGGATTGCTCCTCCAACTGACTGAAAAAGAAATCAAGGCCTTCAAACCATTTGTTACCCGTCCAAAGAAGTTTCTTTTGTTCCTTTGATAAGGAATAGTAGGGTTTGTGAATTGGAAAATCAAACTTAGAAGCATTGGCAATGAGCTGCTCACGAAATTCACCCATCTTTTCGCCTTTCCAACAGGCGATAGCGCCTTCATAGACCGAAAGCGACTTATTAGGAACGACCAAATCTTCATCAATACCTATCACCGACCCAAATCCTTCGCAGGTTTTACACGCGCCAAAAGGATTGTTGAACGTGAACATATTCACCGAGGGTTCTTCAAAAGTCAGGCCATCAGCCTCAAAACGATCGCTAAAGACGAACTCCTGCATTTGCTCGTCATGTTCAACCAAAACCTTGCAATAGCCTTTGCCTTCATAAAATGCAGTTTGCACCGAATCGGCAGCCCTTGCTGAGAAATCGTCATCAAGGGTTTGCACCCTCAACCGATCTACTACAATGGAAATGCTGTCTAAGACAGGAAGTTTTTTTGTCGTCAAATACTCCTCAATGCGAAAAATTTCTCTCTTGTGCATGATGCGGGCAAAGCCTTGCTGCATCAAAACGGTGAGGTGCTCGGCGGTGGTGCGTCCGCTGATATTGCTCAGTGGAGCAAGCAAATAGGCGGTAGCACCAATGGGTTGCTGCAAAATAAAGTCAACCACATCTTTTGCCCGATGTTTTTGAACAATTTTTCCCGAGATGGGCGAAGAGGTTTTCCCGATGCGTGCAAAAAGCAGTTTGACGTACTCATAAATTTCGGTAGATGTGCCTACCGTTGAGCGTGGATTGTGGGAATGCACTTTCTGTTCAATGGCAATAGCGGGCGACAACCCTGTAATCTGGTCCACGTCGGGTTTGTTCATTCGGCCTAAAAACTGTCGCACATAAGCACTCAGGCTCTCCACATAGCGTCGCTGCCCTTCGGCGTATAAGGTGTCAAAGGCCAAAGATGATTTGCCCGAGCCCGAGAGACCGGTGATGACAATCATCTTGTTTTTAGGAAGTTCGATGCTGAGGTTTTTGAGGTTATTAACCCTGGCTCGGATAATATGTATGGTTTTGTTCGGTGCTTTGTTCGTCATGAAGGCTGTTTAGCAAATATTTTTGCGAAATTATCAATAAAATTTGCTTTTTGAGAAAATCTGTATAATTTTGCGTCTGATAAAGTAAACAAACAGTTTTAGTCTAATCATTAATCCCATAGGAGAATCATTATAGAAATAACTTTTACCCTTTAAATCATTTGTAATAAAAGGGAAGCTCTATGAATGCTATTGAACTTAGCGATAAAGAGCTGGTTGAAAGTTATCTTAATGGTAATCAATCCAGTTTCGAAATTTTGTTATCACGCCACCAATCGAGGGTTTTTGCCTACATTCAAATGTTGGTAAAAGATCGTCAGTTGGCCGATGATATCTTTCAGGATACCTTCATCAAAGTGATTCGCACCCTCAAAGGCGGCAATTACAACGAAGAAGGTAAATTCATTCAGTGGGTGATGCGCATTGCCCACAATCTTATAATTGATCATTTTCGCAAGTCGCGGCGGTTGCCTATGGCAGATACCGGCCCCGACGATTTTCGGATGGCCGACAAGCTTGGTTTAACCGACAAATCCATCGAAGAGCAGATGATCACCGAACAGATTCATGATGATGTGCGCAAAATGATTGATCTGTTGCCCGAGGAGCAGCGCGAAGTCTTATACCTTAGGCTCTATGCCGAAATGAGTTTCAAAGACATTGCCGACATGACCAATGTGAGTATCAATACTGCATTAGGTCGTATGCGCTATGCACTGATCAATATGCGGAAAATGGTGAAAGAACGTAATGTTTCTTTGACCTATTAGTCTGAAAATTAAATTCTTACAAGGATAAAAGCACTTGCAAATTTTTATTTGCAAGTGCTTTTTTGCTGATTTATGTCAAATGTTTTTTTAGTCATATTTGGGCTTTGTCCACAACTTCATCCTTTCTCAAAAAATCACTTTAAACTGGAGTCTGCACTTCCAATTGTAATTTTATTATTTTTGGAAACTACTTAAACTTCGCTTACATGATTAAAATCATCCTTACGGTAACGTTTCTTTTTGTTTCAATACTTGTTAATGCTCAGCAAATCCTACTGTTAGATCGAATGAACGGAAATAAAATAGTGAATGATTCAACCATTAAAATTTCCAGCACCGATCCTCTTGCCATCGAACTTACTGCATATTTCACAATGAAAAACAATTACCGACCATATCCTCTCATTAAATTTGCGGAAAACGGTTCATTTTATGGCCGACTCTACTATTGACTATTATTGTTTCGGTGTTCAATGCTGGCCGGGAACGGATACAATCAATATTCCTGATACCATTCAACCGGGTGCCGAGGATTATACTTTTGCTTCTCATGTGGTTCATTTTCGCCGTTTCGACTTTCCCCCATTGGCTTTTGGGAAGTCGTCAATCACCTACACCATTTTTGATGATACGAGTTTCTCTGAAGCCATTGAAGCGAGTGTAACAGTTATTTATGACCATCAACTGGAGTCAACTCCGAATGAAAACAACAAGCAAGATGCGTTGGTGTATCCCAATCCTGCTTCCAGCAACATCACTGTTTCAGGTCATGTAAATTATACAGGAGATGTTCTTGTTTTCATTTATGATGAAACAGGCCGCGTTGTTAGAAACACTTCGGTAATGATGCAAGATGGTAAAATAAATCTTGCTGTGGATGCGCTAAAGCCAGGTTGTTATTTTGGCCGTATTATAACCCATACGCAAGTTCCACTTGTTTTTCGCTTCGTGATATAACACTTCTTTTTAGTATGATGCGGCAAGTGAGTAAATCGTTCTTAGGAATCGCCATTCTACGCTCTTGATTCTTGTCTGCTGCTGAAAATAATATGCCAAAGTAAAGCAGCTCCCGTTCCAATGAGGATGCCAACAAGCACATCTGCGGGATAATGCACACCCAAACTCATACGTGAATAAGCAATTGCCGTTGCCCAAAGAAACGCAGGCCAAATGATGTGTCGGCGTGGGAAAGCAAGGCTCAGGGCGGTTGCCAGCACAAAAGCATCGGTAGTGTGTCCTGATGGAAAGGAGGGACTTCCACCTGAAGTGACCTTCTCGATAAAGCTGTAAGTCTCAAAAGGGCGTGGCCTATTGATGGTATATTTTAAGGTGGTTGTAACGATCACCGCTGTCAAAACTGAGATCACCATGATCACCGCTTTTCTTTTAAGCTTTCTATTTTTTTTAATGGAGGTTACTACCAACAAAAGCAAAGGCACAACAAAAGCAACCGGTCCTGCCGTGTGAGTAATGCCGCGTAAAAAAGGGTCAAGCGCTTTGTTTCTGTTGAGGTTGATTTCTCTCAACAGGTCAATATCAGCATTTTGAGCAAAAAAAAGTAAAGGAATCAGTATCCAAAAAACGGTCAAAAAAAAATTCTTCATGTAATAAAGTCTGATTGTTTACTCCTGTTGAATTGTTTGCTCCCACTGCAAAACATTGTCGGTATCGAAGCATTGCACCATAAGTTCACGCTTTTTTGCCGCCCCTTTAAATGAAATCTTACCAAAATTACGCTTGATTACTACCGTTCCCGGCACGCGCAAAGTGTTTTTCCACTCGCCTCCTTTGGTGTTTGAGCCGGCTGTTAGGGTAGAGAAAGTAAGGTCGTAGATGGTGGGCTTATCAGTTTCTTTTAACACCGACATCTCACTAAAATGTACATCACCCGTAATGAAAACGACGTTTTTAATAGCATGGCGGTGAATGAAATCAATGATCAACTGGCGTTCTTGATCGTATCCATTGGCGGAATATATTTCATATTCGCCCGCAGTGCTTAAAAACTGCCCACCCATTGCCACTATTTTAAAGGTGGCAGTGCTGGTAACCAAGTTGTTCAGCAACCATTCTACTTGGGCTTGTCCTAAAAGAGTTTTATCTGTCTTTTCAATCAAATCAGGATCGCGGTACCAGCGGTTGTCCAACAAAAAAAAGTCGGCGTCGCCCCATTGGAAAGAGGTAGTGACGCCATTAATATCTTCAACACCAAATGTTGGATTGGCCCAAAAGTGTTTAAAAGCCTCTAGGGTTGCGTTCTTGTTAATAAAACCTTTGTCGCTGTCGTTAGGGCCATAATCGTGATCGTCCCAAATAGCGTAATGGTGCGTCGAAGATAGAAAAGGTTGGAGTTCAGCAAGGCTTCTACCATGGGTATAGCGGGCATTGATGCCCGTGGTGCTATTCCAATCGGGTTCGCGCAAATAAATGTTGTCGCCTAACCACAGCATGAAATCAGCCCTATGCGTGTTCATGCTGTTGAAAATCCTGTAATCGCCGCCATAAGGCTTTCCCGGACGATCGTGCTCTGTTTGATTGATGTAGGCGCAGCTTCCGGTTAACATGCTGAAATTTGGAGGATCGCCGCGCCATTTCCAAATTTGTTGGGTTTGAAATTCCAAAGGGTAGGGCAGTTGAACCAAAATATCATTGATATACAACTGATAGGTGTAGCGGTTTCCCGGATCAACGCTATCGGCTTTAAGGTGGGCTGTAAAGGCCTCTTTTTTGGAGGTTAGTAGTTTTTCTGTTCTTCTTGGTGGTTGGCTTCCATCTTGAATTTGATAAATAATTTCTACCTCAGCGGCCTTTTTGGTCTGAACCCAAAGCATCACCTCTTGCATTTCTGAATAGCCCAACATAGGACCTGATTGTAAAAGGCTTTTTTGCGCAAAACTGCTCAAAAAGAATGAAACGAAAACGATGAGACTTAAACTTATGGATTTGATCATGATGAAGCTATTTAGTTTTTTGGAAAAGTTCTTAGCACATCGGATATGGAATCGAAACTGCCGTCAACTTTTGCCGGTTTCAGTTTGAGTAGGTGCGCCAAAAGGGGATAAAAGTGAATGTTTTGAAAGGGTTTCTTGCTGTAATTGGTTTTAAAGTCGGGGCCAAATGCATAAAATATAGCACTAACATCGGTGTTTTTTGGGTCGTAGCCATGGGTTCCGCCTCCATCACCAATGGCCCATGACCAATATATGCTATAGCCATCATCGGCCAAAATGGTCATGTCGTGTGTGCGCAGGTGGGTTCCATGATTCAAATGTGCTGGAGCACCGCCGCGCTCCCAACTTTGCAGGTGGGGAACTTCTTTCAAGGCATCCAAAAGGGGTTGTTTTAGGCCTTCTTTGGCTTTAAAGTTCATGGTTGGATTCCAGCCATCGGCAATAGCAATCATACTGGTGTCAACGTATTGATCGAGGATGATGATTCGGTCGGGTGATAACTGTGCCATACCGTGATCGGAAAGAACGATAAAATTGATTTTGTCGGCATAAGGTAGTTGGCTCAACCTTTTTATAAACACCCCAACCAAACTGTCGAGGCGGGTAATGAGCGGCAAGATGCTGTCGTTCTCAGGGCCGAGGTCATGCCCTTGCGAATCGGGCTCATCAAAATACCACATCACCAAGTTGGGGCGAATACTTTCGGGCAGTTCTAACCAGTGCATGACGGTGTCAATACGGTCGGTAAAGGGCATATCATGTTCATATTGTTTCCAGTAGGTTGGACGCACGCCTTTCACATCGGCCTCACTTCCAACCCAGAAGCAAGTGGCGGTAGTCACATTTTGTGTTTCTGCGGTAACCCAAATAGGCTCGCCACCATAAAACTTTCCTTCGCTTACCGAGGCTTTGTTTTTTCTGCTGTTGTATTCCTCATCCAGATCTGAAGCGTAAAAACGGTTGGCTACGATGCCGTGATGATCGGGATACAAGCCGGTGGCCAAGGTGTAATGGTTGGCAAAGGTGGTGGTGGGAAAACTGGGAATCATCCGCTCTGCTTTTACTCCGTTTGCTGCAATCCAGTCTAAGTTTGGAGTGGGGGTGCGCGCTGCATAGTCCCAACGAAAGCCATCCAAAGAAAGCACAACAACATAATTTTTACTTTTCTGTTCGCGAATGCACGAGGTGAATATGAGAAACAAAAAAGCGGGGAGGAGTAATTTTTTAACCATTTTATGCCTTATTAATTGATAACTAATATATTATCAGTGTGTTAAAATAAAATATTATACTGGGCACGATTAATGCTGTTTAACTTTTTATGGCTCTGCGAAGCTTTTTGTTTTAGCTGATTCATAAAAAGTAACAATGTGAAGCTTGAATCTTCCAGATTTATGTTGGAGATTATTGAACAAAAAAACTCATTTATTAACTAACCTTTCCAGCTTTTATTCGGGTACTATTAATGATATGCAAATGTAAAAAAAAAGTCCTGCAGCAGATGCAGGACTTTTTCAGTTTAAGGAACAAACCTTAGAAGATATATCTTACACCAAGTTGGAGTTGCCAAACTTGGCCGTAATTATAGTTGTAGTCATAAGTTTTGGTAGGATATTCGCCGTTAACTTTCACCATTGAGTAGCTTGGAACGTTGGCATCGTCCTTGCCTTCATACTTTAAGATGCGACCATTGTTTGAGCCTGAATTGGTTTGGAAAACACCCCATTCGCTGTTGAGGAGGTTGCCAAAATTGAGGCAGTCGAGGCTAAATTGTAAGGTGTTCGTTTTACCGGCAACTTTAAAATAATACTCGCGTGCAATACGTAAGTCGAATCTGTTTACCCAAGGAGCGCGTGCAGCGTAAGCTTCAGCATATTCACCTTTATGGCTGCTCAGATATTTGTCTTGATCTAAGAATGTGAAGAAAGCATCTTCGTCAGCTTGGCTAACAAACTTAATATCACCTCTATCTTTTGGGATATAGATCAGGTCAGTTGCAATACCATCACCATTCATGTCATTGGTATAGGTGAAGCTGTTGCCATAAGGTGTATAACCTGAGTAGAACAAGTTAATCATTGTTGCAGAACTCAATGATTTGTTCGACCATGGAAGTTTGTACGAAACAGAACCAATTACTTTTGAAGGAACAACATATTGTGAGCGCTGCGCCAATGGAAGGTGTGGGCCATCAATTTGGAACAAACCAGTATAAGCAGAAGCAGCATTGCTTCCTGGCATACCCGAAATTTCTGTTGCTTCAGTGAAAGTGTAGGCAAACATCAAGTTCAGGTCTTTTACCGGTTCTGAGAAGATAGAAATGTTTCCAATCACGCCGTATCCATCACTGTTGTTCGAAAGTACATAAGCATTTTTTGCAGTGTAGGTCAAATCAGCTTTAGCAGGGTAAATGTACCTGTCGTCGGAGCCGCTGAAGCGTGCCCAAGTTTCATCGGGTTGTTTCAGGTTGTAGTTTTGCAACATTACCCCATTCATGGTTTTGGTAAAGATACCTTCAACTGTTACCGACAAGGGGAAGGTAGTTGGCAATTCATAGTCAACAGCCAATGAAGATTTCCATACTTGTGGCATTTTAAAGTCAGGATCAATAGCATTAATATCGCGTGGAAGTGCACCGTCTTCAGGAGTGATTGTGTTTTGTAATCCTAAAATGCGAATCATTTCATCTACACTTGTGATCATTTGACCGGCTAACAAAGCAAGTTTTGGATCAGCACTGGTGACGTTACCGTTGGCATCATATTTTGTTACAGCAGAGTAGCTTCCTTGAACCATACCTGAGTTGGTAGGCATATTGGTGAAGAAAACCAAAGGCAATCTACCGGCAAACAAACCGGTTCCGCCGCGCACTTTCAAAGATTGGTCAGCTAAGGCATCCCATGTAAAGCCCACTCTCGGTGAAACTTGAATTTTAGCGCTGGGCCATTCACCGGTATCAAGTTTTTTGCCACCAAAATCTAAAGCGCTGATGGCGTTGTTGCTGATGATGTTATCTTCATAAACCAAATAATCAGCGCGGATTCCATACGACAATTTGAAAGTAGGATTGATGCTCCACTCATCTTGGGCATAAAGTCCAAGTTGATTGAATGCAACTTCAGCAGCAGGATTTTTCTCGCCATCGTAACCATAAGTTAAGGCAAAATCTCTAGGAGCGGCTTGTGTCAAGAAATCATTGAGGCTGGCATAGCGGTAGTATCCTGTTCCGTTACGCATATAAGAGTTGTTGGCCATTTGATGTTCAAAGCTTGCTCCAATGGTGATTTTATGGTTGTTCAAATAAACGTTTACGTTATCAACAATGTTTAAGATATTATTATTAACGCCATTGTTCCAAGTAAACAATTCATAACCAGCTGAAATATAAGGCTCAAGAATCTGCGAACCGTCATCATTCACGCCATTCATGATGTCAATGAATGGGAATGGACTGGAATCCGAACCACGCATGTCTTTAATTTTTGTGTAGGTAGCCAAAAACTGGTTCGAAATCTTATTTGAAAAACGACTGTTTAAATCTAAAGCTATAGAATTAACCGTGTTTTCTTGTGAATAGATTGATTTTGAGAAAGCCATGGAGTACTGTGAAATACGATCCATTGAATTGTTACGGAAACCAGCGTCTGTTGAGTTACCGTTTGTTGGATACCATGCTTTATTCTTAGTGTAGTTGTATCTAACACTTAATTTGTTTGATTTATTGATGTTCCAGTCAATGCGGGCCATGAGCTTATTGTTGCTCTCATCAGCAGGATAATCAGTGTATGAACCCGGATCATATCCGTATTTCGAGATGAGGTGTTGTTTTACCAATTCCATGTCAGATTTGCTGGTGCGCGATAACATGAGGTCGGTGTTGGCAACTCCATCTTCTGATGGTCTCCAGGTCACAACTTGTCCTGGGTTGAGTTCGTACTCACCGTTCACAAAAAAGAACAGTTTGTTTTTGATGATGGGTCCACCCAAAGTTAAACCATAGATTTTTGTTGATTCTTCATCACGAACACCAAAGTCAACATCACCAATTTTGTTGCCGCGCATGTCCTGATTTTGCAGGTAGGTATAGGCAGATCCTTTGAATTGGTTGGTTCCTGATTTTGTAATGGCATTGATACCACCACCAATGAAGTTGGTTTGGCGAATATCAAAAGGCGCAACTACAACTTGAACTTCTTCGATAGCATCTAACGAGATGGGATTGCCTCCACCGGGAAGGTTGGAGCTTAAACCGAAGTTGTTGTTGAAGTTAGCACCATCAACAGTGAAATTGGTTGATCTCCCATCGCCTCCTGCAAAACTCATACCGTTAGCATAAGGTGAAAGGCGCGCCACATCTTGAATGCCGCGGCTGATGGAGGGCATAGTGATCAATTGTTGATTGGAAATGTTGGTGGTGGTTCCGGTTTTGTCGGTTTGGAAAGCAGATGCTTTCGTCCCTACAACCATAACTTCTCCCAATTCAAGTGATCCTTCACTTAAAACCGCATTCAGCACAAAGGTTTGTCCTAAAAACAAAGTGATGTCTGAATAAGTTTCTTTGGAAAATCCCACATAAGAAACTTCCACCGTATAAGGGCCGCCAGCTCTCATACCGGGAAGGTTAAACCGGCCTTCAGCATTGGTGATGCTGCCATACTGTGTTCCGGATGGTTGGTGGATAGCAATTACAGTAGCTCCTGGAAGCACTTCTTTGTTCGTATCTACCACACGGCCATTCATGGCTGAGGTAGTGACCTGTGAAAACACAGTTTGCCAACTAAACGCAATCAGTAAAGTTAATAAACTGATGTGTAATGTTCTTTTCATGAAAAATGGATTTGATGAGTAATGGGTTTTTTAGCAAGGCAAAAATATGATTTATTTTGCCAGTATGTTTGGTCAAATGTTAAGAAGCTGTTACTAAAATGCAAACAGATAATTAAGTGATTGATACACTTGCTATTAAATCAAAAAAAATGTTAATAAAGTGTGAATAATTATTTCTTTCGGCCGAAGCGATATTGCAAGTAGAAACCGTTGTCCAAGAAATCATCTGTATAAGGGTTGAAATACGTCATAGTTTAGAAGGGTTGCCGGTATTTGTCATTGTTTTTTTTCGTCAAGTGAAAGGCTAAATCCAATGTCGAAAGTTCGTCCAAAACCCCAGAATCCTCTGAAGGATTGCAAATCATGTCCCAAACCATCTTCACCTTTGAGGATATACTGCTGGTTAAAGATATTATTGAAGTTGGCAAAAAGGGTGGCACGATGTTTTCCAATGTATAAAGGAGCCTGAAACCCAATGTTGACAAGAGTTGTAGCTGGCAGTCGGTAAGGTTGAGTGCGGTCTAAAATGTTTTGACGTGCCGCCGGGTCAAATTGCGCAAAATGTTTGTCGTAATAAATTATTTCTGCATACAAGTCGAGGTGTCGAAATAGTGTCGCAAAGGCCTTAAATCCCATTTGCAATTGTGGCTGGCCTCCAACGTAAAGTCCTTGAGCATAAACATTTACGGTATCCACAGCTTGATCGTTGTCGTTGAAAAGTGTGGCTTCTACATCGTTTTGCCAAAGCCATTTCCCAAATGAGAAAATGGCTGCAACGCCAAAATCCTCTGTCAGTTTTAACTTACCATCCACCTCAACTCCTTGATGAATGGCATTCAGGCCTTTTACCATCGCCCGGGTTTGGTTGTTGTTTTCCAACTGAAGGTACTCGTTAGAGAGGAATGAGACATCTTGCCAAACAGTGTAATACAACGACAAAAGCAACTCAAGCCCCGGGTTTTTGATCCTATATCCGGCTTCAACAGTCTTAACT
>JAEWWJ010000113.1 GCA_023396415.1 Bacteroidota bacterium
CGGCTACATTGATCTCGCTGATGTGACCTTGGCCTTTGAGTATTTTGAACGAACGTTCGAGTTTATCACTTAATCCTTCAAACATAGCAATTATTCAATTTTTAGGCTGCAAATTTAGTAAAAAACATGGCAGGCTCAAGCTGCAATGCACTGTTTCAGTGTGTTATTTTAGACAAATTTCCGGCTCTTGGCCCATGAACTTTTATTAAACGAAAAAAGAGCCTAACAATGTTAAGCTCTCTTTTGAAGTCGTTGTGTTCAACCCTTTTTATTTCAGGTTCAACTTGGTTTTAACAAGTTTGGTAACATCATCAGCATCAGCACCTACATGAAGTAGAACACCGGTTGCTGAGTCAATGATATAGGTATATTTGTTTTCTTTACCTACCTCTTCGATGGCATTTTTAACTTTGTCAATAACGGGGGTAAGAAGTTCAACTCTTTTATTTCCAAACTCGCTATCAGCATTTTGTTGGAATTCTTGAATCCTATTTTGCAAGTCGGTGATTTCTTTTTCTTTAGAAGCCTTGATAAGATTCGACATTGTAGCGAGGTTGTTCTGATAATCAGTTATCTTGGTTTGATATTCTGTCATCATGGCACGTAATTCAGTTTCTAATTGCGCTTCAAACTCTTTCAATTTGTTTTCTACGACCAATTTTTCAGGCATGATGCCCATGATTTCATTGGAATCAATGTGACCGATTTTGAGGGTTTGAGCCTGAGTGGCAGAAAAGAGTGCAACGAAGGCAAAAAGCAGAAATGCGCGGGTGAATGTTTTCATTTTCTAATGGATAAGTTTAATGATTTTGAGAGGACAAAAGTAGTACTTTTTTTTATTCAAAGAGTAAAAAGTTAGCGCAACCTAACTCCTTAACAAGCTTTAACTTGTGGGTTTATTTGCGGTCTTCTTTTCGCACGGTTTGCATTACAGT
The DNA here is from genome assembly GCA_023396415.1 of Bacteroidota bacterium. Lineage (GTDB taxonomy): Bacteria > Bacteroidota > Bacteroidia > Bacteroidales > F082 > JALNZU01. The sequence goes on from JAEWWJ010000113.1 coordinate 936, forward strand.
TCCCACTTCGTCGAGCACATCATCGCTGATGTCGAGGCGTGGGTTGGTATAGAGCATGGTGGCACCTGCGGCTTTATCAAAGATGAACGCGTAGTTTTTGGTTTCGGCAATTTCTTGCATGGCGGTATAGATTTTTTCTTGAATAGGTTGCACCAATTCCGATCTTTTCTTGAACAAATCACCTTCGGAGCCGAAATATTTGAGTTGCAAATCTTTGGCTTCTTTTTCTTTCTTCAAGATGTCGTCTTCACGTTTCTTTTTCAAATCTTGAGGAAGTAACACAGCCTCAGCCTGATAGGAACGATACATTTCTTCTACTTTGTCGTAAATTACTTTGATTTCTTTTTCCCATTTCTGCGACAAGGCATTAAGTTCTTCCTGCGCATCGTTATATTCAGGAATATTTTTGAGGATGTATTCAGTATCCACGTATGCGAATTTTTGGTTTTGAAGCTGTGCAAAACCACTCAACGATAAGGAGGTGAGGAGCACCAAAGTAAAAAAAGCTTTATTCATTGTTTTCATCATAGGTATTTTTTTAGGTTAGACAGCTTTTTATTCAAAAAGCCTGCCAAAAATTATTAATCAATGGATTGGTTGATGGAGAAGTGGAACTGACTTCCATTGGCACTTGGAATCCCTTTGATTTCGTCGAAGCCATAACCCCAATCAAGCCCTAGGATTCCAAACATGGGCAGGAAGACGCGCACACCCAATCCTGCCGATCGTTTCACATCAAATGGGTTGAAGTTGTCGAAGCCGAGCCATGAGTTTCCTGCTTCCAAAAACCCAAGCCCATAGATAGTAGCACTGGGATTGAGCGAAAATGGATAGCGTAGCTCGAGGGTATATTTGGTAAAGATGTTTCCACCAATATTTTTGTCTTTATAATAATCAGGGGTGATGGTTTCATTTCCGTAGCCTCTCATCCCAACAATCTCTCTACCATCGAGGTTGTTGTAACCCGAGAGCCCATCCCCGCCAAGGTAAAAACGTTGAAAAGGTGTAACGCCTATGTCAGTGTTGTAATCGCCCAAGAAACCAAGCTTCACACGGGTAGCCAAAACCAATTTACTCACCGTTTCAACATAATAAGAGGTGCTGAGCTTCCATTTATAAAACTCAACCATTTTAAAGCGTTCGTTTTCATTGAGTTTTGTGTAATCACGACTGTCGAAAAGTGAATAAGGTGGGGTAAACTCAAACGAAAGTGAGAAATCGGAGCCCGAACGTGGATAGATGGGCTGACTGATTGAACTTCTTCCAAACACAGCATTGTAACTAAAAACATTGAACGAGCCCGTGCCATCGCCCACCCTGAAAATAGATGAATAGTTGTTCAGCTGATACCGCATGAGATTAATTCCTTGATAAAAAGTAAAGTAGTCATCAGGCCAAGTAAGTCTTTTTCCAATTCCCGCGGTTAAACCATTGATAACAAATGAAGCCCGATTGGTGTCGGAACGGGCCAAGCCATTGGAAAAGAGGGAGTGATAAAATGAAACCGTAAGCGAAGTGGGTTTTTTACCTCCCAACCAAGGTTCGGTAAAGCTGGCACTGTAGTTCATGTATCCTTTTCCATAGGTTTGAAAACGGACACTCAATTTTTGGCCATCGCCCGAAGGAATGGGTCGCCAAGCGTTCTTTTTGAATACGTTTCGCAGAGAGAAATTGTTAAACGAAAGACCAAGTGTTCCTATGATACGGCCATAACCCCAACCTCCCGACAGTTCAATTTGGTCAGCTGATGTTTCTTCAACATTGTAGTCAATATTTACTGTTCCATCTGCCATATTGGGCTGTACGTCGGGCGCAATAGTCTCGGCATTGAAATAGCGTAAGTTGGCTAACTCACGGGTGGTTCGAATGACCAATTCTCGACTGAACATTTGTCCGGGACGGGTGCGCAACTCACGAATGACCACATGGTCGTTGGTTTTGGTGTTTCCTCTTACGCCCACACTGCTGATGCGTGCTTGTTTGCCTTCTCTGATCCGAATTTCGAGGTCAATGGAATCATTCTCGACCAAAACCTCAACCGGTTCGGCATTGAAAAACAAATATCCATCATCCATATACAAAGAGCTGACGTCGAAGCCATTGGGATTGTATGAAAGATTGGTTTCAAGGAGTTCTTTGTTGTACACATCGCCAGGCTGAAGACCCAAAACCGACGAAAGCATTTTGTCGTCATATTTGGTATTGCCCACCCATTCTATCTTACGATAATAATATTTCTCACCTTCAAACACTTTCAATTTAATGCCCACATTGCTGTCATCAATGATATACATTGAATCGGCGATAATTTGCGCATCACGAAACCCTTTTTGGTTATATTTTTTAACGATGTTGGCCAAATCCTCCTCTACTTTCGATTCCAAATATTTGGATGATTTGAAAATTCGGAACTTGTAGTTGTCCGTAAAATACGACTCCAATCGTTGAACGGCACGGTAGGGCTTGAGGGTGACAACATCTTTGGTAACATCCACAAAAAGAGGCCCTAAAGGAATAATCGGATTGAACGAACCGCGTTCTTTGGTGTCTTTCATGGCTCCTTTTACCTGTTCTGCACTCAAAGCTGAGTTGCCTTCGATAATGATTTCCTTAATTTTTACTTTGTCGTTTTTCTTTACCTTGATGTTGAGGTCAACATAGTTTTCTCTTGACGCATCAGGCTTTTGATCAATCTCTACTTGGGTGTTCAAATAACCTTTTTCGGCAAAATGCTTTTGGATGATGGTGCGTGTTTTAACGAAAAGATGGTCGTTGGCAATATCACCACGTGAGAGATTTATTTTGGCACGAATGTCATCAGCTTCCGTCTTTCGAAGTCCATCAAAGGAAAACTTCGACACCCTTGGACGTTCTTTCAAGTCAATACTAAGAAAAATAAGGCCGCCTTGAATATTGGTTGCCGAGATGCCCACATCTTCGAAAAGGCCTTGATCCCACAATTTACGTATGGCTTCGGTAATGCGATCGCCCGGCACTTTGATTTTATCACCAACGGCCAAGCCGGAAAGCATCACAATCACGTTTTCATCGAGATACTTGATCCCGTTAACTTTTACTCCACCAATTTCATAGTCTTTTGGCCTGGAATAATCGAATGGCGACAAATCAGACCCTATGGAGATCTGTGCCACCAATTTATTCTCAGAACCGACAATCCCCGCAAGAATCAAAGCTAAAAACAACAACTTCCTGATATTCATCCTATTCATTTGAATCTTTCTGATCATTTACTTTTTAATTTGTTCACTGGTTTTGCCAAAACGTCGCTCGCGATGTTGATAATCAATGATGGCAGCATACAGATCATCTTTTCTGAAATCGGGCCAGAGGGTATTGGTGAAATACAGTTCGGTATAAGCGATTTGCCACAGCATAAAATTACTGATACGAAACTCACCACTGGTGCGAATCAGCAACTCAGGATCGGGCATCCCATCGGTGGTTAAAAGGCCTTCAATGCACTGTTGATCAATCTCTTCAGGTTTACATTCGCCTTTCACAATTTTGTCGGCTAAAAGACGTGCAGCTTGAATGATTTCCCAACGACTTGAATAACTCAAGGCCAAGGTGAGTGTCATCCGTTTGTTGTTTTTGGTTTCGTCAATGGCCTTCATCAAATGTTTATAATTGATGGCCGGCAAACTTTCGAGATCGCCAATTGCTTTGAGCCTAATATCGTTTTTATTGAGTGTTTCAATCTCATTGTTAATGGTTTGCAAAAGCAATTGCATCAAAGCATTGACTTCTATTTTGGGTCTGTTCCAGTTTTCAGTTGAAAAGGCATATAAAGTTAAATATGAAATGCCAAGCTCGGCTGCGGCTTCAGCCGATTCTCGAACAGAGGTAATTCCATTGCGGTGGCCAAAAACACGCAGCTGGCCATGCTGTTTCGCCCATCGTCCGTTACCGTCCATAATAATGGCGATGTGCTTGGGCAATTGTTCAGTATTTATTTGTTCCTTCAGACTCATGGTGATAGTGCCCAATATTTTAGGGTTGTTGTTTTATTCAAATCTGCTGTTTTCAAATGAATTGCAGGATTGTCGCTTTTCGAGATCGAATTTATAGGTCAATGATACAACTGTGAAGTTGAACCAATCATTTGTGTTGGGATCAGGATACTCATTGGTCAAGGTAAAGTTTTCCTCCAAATCATCAGAAAAGGTTTTGTGTGTGCGCCATTCCAGTCCTACACCCAATCGTTTGTTGATACTGTATTTAAAGCCAAAGCCAAATGGAATGCTAAACCGATTAAAACCAATGGATTGAACCCTGTCTTTATTGGTTCCAAAGTATGACACACCGGCGAAAATATAAGGTGTAGCATAATCTTTTTGGCTTCCGGTGAAATAATCATAGAAGTTGAATTCAACCAATGCACTGAGATCGGATACTTTTGTAGTAAAGGCATCGGGTGCTAAGGCGTTTACCCTTGAAAAACGGTTATCGGATGCAAGCGTTCCGGTGGAAAAGGAAGCGCGATAAGCCCAACGCGTTGTTTTGGCATAACGCACCAAAAATCCATAAGCAGCTTCAGGCTGGTGATAAGGGATGCTAGGATTCCAATCGCCATTGTAATAGGAAACGCCTCCAAATACGCCCAGCTCAAGGTCTTGCGCAGTGGAATATAAAAATGAACCCGATAACATGAAAAGTAAGACCAGTTTTTTTATCATTTTGAGAAACTCATAGCAGTCTGAAAGTGCAAAAATATTATAACCTATTAAATATCAATTACTAATAACTTTTTTACTTTCAGCGTGCAAATTTAACTTTTTTTTCAACCCGCTATCCGATCAATTTCTAATATCCAAGCCCCAAAGCAATTTTTCGCGTATGGTCTCAAAAAAATCTTTGCCATCCATTTGCACCAATCGCAAGCAAAAAGGTGCTTTTTGGATATAAATGTCCAATGATTGATCAACTACTGCCATGCGTGAATCCATACTGAGCGTGTATTGCGTGTGCCTGCCCACCACTTTTAACCTGATACGGCTTTCATCGGGAATAACGATAGGTCGAACACTTAAATTGTGTGTTGCAATAGGCGTAATCACAAAGTTTTGCGAGGCGGGCACCATGATCGGGCCTCCCGCGCTAAGGGAATAAGCTGTTGAACCGGTTGGTGTAGCCACTATTAAACCGTCGGCCCAATAGGCATTAACAAATCTATCGTCCACAAACACCTGAATCACAATCAATGATGTTGTTTCTTTTCGAAAGATGGTCACTTCATTTAAAGCGTAATGGATGTCGGTAAAAAGACTGGAAGGCTCTTCGAGCAGCAACAAACTTCTGTTTTCTAACGAATAATTTCCTTTCAGAAGCATGTCAATGGCCGATCCAAGTTCGTTTTTTGAGATACTGGACAAAAAACCCAACCTTCCCATATTGATGCCCAGCACCGGAATGCCCGAATCGCGCACCAGCGGAAGTGTTTCTAACAAAGTACCATCACCGCCTATGGAAAAGAGAAAATTGGTGTCGGGAGGCAAATCTTCGTGGTGGTTAAAAAGTTTCGATCCCGAAATAGATTCGAAATACGTTTTAACTTTTTCATAATAAGGCTGGTAAAAAAGTATCTCAACATTAGACTGTTGGAGTTTTTCTAACATTAACCTAAAAAACGGCATCTGTTCACCAGAAAAACTTTTTCCAAAAAGGGCAATCTTCATCCCGTTTGCATTTTCTTTAAGATGCAAGAATACAAATTAACTGCTTTACACAGGTAGTTTTAACATTATTTAGGTAGCAAAAAGGGCAACTTCAAAACGGGGAAATGGAAATAAAGTTCTATCAGCAGTTTTCTAAATCGGTGCAACAAAATGGATAAAAAACCCTCCCTCACCAAACTGATTGATTGAGGTTTCAAAGCGCCACACCAAATCGTAATAGGTTACTAAATCTAGGCCAATTCCGGTTCCCCAAAGCGGTCGGTTTGAAAAATTATTGTAGGCCTGAACATGAGGGTTGTTGACATATGCCACATCGAAAAGCCAGTTAATGTATGCGGCATAATGTATTTTGCTAAATTTCTCTGAAGGTATAAAAGGCAGTTGTCGCTTTTTGGGCTCTACCAAAGCAAATTTCAAATTGGTTTTAAAGAGTGCATAATCCTTTCCGTCAATTACATACAACTCATAAGAACGAACAAAATCATTCCCAAATCCTAGGGCCTTTTGCAAAAAATATGGCTGGAAATTTTTTCCTGAAATTTTCGCCGTGATGCTTGCCGCCCAAAACCAACGTTGAGAAATTGGACGATACACATCGAAGGACGATTTAAGGGTAGAAATCGCTGGTTCATCAGGTAGAGCACCAATTCCCAGCTGGTTAAAATCAACATCCAAATAGTGTCCATTCAATGGATAGGGTTTCGAATCGCGATAATCGAGCTTATAATAATAGTTGAGATGCAGCATTTGAAATGCCCCTTTCGGGCTTTCCATGAATCGTGGATTCAAGGTCAGCAGGGTATCGGAATATTTGGATTTCTCATAAGAAAGGCTCATTTGATGGTAGGTGTGAATTCCTTTTCGGTAGCTCAGTTTGAACTTTGCATACCACTCACTACGGGCGTATCCATCGGTTGCCCTATAAAAAAGCTGTCTATTTTCAAAGGTTGTGTAAGGCACTTCGCGACTTAAAGAATGGCCCAACTGAAATCCTATGCCAATATTTTGCGCCGATGTGATGTAAGGAATATCATATTGAATGGAATAGTCTTGGTTGTAGCCGGCCCTCAAAAGCACTTTCAATTGCTCCAATCGCCCTCGGAAGTTGTTGTAAGTAAGAAAAATACCATAATTGGCCCTTCGGAAGTCTTTGTTTTCCCACCAGGAATTAAAATTCCGGTCGGCCAGCTCAAAGATGGGCAATGGCCAGATGTACCAGCGTTCAATCACCCTCACTTTCACAAGAATGGTTTCAGGATGAACGACATCATGGATAGTGTCCATATAAACGAAATTGAAAACACTAAGGTTGAGGAGGTTGTGTCGGCTCTTAACCATCTTTTCGCACAGCTTCCTGCTGCTCAAAGTATCGCCTGTTTTAAACAACAGCTCGCGAAACAAAATTTTATCTTTCGTGGTTTGGTTGCCCTCAAGCGTGATATTTCCAACAATTTTTTGGTCCACTTTCGATAAACTGGCACAACTGTCGCTATGCGCAAAAAAATGGGGTTCTTGAACTTTCTGTGCATGCACTTGACATCCGATGAAAAAGCAAAATATCCATACCAGGAGCTTTTTCATACTTTCAAATAAGTCATTAATGAATCATATCGTTGGCGCAGATCGTCAAAATCATCCTCGGCACCAAAAGAAGCAAGCACCTCGTAACTGAATCGTTCAAAGGTTTTTAGAACAGATGAAATGTCGCGTTTATTAAGTTTTATTGTTACTTCGAGTCGGTCTTTTCCAAGATCTGATGAAACGATAAGGCTCAAAATTTTGGCATCGTTTGATTCGATGATACGTGCAATTTCCGATAAAACATAATCATGGTTGTTGATACCCAAAACAATAATACCTCCCGGCTCAACTACGGACAAAGTAGAGGCGAAATGCTCCAATAAGCTTTGTAAAGTGATGGCACCGAGGTAGTTTTCGTCAGTATCAACAACAGGAATCAAGCTCAGGCGATAGAGTTGAAGCACCTTCACCACTTCGTAAATGTGTTGATCTTCGTAAACAAATGTCTTTTGAAACGTAAGTTCGTAACTGCTGATCGGGTCATCGAATTTGTTAAAGGTATAAATATCAAACTCAGAGATCAGGCCCAAATAGTGTTGTTCGCTGACGATAGGAAGGTGCAAAATTTTAAAGTCTTCCATCCATTCCAGCGCATTTCTTCCTGTGTCGGTAGTTTTGAGCGGAAGAATACCATCAGTGATTAAATTTCGTGCTATCATAGGGTGTTAGTTTTCAAGTGATTCGTTGTTATTGAGCATGTGAAGATAGTTAAGATAGCGGAAGTCGGCAATTTCGCCTTTTTCGACAGCTATTTTTATGGCACAATCGGGCTCGTGATAATGTGTGCAGTTGTCGAACCGACACTGATTCATACGTTCGCGCATTTCAGGAAAACGTTGTGCCAAGGTTTCAGCTTCAAGCTCATGAAGGCCAAACTCCTTAATTCCAGGCGTATCCACAATCCATCCCCCCAAGTTTAAAGGATACATTTCAGCAAAAGTAGTGGTGTGTTTTCCTTTATTGTGTGCGTCTGAAATGGCACCGATACGTAGATTCAATTCGGGATCAATCGCGTTGATGAGGGCTGTTTTACCCACGCCTGAATGCCCCGAAAGCAAAGTAATTTTGTTTTGCAGAAGTTTTTTAAAGTCATCAAGTCCCTCTCCCGTAAAGGCCGAAACTGTTAAAACTTTATATCCGATAGCGGAATACAGACGCACATACTCATTCAAAACATCCATTGTGGCACCCGCGTAAAGATCAATTTTGTTAAAAACAATGATAGCAGGAATGTGATAGGCCTCGGCAGTAACCAAAAAACGGTCAATAAAGCCGGTTGAGGTGCGCGGCTGGTCAACGGTGGCCACAAGTAAAGCTTGATCGATGTTGGCAGCAATGATATGGGAGGCTTTGGACGATCGTGTGGCCTTACGAATGATGAAATTGTGGCGATCGTGGATGGTTTGAATAATACCGGTTTCTTGATCCGGCTCCATGGTGATACTCACCTTATCGCCCACGGCCAAAGGATTGGTTGTGCGAATACCTTTGATACGGTACTGTCCGCGTAAACGGCAATGTACAGTTTTTCCGTTTGTTAAATAAACAATATACCAACTTCCAGTGGACTTAATGACCATTCCTTCTTTCATTTCTTTGAGCTATAAATCTGCACAAAAATAGTCCTATCTTCTTATCACCCTCATTTTTGAACATCTTTCTCTAATGAAAAATCCTTTAGTTATCCTGATCAATGACGGTTTTTATGATAAAAACGTCTCGTTTTTACGCAAATTGTTGAAATTTATCACGTTCATTGAACAAAAATGTACAAGTTGATGTGGTTCTAATCGAAAAAATATACATTTGTAACCGTAACAAAAACCAACCTTCACATGATGTACACTTTACTTTCAGTATTGTATCCGCTTGTCCTGAGCGCAATTTTCTTGTTATATCTACAATTTAAGTTCAAAATCGAATCTTGGAAGCTACTCTTTCAAGCAGTTTACTTTGGATTTGCAACAGTGATTTTCTTGCTGTTGCTCGATCTTGCTGCCGCTTCATATGGGATTGATGAATTGAAAAGCCTCAAGCGGACGGCATTTTATTCTTTTGTGGTGGTTGGTATAGGGTCGGAGTTTGGAAAATTTTTGTTGTTGCGGTATTATTTTCTTCGACAAAAAACTTTTAAAGGGCCGTTGGACAGCATCATCTATTCCATCATCATCAGTTTATCATTTGTAGCGGTAGCTTTGCCTCTGTTTATGTCGGGTTGGCTTTCGAGTGCTATGGGTAAAACTTTCCTTATCTCCTATCCTATTGCCAACATTGCTTTTGCTGTTGTTATGGGTTTCTTCACCGGGATGGGAAAATACAGGCAAAACCGTTTTATTGATTCCATGACCGGACTATTTGCCGCGAGTTTCTTTCATGGCTTTTATTATTTTATCAACCTAACGGATGAGTTCACCATTTTTGCCCTCTATGGAGCAGGTTTGATGTTGCTGGCTCTTATGTTTGTTGCTAAGGCTACCAATTTGAAAGACAGCGAAAAACATCAAAAGATTTAAGTTAAATTGTTAAAATTCAATTGATTTCTAAAAGTCTATAAAGCAAAAAACGCCGCTCTTTTCGGAGCGGCGTTTTTTTTTGTTATCGCGTTTTAATCGCGTAGTATTTTAAGTTTGGCTTCAAGAAGCTTCAACTCACTTTTGGCTTTGGTAATTTTCTTCTCATATTCGGCACGCATGATATCGGCTTGCTTACTGCTGCTGAAAAAACCAATATTGTTTTCAAGAAGCATGATTTCCTCTTTCAATTTGGTGATTTTGATCGAAAGGGTGGTACGTTCGCGTCTGAGTTTGTCACCTGAATCTGGTTCATCACGCAGATTATCAACAGAATGACGATAATGAGTGGTCGCCATTTCTTGTTCGGTGAGTTTCATTTTTTCAAACAAGCTGTCAATCGCTTTGCGATAATCGGCATACAGCTGGTCTTTTACTTTCATAGGCACATGTCCAATTTCCATCCAAGTACGTTGCAACGTTTTGAGAGCATCGAGGTTAGCGGCACGATCGGCTTTCACTTCAAAAGAAATAATTTTTTCGATCAGTTCTTTTTTCTTGGCCATGTTTTCGTCTTCTCTACCTCTAATACCAGAGAAATGTTCCGATTTGCGACGGAAAAAATCATCGCAAGCACCCCTAAAGCGTTTCCAAATTTTATCGGAATTTTTCCGTGGCACCGGACCGATGTTTTTCCATTCTTCTTGTAGCTCTTTGAAACGGTCGGTGGTTTTGCGCCATTCGGTGCTTTCGAGCAATGCTTCGGCTTGAACACACAAATCGAGTTTGCGGTTGTAATTGTCTAACTGCTGGTCTTTCAGTTTTCCGAAATACTCTTTTTTGGCTTCAAAAAAAGCGTCCATGGCAGTCTTAAACCGGTTCCATATTTCATCGTTTTGTTTTTTCGATGCTTGACCCACGGAGCGCCAAACTTGGAACAACTCACGCATTTCATCTGATTTTTTCATCCAGATGTTGATGCTATCGTAGCTGTCGGAAATAATTTCCTCTGCTTTTTCACAGATAGAAACTTTGGCATCGTAATTAATCTGTTGCTCTTCTTGAATCTTGGAATAATGATCGCGGCGAATGGCATTGATTTTGTCGGTAGCATTTTTAAAACGTTCCCAAACTTCTTCTTTTACGTCTTGTGGCACAGGACCGATCTCTTTCCAATCGTCGTGGTATTTTTGAAGCAGCTTAAAGGATTTGATAACTGATTCCTCTAAAAGCAGCTCTTCTGTTTTTTCGCAAATTTCAATTTTAGCCTCGAGGTTCTTTTTCATATCAAGATCGCGCAACTCGCGGTTGATCTTCACTTTATCGAAAAATTTCTCTACAAGAAAATGGTAGTTATTCCACAGATTGGTGATTTCACCTGCCGGAACTTGTCCAATTTCTTTCCACTTATCTTGCAACAGCTTAAACTCATCGTAAGTTTTTTTAAGGGTTTCTTCAGATGAAATAAGCACTTTCAGCTCTTCGAGAATGGCCTGTTTTTGCACCAGATTGGTTTGTTTCTGGCGTTCAAGCATTTCGTTGTGCTTTGATTTGTTTTCTTTGTACTTACCAAAAGCAGCTTTGAAACGTGCTTCTAAGGGATCATCGGTATGTTCAAAGGATTCTCTTTCACCGCCATCAGCAATGAAAGTTTCCATTTCTTGATCAATGTCCTCCTTGTTCAGCTTGAGGAAAAATACTTTGATGGCCGAAACTTTGTTCTTGATTTTATTTACATCCTGCTCTTGAACTGTTTCTTCGAGCAATTCAACCAATTGTAGTTTGTTGAGGGCGGCAAAGTCATGTTCGGTCATGGCTTCGTCTTCTTCCGCGGTTTCCTCATCCACAATGTGGTCCACACTTTCGAGCACAATTTGTTGGCTTGTGGCCAAGGGCTCAATAGTACTTTTGCTGCTTTCTTCTACAGCCTCTTTTGCCGCTATGGGTGCCGATTCAGCAGGATGCTCAGCTACCTTTGCGGATTGAACATCCACTGAAGGTGCGGAAGCCGATGCTGTATTCGGGCTTACCTCTTGTTGTTGGGGCAACTTGGTGCTTTGCATTAGACCGATAAGCATTTCTTTTTCGGCAGCATTAAGTTGCGCAGGCAACTCAGCAGAAGTAGCTGTTTCGTCAACAGTTTCTATAACATTGGATGGGGCTGCAGCATCATTTTGTGCGGCCAAGGCGCTCTCGTTTCCGGTTTGGTTTTCTTCGGGGTTGAGATTGATCAAGTCATTGTTTTCCATTACAATAATGTTAAAAATTTAAGCATTAATCTGACCGTTATTTTTTTGCCGGCCCGACATAGGTTCGTTCCAATAAAGGGCGCAAAAGTAGCAAATCTTTCATAAAATATACACTGAATCAGTGCAAATCTAAAAAAGATACCTAAGGCTACTTTCAACAATGGTGATTATTCACAACCTTTTGACATCTCGACGTTTTTCCAAAAACGACTTTGGATATCAAAAGGCTGTTAAAGTACTATTTTAAACGCAAGACAAAGCGTGGTCAAGATCGGCGATAATATCTTCAACCTCCTCGATTCCAACTGCTAACCTTACCAATCCATCACTGATGCCGGCTACTTTTTTTGCCTCAGCCGACAATTTAGAATGCGTCATGCTGGCCGGATGCTGTATAAGCGTTTCAATACCGCCCAACGAAACGGCAAGCAAGGCCAATTGCACGCTGTTCATCATTTTTTTGCCGGCATCCAGGCCACCATGTAAGCCAAAACTAATCATTGCACCTGGACCTTTCATTTGGCGCTTGCCCAACTCATACTGAGGATGAGAAGCAAGACCGGGGTAAAGCACCCATTCCACTTTGGGATGATTTTCGAGAAATTCGGCCACTTTTATGGCATTTTCTTGCGCTCTGTCAATGCGGATGCCGAGTGTTTTTAGCCCTCTGCGGGTAAGCCATGCTTGATGCGGGTCCATATTGAAGCCCATATTCACCATCACCGGACGCAAACGATCGTAATGTTCCTTTGTTTTGGCCACCACCATTCCGGCCACAATGTCAGCATGACCGTTGATAAATTTCGTCATCGAATGTAAAACGACATCTACACCAAAATCAAAGGGCTGCTGCAAGTATGGACTACAGAAAGTATTGTCAACGCAAACCGGAATATTGTGTTGGTGTGCAATGTCAGTAACTGCCTTCAAATCAGTGATTCCAATGGTAGGATTTGCAGGCGTCTCAAGGTAAATGAGTGCGGTGTTGGGTCTGATGGCTCTGGCCACGTTTTCGGGATCGGTGGCATCAACAAAAGTAGCCTCCACGCCAAATCGGACGTACAAGCTTTCCATGATTGCGCGCGATGGACCATACAAAGCATTGTGGGCCACAAGGTGCTTACCCTGACCAAGATAGGTGAGATAAACAGTGTTTACAGCAGCCATTCCCGAGCTTACGGCAATACCGCCAAAACCACCTTCCAACTTGGCTACAGCAAATTCCAACTCATTGATGGTTGGATTTCCGATGCGCGTGTAAATGTATCCTTTCTCCTCGCCGGAGAAGCAGCGGGCACCATGGTCAGCATCTTCAAAGGAGAAGGTTGAAGTTTGATAAATAGGTTTTACCGCACTGCCTAAGGCATCTTCGATGATACCGGCATGAACGGCTTTGGAATTGAATCCAAGATTTTCGTTGTTCATGATACTTATTTTTAAAGCGAAAACCCCAAGAATGAATGATGAATCTTGGGGTTTTTTGAGATCTTGCTTAATAAGGTTGTAATTTGAATGTAAGCCTTAAAAAGGCCAGAAATTGTTATCGTTCCAAATTTGTTCCTTCAAATCTTCATTGAGTTTGTGTAACAAATGATGATGACCTTTTTCCCATTCAGCCAGCATGGTGTACATGGCCTTCTCGTTGGCGTCGGTGGCTTCTTTGGCGCGTTCTGAATACACAGCAATTGCTCTGTTTTCAAAATCAATGGCGGCTGAAATGGCGGCGGCCTCAAAACTGGCGGCTGAAATTTCTTTTTTTATGCCTTCAGTTAAAATCATTACAGCATCGGTATCGTCTTCCTCCACATGCTCGTCGAGTTGAATGAAAGCATTGTTTTTTTCGTAGTGAATAAATTGTTTCGACAAAAACTCAATGTGCGCATTCTCTTCCTCTGCCATCATTTCAAAGATTTTTTTGGCTGATTTACTTTCTGATTGACGCGCCACTTGTGTGTAGAAAGCTTTTCCTCTACGCTCGAGCAGAATTGCTGTTTTTAAGATGTTGATAGCACTGTTTGTTGCTTCCATAGTGTTGATATTTTGATTTATTTTCAACTGCCATGCAAAGGTAGGTATATTTTCGATTTTACAAAACGAAATGCCCTTGATTGTAAAAGCTTTTCAAAGCATCGTGGTTGAGTTGGCTTTCATGTAAAAGAATCCGATTAACTTTGTGCTTCCGACAACTTATAAATTCATGCTACATCAAACAATTGAAAAGCAATTAAAAGGGCTTTTTCTTCAAAAAACCAAGCAGCAACCCTTGTGTATTGAAGCACTTAACAACAGTGGCTCAAACAGAAGCTATTTCAGAATAAAAAATGAGAAATATTCATACATAGGAACTTACAACAAATGCGTTCAAGAAAACGAAGCTTTTTTCAGTTTTTCCGATGCCATGATAAAAGTGGGGCTTTCGGTGCCGCTGGTGGTTGAGATTTCTAAGGATCGAATGGCATATTTACAACAAGATTTGGGCAACGAAACCCTTTTCGATCGTGTAAAAGCAACACCTGATGAGGCCAATTTCAGAAAAAATGTTTTGCCTCTTTATTATCAGGCCGTTGAAGATTTGGTTGCACTGCAATTGGCGGGTCATGCTGTTGTTCCTTACGCAAAGGCATTTCCGGCGCCTACATTCGATCAAAGTTCCATACTTGCCGATCTCCATTACTTTTTTTATTACTTCGTGAAACAGCAACCAACAATCGAAGTAAACGAATATGAGGTGCTTAAAGCATTTCAACGCTTTGCTGAAGAAATTTCGGAGATGCCATCCGAAGCTTTCATGTTCCGCGATTTTCAAGCGAGAAACATAATGATTCATCAAGAAAAATTGTATTATATTGATTTTCAGGGAGGAAGAAAAGGGCCACTTCAATACGACCTCATTTCTTTGTTGTATCAGGCTAAAGCTGCACTGTCGCCAGCCCTGCGAAAAGAAATAAAAAGTCATTACCTTTATCATCTTAAAGCGCACTCATCGGCTGATATTGAGCGCTTTGAAAAGGATTATCCAATGTTTATCTATCTCCGTTTGATGCAAGTTTTGGGTGCTTATGGCTTTAGGGGCTTGATTGAACGAAAAAGTCATTTCATTGAAAGTATTCCCTTTGCTTTGTTCGAGTTGGAACAATTGCTGAAACAATTCCCACTTCAAAAAAAACACCAAGTTGTGACCTCTCTTTTACAACAGGTGGCAGCACTCAAAGAAAATTATCTTTCACCTAACTCAATCGAATCTAATAAGTTACGCGTTACCATCAATAGCTTTTCGTTTAAGAAAAAAGGCATTCCAACAGACCTCAGTGGAAACGGCGGCGGTTTTGTTTTCGACTGCCGCATTTTACCCAATCCCGGGCGATTGCCGGCCTTTGCTCATTTAACAGGCAAAGACGCGGAAGTAATTCGATTTCTTGAAAAAGAACAAGAAGTGAAGCGATTTCTTGAAACAACAAAAACCATGCTTCAGCAGGCCATTG
This sequence comes from Bacteroidota bacterium, assembly GCA_023396415.1. Lineage (GTDB taxonomy): Bacteria > Bacteroidota > Bacteroidia > Bacteroidales > F082 > JALNZU01. The sequence goes on from JAEWWJ010000113.1 coordinate 16,454, forward strand.
ATAATTATACTGCACGCGGATTCAAACACTTAATGGTAAATTTCGGATGCACAGGAGGTCAACACCGATCGGTTTATTGTGCGGCTGAAATTTCGCGTTGGGTAAAGGAACAATATGCTGAAATTGAAGTTTTTACTTCGCATATTGAACAAAATATCACAGAATAAAATGTCGAAAAAACGTTGCAAATCAAATGATGATCCTGCCGCTTCAGCATCCAAAAAAGGTGAAGGGTATGCGTGTAAAAAATGTGGTTTGACTGCTTTGAAAGAGAATAAATTGTGCAAACCCAAGAAACGATGATCAACAAAAATACAACCTCAGGGGTTTGGGCCATGGTGTTGGCAGCCGGACGCGGAACCCGTTTGAAACAGCTCACCGAAACACAACCAAAAGCTTTGGTTAAAGTGAATGGGAAACCACTTATTGAATTGGTTTTGAACAATTTAAGAGAACATGGTTTTACGCATGTGGTGATTAATTTGCATCATTTTGGTGATCAAATTATTGATTTTGTTTCTAAGAATCCCATGGGGTTGAACATCTATTTTTCCGATGAAAGCAAACAACTGCTCGACACCGGTGGCGCACTACTTAAAGCCCTACCCTATTTTCCGTCCAAAAAACCGGTTTTAGTGCATAATGTTGACATTATCAGCAACTTAAATTTAAGCGAATTACGCGAAAAATTCATCCAAAGCGGTACGCCTGCTGCTTTGGTTGTTCAAGATCGGCCCAGTAGTCGGAAGCTTCTTTTCAATGACCACCAGCAGCTGATTGGCTGGAAAAATGAAGCAAGCTCAGAGTTTAAGTGGGCCAACGATCCACACCAAAGCTATCATTCACGAGCCTTTAGTGGCATTCATTTTTTTTATCCGGAACTATTTAAACCTTTCACCCTTGAAAGTTGCTCCATCATTGATATCTATTTGAAGCTGGCCCGCAACCACCGCATCATTGCTCTGCCAGCCAACAACAACCTTTGGTTCGACCTCGGGAAAATAGAACATCTCGCCGAGATTGAATCCCAGTTAAAAGCCAACACGCATGTCAAAAACTAATTTTATTCAGCGTATCGCAGCCTATATCTTAGAGCATTACCCAAAAGATACCGATCAACTGACAGTTGTTTTTCCCAACAAAAGGGCCTCGATATTTCTTAAAAAAGAATTGTCGCTTCAGGCCGGAAAAACAATCTGGATGCCTCAAATTCAATCCGTTGAAGAAATTTTTGCGCAATGGCTTGGAATGGGAATTGCCGATCCTCTTTCCATCATCTTCGATTTGATAGAAATTCATCTCATCTCACGGTCAGATGGTGATGAATATATGGATCAGTTTGCCGGATATGCCCATCAAATTGCAAAAGATTTTGATGAAATTGACCACCATCTTGTGGATGAAGCCGCCCTTTTCAGCTTCCTCTCCGAAGCTAAGGCATTGGAATTGTGGCATCCTGACGGCAGCGCACTTTCGGCCTACGAGAGAAACTACTTGCATTTTTTTAAATCCTTGCATGGAATTTATAAAGCATTGGAAAAACGTATGTTACAACATAACAGCGCCTATCCTGGCGCCATTGCAAGAAAGCTATCTTCGTTTTCCGATGCAGAGTTAATTGAAAAATCGGGGCAAAACCAATTGTTATTCGTTGGTTTCAACGCCTTGAGTCCGGCGGAAGAAAACATTATTACACGCCTTCAAAGTTTCGGCAAAGCCCGGCTGCTATGGGATGTGGATGAATATTATATGAAAAGTAATGCTTTTGGATTGCACGAAGCCGGTTTGCCATTGAGAAAATTTCTGGAAAGAAGCCGCCAAACTGCCCTCCAATGGACCTCAAACGCCTTACTAACCGAGGCGAAAACCATTCGTTTTATTGGAGCATCGGGCCAAGCAGGGCAAGCCAAAGCATTGGGTCACGCCCTCAATTTAGATGAAAGCCAATCCGAAAGCGCAGAAAAAACTGCTGTTGTCTTAGCCGATGAAAGCCTTTTGTTTCCTGTAATTAACTCCATTCCAAATCATTACAAATACTTTAATGTTACCATGGGCTACCCGTTTGCCGGGAGTGCTGTGTACGCTTTCATTCTGCTTTGTTTGCATCTGGAAAACAGTAAATTTTCAAAAGGTGAAACCCAACACATTCTTATTGAACCGCTTGTGAATTTACTTCTGCACGAAAGCATTGCTGTGGTGCTACCAAAAGACGACCAACAGACCATTCAACAATTGGTGAACAAAATACTTACCGATGGCAACACTGCTGTAACCGTGCATCGTATGAACAAGTTGTTGCCCGACCTCAGCCCGAATTTGCAGCAGCTTTTCGGATTGCTGCTTGCCCCTTCAGAGAAAAAAGCCAGCCAAAGTTTGACCCTTCTCATCACTATTTTAGATTGGCTGACAGCGCTTTTGCATGAAAATGACCAAAATTCAAATCACCAACTAATTATTAATCAAGTTGTTGTTGCGTCAAGACTTTTATTACGTCTTCAAAAACTTTTTGAAAACAAGCACGAACTTTTCGACACCGGTGGATTGATGCGCTTGGTGCAACAATTGGCACCAGCCTACAAAATGCACTTTTTGGGCGAGCCCTTAGAAGGTTTACAGGTGATGGGTTTATTAGAAACACGCAATCTAGATTTTACAACCGTTCATCTTTTATCGGTGAATGAAGGTATTCTTCCCTCCGATAAAAACAGGCAATCGCTTATCCCTTATGATATTAGAAAGACGTTTGAGTTGCCGGTGCACCAAGAAAAGCAAGCCATTTATGCCTTTCATTTCTTTCATCTTCTGCAATTTGCCTCCAACATCAACCTCTATTACAATGTCAACGCAGATACCTTTGGAGGTGGCGAAATGAGCCGCTTCATGTTGCAACTGAAGTATGAAATGGCACAATTGAATCCAAAAATTCAAATTATTGAAGAAAATTTCAGTTTTCCCGTGCCACCACAACAGCAGTTTAGAAAAATAGCTATCGAAAAAACCGAGGCCGTTGTCGCGCAACTGAAAAAACGCTTATCTGACGGCATTTCGCCCACCAATTTGTCGGTTTATGTGCGCTGTCCGCTTCAGTTTTATCTTCAGTATGTGTTAAAAATTGAAGAGCCTCAACTCAAAGAAACGGGCATTGGATTGAACCAAATGGGATCGGTTTTACATCAAACACTGGAGTTGCTTTATCAGGATAAGATTGGGCTTCGGCTCACACCAGAACACCTCAAGACAATGCGTCAGAAAGCTGAAACAATTCTTTTACAATGTTTCCGTGAGGCTTTCCCTGATGTGATGCTTGAACAAGGGCGCAATAAAATCACTTTTACGGTATCGTTGCAATTTATCCACAATTACCTCGACAAGGAACTGCTTGGTTTGAAAGACAATTCGCTCATTATAATATCATTAGAAGAAAAGCTTACAGCTCTCATCAACACCCCTGAAGGTGAAGTTTTGCTTAAAGGAACCGCTGACCGGATTGACGAATGGAACCAACAACAACGCATCATTGACTATAAAACCGGTAAAGTAGATATAGCTGAAATTAAAATTGATGATTTTGACGATTTCCTCCACCCTAAAAAAGCCAAAGGCTTGCAGTTGATCCTGTATAATCTCATGTTTTTACTACAAAATCCCAACGTTTACCACATCCCGGTTTCGGGTATCATCAGCTTAAAAAAGTACGGCAAAGGCTTGTTAGAAGCAAGTTTCCCGGCTTCCAACAACAGAGAGGAATTTGTGGCCATGGGCAACAAAATCATTGCTCAATTGGTAGGTGATATGCTCAATGTTGAACTCCCTATTTCGCAAACCAGCGATGAAAATACCTGCTCAATGTGCACATATAAAAGCTTATGTATGCGCGATAAAGACAACAACACTTATTTTTAAATTTGCATCTGTTTTTACTAGTCGTATATTTGCTTAGGCAAACTCAATTTTATTAAAAGTCCAACCTATGAACCAGCAACCGAAATTCAATATCCTCATTGTTGATGACAGACCCGAGAACCTTCTCACGTTGGAGGGAATTCTCGAAAATGATGAGTTGACCATCTTAAAAGCCAATTCAGGCAACGAGGCTTTGAGCTTGATGCTCGACCACAATATTGCTTTAGTTTTAATGGACGTTCAAATGCCCGGGATGGATGGTTTTGAAGTCGCGGAAATCATGCGAAGTTCAGAACGAACGAAATATATCCCTATTATTTTTGTTACGGCAATCAGCAAACAAAGGCAACATATTTTTAAAGGATATGAATCAGGCGCTGTTGATTATCTTTACAAACCACTTGATTTAGAGATACTTCAAAGCAAAATAAAAGCCTTTATTGACTTTTTTCAGCGTAAAAATAAGTTGGAAGAAACCACCCGAACACTCGAAAAAACGGTCAACGAACTCAACAATGCCAAAATGGTGGCCGAAGAAGCTACCTTGGCAAAAAGTGCTTTTCTGGCAACGATGAGTCACGAAATCAGAACGCCGCTCAATGGCATTATCGGGTTGGCCGATCTGGGATTGATGGACGAAAGCACGCAGCCCAAGCAACGCGAGCGTCTTTTAGACATCAAAACCTCGGGTGAATCGCTGCTGCAAATCATCAATGAAATACTTGATATCTCGAAAATCGAGGCCGATAAACTGGAATTGGAAGAGATTGAATTTAGCATCCGCGAAGTGATTGAAAAGGTGGTGAACTTGCTTTCAGTAAAAGTTTTTCAAGAAAAATTAGAGTTTATTTGCGAAATTTCACCCGATTTACCGGACATCTTAATTGGTGACCCTTTGCGGATCCGTCAGATTTTGATCAATTTGCTCAGCAACGCAATCAAATTTACCGAAGAAGGAACCGTTGGCATTCATGTTAAAATGCTCGACCATATTGAAGAGCAGGTGAGCATTGAATTTTCTATCGAAGACACCGGCATTGGCATCCCCCGCGAAAAAATCAACCGTTTGTTCCAATCCTATCAACAAGTTGACACCTCTACCACACGCACCCATGGTGGCACAGGCTTGGGCTTGACCATTTCTCAAAAATTGGTTAACCTGATGGGAGGTGTAATAAAAGTGGAAAGCAATCTCGGATTAGGAAGCAAATTTTATTTCCGACTCAATATGATGTCGGGCGACCAAAGAGAATCACCTGCCGACCTAAAACTGAGCAAACCCAACGAAAATTATAACCTGCTCCTAATTGACGATCATCAAAAGTCGGCCCAAATTATTTCTAAAATACTACAAGAGTGGGGAATACGCCATAGTTTCACCAGCGATCTTGCATCTACCTTATCAGCTATTGAGACGCAAAATTTCGACCTTATTTTTATTGACTACTACTTGCAAACCATGAGTGGCGCAGAAATGGCCGAAAAAATTAAAGAAAAACTTGGCAAATCAAAAACTCCGGAAATTATTTATCTCTCGCCCAGCAAAGCGACCATCGAAATTTTAAAAGTAAAAAAAGGCGAAAAACAAGAATTTCTTACTAAACCATTGCTTCAAAACAACTTAAAGAAATTCCTTATCAGTCGCTTTGGCAACCAAGTTGATGTGAAAAAGATTGAACAAGCGCAGCATATTACTGAGCAGCAAGTGGGGCGCAAACTGAATATTCTTGTGGCCGAAGATCAAATTATCAACAGGAAAATAGTCATTCAGTTGCTCGAAAAGAAAGGATGGATCGTAAAAGCCGTTGAAAATGGAAAAATAGCTTATGAAACCGCCACCACGCAGCGCTTCGACATGATTTTAATGGATGTGCAAATGCCCGAAATGGATGGTTTTGATGCCACACGCAACATCCGCATTGCCGAAAAAGATAAATCATACCATACACCCATTGTGGCCATGACCGCTCATGCCATGATAGGTGACAAAGAAAAATGTCTTGCTGCCGGAATGGATTATTATATCACTAAACCGGTGAATCCCAATGAATTGTATGAAACCATTGAAAGATTCACACTCAACACTTAACATCTGCTGCTTTTGAGCAGGCTGTGCCCGCCAAAAAGCAAAATGTTTTGGCTTCGCAAAAGATGAGTGAAAGCACCAACGTCAAAGGGTTTCAGCGTTCAAACTACCCGTTCGACTGTCGCTTTTTTCCGTTGAAATCGCACAAAATGAACAGCACCAAACCTGCACACTATCGCATTAAAGTAAGTCTCTAAACATGGAAAACCTCGACTACAACAAGGCGTCAACTTGGGAAAAGCTAAAACATTCCTTCCGCTCGTGGCGTTATATCGGCGTGGGAAAATCGTTACTGATTTGGTTTCTAACCATTTCCATTGTGCCCCTTGCATCCATCAGTTTCATCAATTTTTTGAATGCCTACCACGGCCTTACCATCGTTGCAGAAAAATCACTGCAAACCACCTCGCAGCTCAGGGAGGAATATATCAACACATTTTTTAACGAAATTGTTGATTTTCTTGAGTTTAACAGCAAACAAAAAAGCGACATCAACTTTATTACCGATCTGAGTAAAGGTTTAGAAAAAAACCAAAACAACTTCAATGCCTTTAAAACTACTGCCGAGTATCAGGAAATTACAGCCGAACACCGCGATGAATTTAAAAATCTAGCAAGTAAAAACGGCTACAACGACATTTATTATATTGACAAAAAAGGCAATATCCTTTTTTCATTACGCGAAGATAGTGATTTGG
>JAEWWJ010000002.1 GCA_023396415.1 Bacteroidota bacterium
ACCGTGCCATAAATCACGGAGGTGAAACTGCTGCTTGTAGCTGCTGCAATCAAAGAATCGTTTCTATACCACTTATAAGTAAAATTTGGATTGGAGGTTGCAGTAAAAGTTTTTTCTTGGCCTACACAGCCATTCAAACCACCGTTAGCAGTGAGGTTCACCACCGGCCTTGGTAAAACGGTGATCATTATTTCGGTAGTGTCAATACATTGTGAAAGGTTCTTTGCTGTTGCTGAATAGGTGTGTGTTCCAACTGTAGGGAACAAAACAACCGGATTTACATTGGTGGTGTCAGGATTGATCCATTTCCAAATGGAGCCTTCCTGCCCCGTCAATTTCAGGCTGAGCGGACTGTCCACACATACCGGATTATTGTTTGGTGTAATTACTAAGCTGGGTTTGGGGCTGATCACCACCGTCACCGGTTGAATGGTGTAACAACCCGATGCTCCTTCTCCTTTAATGTAATAGGTTCCGCTGGTGGCAGCGGCAGGTGTTGCATAAGGGAGGGTTGCAAGTTCATTGGTCCAGTAGGTAAAGTTAAGACCGGGAGTGCTTCCGGCTGTTATAGCTGCCTTTGTGATGTCAATGGTTGCTGGGGCGCATACCGGGGCAGGTTGGTTTATCACAAGGGTTGGAAGTGGATTAACAGTAATGGTAGCCGTTGTTGACGCCACTTCGTTGCACGCCCCACTTTGAACAATTGCTCTGAAATAGGTGGTTTGGGTGAGCGGGCCCGAAAGGTATGAAGCTTCTGTAAACGTAGTATCCACCCAATCAATTTGATTGTTGGAGTGTTGCCATTTGATAATCGTTCCCACATAATTGTTGAGGGTTAAGGTGCCGCTGGTTGATCCGGCGCACACGGTTTTTGTTCCCGAAAGGTTTCCGCCGACTGAGGCCGGTGCTTTGGTAATGCTTTTGCTGGCATTGTTGAAACATCCTGTAGCGGTAACTGTTTCGATAATACCTACCGATCCGGCATCCGGCGTACTCCAATCAACCAATATTGAACTGGTTCCTGCTCCGGATGAGATGGTTCCGCCGGTTACTGACCAAGCATAAGTATGCCCTGGAGTATCAGTCACCGAATAGAAAGTGGCAGTAGGAAGTCCGCAAATGGCGGCAAGACCAAAAATTTGTGGGTTAGGTAAGTCGTTCACTGTGTTGGTAATACCCAATGAAGTGGCAGGACATCCGGTGGCTGAGGTAACGATCACGTCAACAATGTCTCCGTTTTGAAGCGCGTTGGTGGTGTAAGTGGCTATAGCTCCTGTTTGCTTGCTGATACCGTTAATCCTAAAGTTGAATTCGGTGCCTCCGCCGGCAGTAAATGTAACAGGGGTACCGGCACAAAAACTATTGTCAATATCACTGCTGATTAGCGTGGGGGTTGGAATGGCATTCACAGTAATTGAGCCATTGGCAGTGCCACCTCCGCAGCCGCCTGTTAGGGTAACGCTATAGCTGAAGTTGCCAACAACAGTAGGCGTTCCACCGATGGTGATTACATTGTTGTTGAAATTACCGGTTACACCGGCCGGCAAACCCGAGAAAGTAGCTCCTGTGGCCCCGGTTGTGGCATAGGTTATGCTTGGTGCCAGTGCTGCATTCAAACAAACCGTTTGGATGTTGGTGCTTGCGCCCGAGGTTAGATTAATGGAATTGGTTTGGTTAACAACGATATAGTTGTTTCTTGTTTTTGTGTAAACGTTATTCCCTTCGGTGAGTGTAAGGGTTATTGTTTTGGAACCTATGGTAGAATAGGTAACGGCATGTGGTCCGGGCGTTGTGGCTGTGGAGGGTGTGGCTCCCGATCCAAAATTCCATAAATAGGTGGTGCCTGGGACAATTCCCGTTGATCCATCAGTGAAATTAACAGTACCTCCCACGCATGTGGTGGTAGGACTGGCAGTAAAATCGGCTACTTGCCCAAACAATGGGTTTGCAAATGAAAAGACTGCCAGCGCAGCGAAGGCTATAAATAGTGTGTATAGATTTTTCATTTGTTAATCTCTCCTGTATTTTTGTTCGTATAACTGCTGGTAATCATGTAACATATAACGTCTGTTTTTTTGTTTCTGTCGAGGTTGTTGGTTTGCTCTCGTATTGTCATTATTTATTTGGCCAAACCTGAAGCCAAGGGTAATTTCATGCGATCCGCCTGAGTTGTCAAACATGCCGCCCAAGCCAATTTCATAACTGTAATGCAGGTTTAAGCTGTTAAAAAGCTCACCTCCAACTCCAAGAGCCAACACCTGACTGTTGCGGTAGAGACCGCTGATCCAGAATTTCTTGTCGAAGATAAAGGTTGCAGAAACATCCACAATAGTGGGCTGGTGGAGTGTGCGCCGAACCACGGCATAAGGCATCAGCTCAAGGGTAGGGCTGAGGGCAAAGGTGTTTCCGATGTGAAAGAGCAACTCTTGTTCAAAAGCGAAATTACCTTGGCTTTGCAACAGATAGGCATCTTTGGTGCGCAAAAGGGTTGGCATTCCAATGCCCACTTCAAAAGCACGGTTATAATACACCAAGCCAAAGCCGGCATTGTAATTCATCTTGGTCAACACATCTAAGTTTCGGAAAAGAGGATCATTAATGTTTCCATTGATGTCGGAAGCGCTCAGGGTGTTTTGATATACACTTCCCCACAAACCAAAACTCAAATATTGCTCTTCGGCAATCTGTAAGCGATAGGTATAGCTTAAAGCACCCTTAAAGCGTTGAAAAATATCAACCTTGTCCATGAAAGCCTCTCCACCAAGGTACATATTGTTGCCCAAATGGAAGTAAGTGTTGAAACGCAGGGTTTCGGGACTGCCGCTGCCAAAGTCAAACCAATCTTTTCGATAGTTGAAGAAAAAAGCAGCGTTGTCGCGGCTGCCGGCAGTGGCCGGGCTGATCGAATATGGATTGATGAGGTAATGATCCGTCATCGGAAATTGCTGTCCAACAGATTCTATTCCAATGAGTAAGCATCCCAGCCCCAACAGATAGTAAGTTATTTTTCGTATCATCGTAGCAGGGTTATGGTACCTTTATAAATTTCACCTTCTGCACCTTTGATGATGTAGAAGTAAGAGCCTTCGGGCAATGGATTGTTTTCGTAATTGCCCTTCCAATCGTTCTGATAATTTGTGGTGCTGTACACCAGCATCCCCGAACGGGTGTAGATACTTACAATGGCCGGACGTAGTGCATTCAACATACTTATTTCCCAGGTGTCGTTGAATCCATCGCCGTTGGGAGTTAAAATGTTTTGAATTTTCAAGGATGGATCGAATGGAAACTCGCTTTTTACTACGCCTATGTTAACGGGATTGCTCGAGCAGCCATCGCGATAAGCCACTGCTGTATAGTTGCCCGGTCTGACTACCGTCAAACGATCATTGCCAATTTGTTGGTTCCATTTCAGGCTATCGAAAGTGCCATAAGCCCGCAAACGGATGGTATCGTTGCGAAACAACACCAAAGGTAGTTCGATGATTTGTGAGCCATCCGCTAATCCAACGGTAAGGTTAGGTTTGGGCGATGAGGTGAAGTTTCCTGTCACCTCGGTTATGCAACCGGTTGTAGTAGTTACTGTTAGGGTAACTGGAAAAACTCCGGATTGTGCGAAGGTAGTCACCGGGTTTTGAATGTCGGAGGTTCGGCCATTGCCAAAAGTCCATGCCCAGCTTTCGATATTTCCATAAGTAAGAAAGGCTTTTCCAATAAATTGGATAGGAACTTGGCTGCAAGTAGGTGAATAAGTGAAGCTTATAATGGGTTGATCGCCAACGATCACCGGTAAATACTTGATATGGGCCTCGGTGCTGTGTTTGGTAATTACTTTGATGCCCACCAAATATTCGCCCGGATTTTCAAAATCGAACTGCTGGCTGCTGCCTGTGCCATCATCAAACATCAGGTCGTGGTCCAGATCCCAACTTATGGATTGGATGGTATCATTGGTCAAAATTTTAGTTTCAAAAAAGGTCGTTTCGCCAAAACAGCTTGGGGTGTATTCAAAAGCAGCGATGGTAGTGTAGTTCACGTCCACTTGTGCTGTAGCCTTTGAAGCACATCCTAAAGACGAGGTTCCTGTAACGGTATAAAAATTTTCAGGAAATGATGGCTCTACAAACAACTGATTTCCAATGGTACCATTGTCCCAAACATAAACTGCTGCTCCGGTGGCGGTGAGCAAAACGGCTTCACCTGGAAGTAAGGCAGTATAATTGGGCGTAATGGCAATGGTAGGACGTGGGTTTACATTCACATTCAATGTGTCGCTTTCCTCAATGTTTTGGAGGTTCTTGATGCGTACCCAATATTGCGTAGTATCCGTAGGATGCACGTCAATAAAACGGTTGTTGGAGCCGGTGCTCCAAAAATATTCCGTTGCCAATGGGGCTTCTAAGCGGACGGTGTCATTTTTACAAATGGTGAGATCGGGCCCAAGAAAACCATCAACGATTTTTTTAACAGGATCGTGAACTGGATGCAATTGGGGTTTTGTTTCACCGTAGCTTGTTGCGTAACTGCCCAAAACCATCAGTAAAAATAGCGGCAGCCATCGCAACAGTGGTTTGATCGGATATTTCATATCTTGGCCTTCAATGATTAATTAATCCGTAAAAGTAATGCGTCTTTAACAAATCCCAAAATTTTAACTTATAAAAATAAGGGTTTTCCTACACAAAAGTAACATTATTGGCTTACCGTCAGCGGACAATTGGCACAAATGAAGTGACAAAGATGTTTTTAAAGCGCTTTAGCATTTAATTATTTTGAAATTGAAGAATTTAAATTGCTGTCTTATTCAGCATAAAATGATTGAACATAGATCGCTGAAACACTATTGAAAATAGAACAAAATCAGTTACTTATATTTCAAAAGTCTTTTTTTTGAATGACAATTTTAATTATCTGTTGAAATGCTTCTGCCTCAAGCTGTAATAAGTATATTCCATCAGAGATTTCCGGCACTGAAACATCAAATGGGGCAGCCGGTAGTAATTCAAGCGTTTTTGGCGTTTGCCAAACAACTTTCCCTGCCAAGTTCATCAAACTCATTTTTAAATCTACAAATGGCTGTTCGCTTTGCACTCGAAAACTACCGTTGCTCGGATTGGGAACGATGGTGATCTGATGCCTTAAGTCGTTTTCATTTAAGCCAATATAACAATCATCACGAACGGTGAAAAGAATGCTGTCGGCAGTTGAACATCCGCCGCTTACACCTATCACGGTGATTTTTCGGCTTGTCCCGGGCAGATATGAGGCAGCGTTGATTTCCACTTGTCGCGACTGATGGCCGGTGGACCAATAATAGATATCAAATCCTGCGCCGGCATCCAAAAGCACTGTTTCCTTAGGACAAACCGCTGTGTCCGGCCCCAATTCGATGCGTTGATTAAAAGCAATCACACGGGTTGAGGCTGAATCCAATCCAGCACAACCTTGAGCGTTGGTAATTTCGTAATAGAGTGTATGAATTCCGGCTCCGGCAACCGAAGGAACAAAAGTGTTGTCCACCAGTTCGACTCCCGAAAAGACACCTCCGGCTGGAGTGCCGATCACTAACGATGGAGCATCATTTTCACAATAAACAGGCAATAGTCCACTCAAGATGGCTTGTGGAGCAGGCAACACATTGATGGTGATTGAAGCCTCATCAGTACATCCGAAAATTGAAAAACCTTCAACTGTATAGGTCGTGTTGGTAAGGGGTTTCACGATAATTTGCGTTGAAGTTGAATTGTTTTCCCAAAGGTAAGTTGCAGCTCCTGAGGCGGTTAAAACTACCGAGCTCCCGCTGCAAACCGGGTTGGTGGTGGCTTGTAGGGTAACCTCCGGCAACGGATGAACGGTAACCAAAACTGAATCGCGATTGGTGCAAAATGCCGGACCGGGACCTGTTATCGTGGCAAAATAGTAGGATGTGGCGGAAGGTGAAACTTCTACCGAATAGGATGATGCAATGGTTTGGTTGTTGTACGTCCAAACGCACGACTGGCCTCCTGACGCAAGCAATGTAACCGATTCGCCTGCGCAGATGGCCACATCATTGCTGACGGTCATGGTTGGTTTTGGGCTCACGACGATATAAATTTCTTTTTCAACAAAACAACCCAAAGCGGTGAGGGCTTTCACTGTGATGGTGCTGCTTTGGTTGAGGGTGAAGTTGCGGGTGATGCTCGTTTGTCCGTTGGTGGGTACGGTGATGGTTTCGTTAAAAATGAGTGTAACTACCGATACAGCAGGGTCTATTTCAACATGTATGCCTACTGCTGTTCCTGCACAAACGGTACTGCTTCCTCCTTCTATAGAAAGGGTGAAATCAGGCAAAGAATATGCCGTAACAAAAGCAGTATCAGTGGCTTTGCAGCCATACCCGTTGGTGGCTTTTAGCCAACAGGCCGTGGTTCCGGCTTGCTCGGGAGTGAACTGTAAGCTGGTCATTCCTGTGCTTCCATTCCACCATTCATAGATCTCAGCAAACTGAACAGCGCCATTAAGGGTGACGCTTTCTCCTATACAAATATCAGCAAATGAAGGTGTTACATTCACTACCGGAATATCCCAAACATGAACAATTAATGAGTCGCTTGCAACGCAACCATTTTCGGTGGTGATAAACAGTTTCACCGTTGCGGTATCGCTAAGGATCAATTGAAACGAAGACCCGCTTGCCGGTTGTTCAACTCCATCAACCATCCAAGCATATAAATAATTTGGATTTTCAGGACCACTGAGGTTAATGGTATCGCCGGGGCATCCGAAAACATCTTCGCCCAACTCAAAAACTACCAAAGGTAAAACGCTCACTGTTACTGTGTCTTGTGCAACGCAACCATTTGCATCGGTAACTTTTACCCAAACATCTGCAGTGGCGGGAGGGCAAAAAACAATACTTGCGGTCGTTTCGCCTGTGCTCCAAAGGTAGGTGCTGCCTGCTGCTTCTTCAACTTCAAAGTTGGCGCATTGTCCTGCGCAAATCTCAATATCTTCACCCAAATCCACCTCGCAAGTGGAACAAAACCCTGGTTCATATTCAATGCCTTGCAGATTGCACAAGCGGTTTTTTAATTCCGAAAAATCAGGCCCTTTTGGCAACATCAACGCATAATCCATTGCCACCAAAGCATTGTATTCAGTGGGATTGGCCTCGGCCAAAGATACATAGTTTTCAGCCAATTGAAGCAAATCATCTACAACTCCTCCCTGCCAACGGAGGTTGATCAAAGCTTTGTTCTGTCCCACACCGTTGTGTGTGTTACCACTTCCACCGATGATGTTAATGGAAGAAATTATAGCGTCACTTTCAACCACAAGGCTCAAAGCGTAGTGTCTTAAATCAACTGGTAAATCTCCTGTTAATGTTACTATGGCAGTGTTGCCGGTAAGGGCGTAATTGATGGTAGTCAATTGTCGAACAATTTGATAATCAATTATTTCTTCCTCAGTTGTCATCCAAATGTTATCGCTGCCATTTTTGCCGTAAGTAGTAGCAATGTAGTTAAAGTCGGCAAGAAATGAGGCTTGCGGGTAATCTTCAACAATGCGATGCGTAAAAATAGGCATCCATAAATGTTTTCCGGTGGTGGCAGCCGTGGCAAATTGATCGGCCATCTGCTGCACATTTACAGTTTCGCCTAATGTTCGGTTCAGCTCAAGGGGTTGATTCCAGTTGTTGAGTGTGCCAACATCCAAACCGATTTCGGGTATTATTCCCGAAGCTCCCATCCTCAACGATGACCGGTAACCTTCTGCAAAAGCAACATCTGTGTAAGGTGTGGCACCATTGGGGTTGACAAATATTCTGGTTTTTACACCCGATGGGGTTACATTCAATAATCTCCGCCGGATAAAACTCTCGTTGCGACGGATGGAGTATTTCATGTATTCGGGCTCGACGAACGCATCAGAAGTAAATCCATGATTATTCACACTGCAGCCGTTTTCGTACATTACCGACAATTGTGGCCAAGTGACTGCGCCATAACCATTTCCCGGCTGGTGCATATCGGTATTATTATACCCGCTGTAAGAAAAAACCGAACTGCTAAGTTTAAATGAGATGTCATTGCCGCAGCCATCGGTGTAAAATAAGCCTGGATAATTGGTTCCAGACGAATTAATGCCGGTAAAAAAAGAAAATCCGAGTGTGAAAACATCCTCAAAACCATCATCAGTATGAAAACTAAGCGCAAAATCTTTGTTGTAACGCAGTATGGCCTTACTGACATTTAGCGTAGTAGGGGTGTCAACAAAATTTATCATCACATATTGCACGTCGGGATTGTTGGCCTTGTTTTGCGCTTGTGCGGAGGCAATCATCAAAAATGAAAATAAAGTTCCCGTGATGAGGGCTAAAAAAGTAGAAATATTCTTGGGATTCATGATAAAAGTCTTAATATTTCTCATAAGGCGCATATTGCAATGGCCTAAGAGGTGCTGTCTTAATGACACGTTTTTTCTTTGCCTTCTTCTTCGCTTTTTCTTTGATTTTCTTTTCTTTCAGCTTTTCCTCACTTGGTTTTTCGCGAATATCAATGCGATGCCGTTGTCCCGATCTGCCTTTCACAGTTCGGCTGTTGTCGTGTTGGCGTGTAAAAGCGATGCTTATTTCGTGCGAATTGCCTGCAAAACGGTGAATGCCTCCCACGCCGGCTTCAAAGGTGTAGTGCAGCAGTAAACCGTTGAGTACTCGGCCTCCGAGGCTGAATCCAAAGAGGGAGGTGTTACGATACAGCACGCCCATCCAAAGTTGTTTGTTATAAACCAACATGGCTGATACATCCATAATCATGGGTTGATTCACTGTTTTTCTGAACAGCATACTGGGTTGAATTTCCCAATATTGATGAATGTCGTAGCGGTTGACAACATATAAATCATAGGCCCTTTCAAAGGTAAAATCGCCTGTACTTAACTCGCTGTAAGCATTTTTAGTGCGGAACATCACCGGCATCCCAAAAGCAACATGCAAATTGCGATGGTTGTAAACTAAACCAAACGATGAATTGAAGCTGGAGTTGAACAGGCGGTCAAGGTTGCGCAATACAGGATCATCCAAATCAACATTGGCTTGGTCGAGCCTGATGACACCTTGATAAAATTGCCCGGCCAAACCGAAGCTGAGGTATTGTTCGTAGCCCACTTCGAGCCGATAGGTATAGCTCAAACCGGCTTTTAGACGGTAAAAAATATCTGCAAAATCGGTATAAACTTCGCCGCCTAAGTACATATTTCTGACAATTGGAACATGTCCGTTGATACGAAAAGTTTGTGGGCTGCCTTCAATAGCTGACCAATCGTTTCGAAAATTCATAAACAGCTCTGAACGATTGAAGGAGCCAGCAAAAGCGGGGTTCAACGAGTAAGGATTCACGAGGTAATGCGACGAAATAGGAAACTGCTGCCCTGTGACACATTGGCCCGAAACTATCAGAAGCAAGAAGATGGCAAGTCGAAGTATTTTCATTATCGGAGAATGCTTAAGGGTCCTTTGAGTACTGCACCGTTTTTGGCCTCAATAATATAATAATAAGTGCCTTCGGGCAAGGGGTTGCCTTGAATTGAGTAGGCGTTCCAGTCGTTTTTATAATCATTGCTTTGATACACCAATGCGCCTGCACGGGTGTAAACCGCAACTTTCGCCGGTGCCAAAATGGCCAAATCTTTTATAATCCAAAAGTCGTTGTAACCATCGCCATTGGGGGTCATCAGGTTCATAATGCCGCTGATGCTGGGGTTAGAACCTCCTCCTTTTTCTTCGATGGTGAAATGCCTGCGCGATTGGCAACCCCCTAAATAAACATCAACATAAAAAGTTCCTGAGTTGATAACCCTAAACGTGGGCGTGGGAATGGTTCCCATCCAAAAAAGACTGTCATATGGCTGTTCTACTTTGTATGTCAAACTACTTCCGCTGTTCATAGTATTCACTTGACCTTCAAGTACAATGGTTCCATCTTCCAAACGTAAATCAATGATCGGAGCTGCGCTGATGACCACATCCGCTTGGGCGGTATCGCTACATCCGTAGGAACTGGTGACGATGAGCGACATTTCATATACACCCACCTGATCATACTGATAGGTAAACGACTGATCACCAAAAGCATTGCCATCGCCCACTAACCATTCCCATGATTCAATTGCTCCGGTGTTTACAACCGATTGATCGGTAAAAATAGTAGGTTGTCCAACACAAAAAGATTCAATTAAAAAGGCGGCCTGAGGAAAATCTGCCACCACTACCGAATTGTATTTGGTGTGTATGGCGCCGCTAAGGGTTTTCACCCTCAGTCCGATAAGGTTTTCACCGGTCTGATTGATAAGCAGTTGCAAAGTGTCGCCTGTTCCATCGGTAAAAGTTCCATCACCTGTAATGTCCCACTCTTTCACTAAAATAGAATCGTCGCTTACAATTTGAGCAACCAATAGTGTGGTATCGCCCAAGCAAACGGTATTAAAACTAAAATCAACAGTTGTGGTATAAATTACTTCAATTTCTGAGGTTGCCCGTTGGCTACAGCCATTCACATCGGTGCCATCAACCCAATAATTTGTTGATTGATGTGGCATAACACTGATGCTTTGTGTGGTGCTGCCTTGCGACCAAAGGTAGGTGGTTGCACCCGTTGCGCTGAGTTCTACTGTTGTACCCGGCGCAATAATGGCTTGAGCCGGAAACACTTGCACATCGGGCAAGGGCAATACACCTATAAATATAGTGTCGGAAACTACAATACCGTTGGTGGTGGCCTTGGCCCAAACTTCAATTGATTCTTCAGGTATGAGTGTGATACTGCGTGAGTTAGCTCCGGTGCTCCATTGGTAGCTATCTGCCACGGGTGCAGTAAGCCGAAGGGTGTCGCCAAGGCATAAGGTAGTGTCAGCACCTAAAAACTGCAGGTTGCGACAAAAGCCCGGCTCGTAGGTGATGCCATTTAAGGCACAAAGCCTGTCGCGGAGTGCTTCTTTGTCATCGCTATCGGGGAGCATCAGTACATAATCCATTGCAATAAGTGCTTTAGCTGCAACGGGTTGGGTTTCGGCAGCAACCACCGCGTTGGTTGCGCGCACTAAAGGATCACCAACCACACGGCCATCCCACTTGAGGTTGAGAAGAGCTTTGTTTTGGTTGCTAAGGTAGGTGCTAAGTTGGTTAGGCTCCTGCACCACCATGTTTACGATGTTTGAAGAGCCTTCAACAGTCAGCGTAACAGCATAGTACCTAAAGTTTTCAGGAATATTTTGTCCCGAAAGGGTGATGGTCAAAACGTTTTCATTCAACTCGCTGTTTACAGTGATGAGTTCTTTGAGACGAAGATATTCAAACACTTCTGATGAAGAAGCCGACCATATGTTGTTGGCACCATCGCGTCCATAGGCTGCTGCAATTTGATTCATCTGGCTTTTAAACTGATCAAAACTGATGTCGGGAACATTAAATCCATGATTGTAAAATGTGGCGATATAATGGTTGTCAGCGTCGCACTGGTTAGCGATGGTTTGCACTTGTTGAAAAAAATTGCCTGTAATGCTGGCTCTTGAAATTTCAATACCTTGGATGCTAGGCAAATCTTCAACGCGTGCCGGATTTTCAATGGCAGTTATTCCTTGGTGATACACTGCTAAATGCTTCTGCTTGGCAAAAGGAATTTGGGCAGCCACATTGTTCGGTACCACGTAAACATTCATGTCATAACCTCCGGGAATGGTTCCACTCAGGGTTTTGCGTTTGGTGTAACTGCTGTTTCGGTTCACCTCAAGTTCCGGATCGTCCTGGTTTGGCGGATTGGTAAGACCATGATTGACAATTCCAAACTCACCGGCCCACAAGTTGATGAGGTTGTCCCAATGCAGAAATCCGGGGATATAATTGTGGACATCAAGCCCCAATCCATTGAAGGAATAATGTGAGGTTTCCATCTTAAAAGGCTGGTTGTTTTGCGGGTTGCCTTCGGTGTAAAACAGTCCGCTGTTTCCATTTTGTCCTTTAAAATAGGGCATCACCTGATCGTGAATGGCCGGTTGGCCATCGTCCATCTGTAAAATCAATGCAAAATCTTTGTTGTATTTTAAAGGTGTTTTTACAACCACAGGCGGAGTTGTAGGAGGTTCGACAAAGGTGATGGTTACCGTAAAATCTTCAACAGCACCTCCCTGTTTCTGCTGGCCGTGAGCTATAAAGCTGATTAATAATAGATTAAATACTAAGACTATAATTGTAAAAAATGGTCTCATGCGCAATGCAGTTGATTTGAAACCATAAAAATAGGTATTCCTTGCTAACATCATACAAAAATTGGTTTTCAGAGGGGTCTTTTTTTGCCAATTGGAATTTATGGAGCTACGCTAAGCCTGCATGAAAATGCTTTTCAATGTTAATTCCCTTTACGCAGCTGCTGTTATTTTTCTCTGAAACAGAAAAAAACAGGATGGAACGCGCATCGTTTTAAAAAGACTATCCATAGAAAATCTTCTGCT
Source organism: Bacteroidota bacterium (assembly GCA_023396415.1). GTDB lineage: Bacteria > Bacteroidota > Bacteroidia > Bacteroidales > F082 > JALNZU01. The sequence continues at coordinate 12,487 of JAEWWJ010000002.1, forward strand.
TAGTCGTGTTTATGGTAAGTAGAAAACCGTATTGAAAACATTATTTTCTTCAAAAATTCATTTTATATAAAGATATCTACTTATAAATATTTAACCTAAATATTAACTCTAATCTTGTAAAATCTTTGTAGCCAAAGGTATAAGACAAATAAATTTTTTTAAAAAAAAATAGTTGTTTCTTATAGGAAACCAAATTCCAATTTATACCTTTGTTGCTGCAATAAAATTTCTAATCATTTAAAAATAGCTTTATGAAAAAATTATTGAGTTTTATGCTGATGTTCTTCTTCATCGGCGGCGTGATCAACGCCCAAGAAAGCACCTTTGCAAAAGGTGACAAAGTAGTTAATTTGGGTATCGGACTCCTCTCGGGTCTATACACAGGCGGAGGCTACGACAGCAAAACACCACCCATTTCTGTTTCTGTTGAGTATGGTGTCAAAGATGATGTCCTTGATATTGGTTCGATTGGCATTGGAGGATACTTAGGCTATGCTTCAGCAAAATACGAAACAAGTTGGGGTACAGGTACATATGGTTGGAAATATACCAACTTCATCATTGGTGCCCGTGGTTCATTCCACTACCCTTTGGTAGATAAACTTGATACCTATGCGGGTATCTTATTGGGCTACAATGTAGTGAGCGTTAAAGAAATTGGAACAGCACCCATTGGTTACAGTGCCTCAGGCAGCGCAGCCATTTTCTCGGGCTATGTGGGTGGACGTTACTATTTCAGCGAAAAATTTGCTGTTCTCGGTGAATTAGGCACCGGAATTGCTTACCTCAACCTTGGCGTCGCCTTCAAGTTGTAAGCATTGCTAAACTCTGAAAATGAAAAAAAGCAGGCAGTTATGTCTGCTTTTTTTATGCTAACCAAAGGATGAAGGAATATTTTCGCAAAAATATTTGGACAGATTTAAAAAAGGTTTAATTTTGCAGCCTCAAATAGAGAAACACTCCTCCTTAGCTCAGTTGGTTAGAGCATCTGACTGTTAATCAGAGGGTCTCTGGTTCAAGTCCAGAAGGGGGAGCTTAAAAACCAAGGAGTTACATTATTGTAACTCCTTTTTTGATTTCAATCATGTACTATCTTTATATTTTACATTCTGAAAGTTGCGACAAATACTACGTTGGCATTACAAAAGATATTGACCAACGTGTATTGGAGCACAACAGCAGCGAGCGCAACACCTATACCTCGAAATATCGTCCTTGGCGCTTGTCGGCCTTATTTGAATGTTCGTCCAGCTTAGGAGCAGCCATGAAGATAGAGCGTTTTATTAAAAATCAAAAAAGCAGACGACTAATAGAGGCGATGGTTTGGGGTGAACCTTTGACAGGAATTTTGGCACATTTGGTTAGAGTCCCGCAGGTGCGGGATTAATCAGAGGGTCTTCCCGATGCTTCGGGATCCAGAAGGGGGAGCTTAAAGAGATAACGGATTGTTGATATCCCTTTTTTATTTGCATACGGTTTGCATAAAAGCACCCATCAAAACATTTATATTTCGATAATGCCTTGCTGTTTTAGTAAAACGCAGACAGCTTTTTGAAATGGGGTTTTTCTAAAACTTCTCATAACATCTTCAGTGGGGCATACTTCAACTATTTTTGACCGGTACTGTACAAAACACTATTTCTTAAGCGATGCTTTCGTAAAGATATATTCCGGAATGGGAACATCAATCTGTAATTCGGTGAGGATAAAATCAGTTCCTTTTCCATCTTTCAACACATCTGTATAGTTCATTTTTGTGGGCACCCATTTAGAACCGATCTTTTTAACTTCGCTCAGCACAACTTTTTTCAGCAGTTGTCCGCTTTTGGCATACAGTTCCTCTTGCAGCGGAACAAAACGCTCTTGGTCAATCCAACTTTTGCGCTGTTCGTAGGTGGCGTTGTCCACTTTTGCTTTGAGTTCCAAAACCCAGGTTTTTCGTCCGTCAATCATTTCCTCGCCTACAACTGTTGCAGCATACATTTCAATCATTTTGCGGTTTTCCATCATATCTTCATACGATAGGTCAGATCCCATCACAGATTGTTTGAGCATGTGGCCCGATAGCTGGATGGTACGGTCGGTTGCTGGTGAATAAATCCATAACCGATCGGCCAATTTGAGCATTTTTGTTCCTTTTTCGCGCTCAGGCGAAAGGTATTCCGAAAACGATTTGTCATTCCCTTCGGCATAGCCTTTCGCAGTGATAGTGCGGCTGTTGCGTTTGCCATGGATGACCATTTGCGAAACTGAAATCTGGGTTTTTGAAATCATGTTTTCATCCACCTTTTTAAGGATTGTTTCGGCATCGGGGGTGTTTTGAGGCATTAATGCGGCAAAAACGATAGCAATTGAAAGTAGTATTATCATATTCAGTGAGTTATAATTTATTGTTAAATTGAAATCTTAGCTAATATTTCAGAAAGGTCAAATTTTTTGTTTTGAAACAATAGCTGTTAATTTCTCAGATTCCTGCCACAATTTCTTAGCAACATCCTTATCTTGAGCAAGTTTTGTACCTTTCACTTTTATCGGTTTCCCTTTCCATTGCTGCCAGCCATCAGGGCCGGTGTAATCTCCTCCTTGTATGTTGTTGCCCAAGGCAGCATACAAAGTGGGTTGCGCACCATCCTCTGCCGATTGCGACATCATTCCGCGGATTAAACCACCAAAAATGGTGTTCACCCATCGAGGCACATGCTTAAAAAGGTTGGTGTCCGACATGCCCGGATGCGCTGCTACTGATATCACTTTGCTGCCCGAGCTGTCCAACCTACGTTGCAATTCGAAGGCAAACATCAGGCAGGCCAACTTGCTTTGGCTATAGGCTGCAATGGCTGAATACTTTTTTTTGAATTGAAGATCTTCAAAGTGAATTTTCCCGTTTTTATGGGCATTGCTGCTCAATGAAACAACACGTGATCCTTCTGTTTTTTCGAGCAGTGGAAGCAGACGTTGGGTCAAAAGGAAGTGGCTGAGGTAGTTAACGCCCAGCTGGCTTTCAAAGCCGTCTTCAGTCAGTTCAAATGGTGGAATCATAATGCCCGCGTTGTTGATCAGCAAATCAAGCCGCTCATGCTGTTTTTGGTAGTCGTCAGCAAATTTACGCACAGCCTTGAGCTTGCTCAAATCAAGTTGCATCACTTCTAAATCGGCCTCAGGCACTTGACTCAGAATCGTTTCTTTGGCCTTATGGCCTTTATCTGTATCTCGGCAAGCCATCACCACTTTCATGCCTGTTTTGCTCAGGGCGAGGCTGGTTTGAAACCCCAAACCGTCATTGGCACCGGTTACTATTGCCACTCTTCCGCTTTGCGGGCTTATTGTATGGATGTTAAAACTCATGTGAATGTTTTGTAGTGAATGAATAATAATCTTATAAAATTTGAAATTCGATGGTGTAGTAAATAATTAGCTTCCACAACGGTTACACTTCCAACTCTTTGAAAAGGGTGGCCGTTTCGCGTTTGTAAATGCCGATGCCTGAAAGCATATTGCCCAAGACCATGGCAAAAAGGCCGGGTATAAAGCCAAGATAGAACAATTGGGGTGTCATTCGGGCGCGCATCACCGATGGCATCATCATGCTTGAGTTTTCCATCATGGAGCCAATGTCGAGGCCATGCACTTGCAGGTAGAGCGTTATGCCAAGACCAATAAAAGTGCCTAGCAGCGAGCCGATAATGCCAATTAATGTGGCCTCAACAACCATGCTGCGGTAAATATGGCCTTTTGATTCGCCCAAAGCCAGCCGAATGCCATATTCCTGATAACGACGCAAACCGCCCAGCAATCCGGTGTTCCAAAGCACCAACGACATGGCTATTACAAACACCAATACAAACAAAGCCGAAAATGAATCTACATAATCGAGGTAGCTCGCAAGGTTGTTTTGGCCGCGAAGGGGGATCATCACAGGCGCATATTCGTCATCATCGGCAGCGTAGCTGGCATTAAACTGTTCGCTGATGGCGATGGCTTTTTCATCCACATAAACGCCTTCGTTGAAAAATCCCAGCAGCTCGCCGGCACCATCTTCCATATCGAGCATTTTTTGTGCATCGGAAAGATCAATTATAATTGCTCCTTTATCGAGTGCGGCGGCACCAAATTTCACTGTCCCGCTGATGGTGTATGTCATAAACGACATGCTGCCGTTCATTGTTGAGCCAACATAGGTCACTTTGTCGCCCACGCCAATTTTTAGCTTTTCGGCAAAGTCGTTTCCAATCAGGGCTTCACCTGATATTTCGGGGATACGTCCGCTTTTGAGTGCTTTGGCAATGTTGAGGCGGTCAACTTCGCCACTGTTTTTGTTGAACAACTCCAAAGCCATTCCGGAAGCCGGTCCTTGACCTTGTGTTTCACCTTTGGCATCGGGCACATCCAACAAACCACCGAAACGGATGCGCTTTACCCATTGCACATCTTTAAAATCATCGCGAAGCGATTGAAACAGCTCGTCCACGCCCAGCAAGGCCAAATCGTTGGGCAGTTGGTCTTTGTCTTTAGCATAAGCACGACTCATCACCTTTACATGGCCGGTTTCAAAACGGGCGTTTTGGTCAATCATGTCGCTCATTACACCTTTCATAAAGCCACTTAAAACGAGGGTGAGTGTTACCCCAATGGTGATGATGATAATGGGCAACAAGCTACGGTTTTTATCCCTTAGGATACCGTGAAGTAAGAATTTTATCATAACATTTTTCCTTTCAATGCGTCAACAGGATTCATTTTGGCAATTTTTCGGGCAGGCAAGTAACTTACTAAAGTAGTAGTAGTTAGCAGCAGTATGATGGTTCCTACAATCAAATAGATGCTAAAAACCGGAAAAATTCTGCTGGCAATGGCAATACCGATTTCGTCCACTCCATCAAACAAACCGATGCCCTTTTTGGCGGTGTAAATAAACAAAGGAAGGCCCAACAATCCGCCACCTATCATGGCAAAAAGGCTGTACATACTGCCTTCAACAGTGAAAATTCCTGCCACTTGTTTGCGGGTCATGCCTAAGGAGATGTAAGTGCCGATTTCTTTTTGGCGACGAAAGATAGAAAGCACTTGGGTGTCGAAAACAGCAAGAAGTGCAATGCCCAGCAAAACCAAATAAATGATGATAGAACCACCACGTTCCATTGCTACAGCCGCCTTTAAGTCGGACAAGAGATCATCGAGGTTTTTGAAAACCCACCGTTTGCTTTCGATGGGCTGAAATCCCGATTGGGTAATTAAATAAGAGGCTTCGTTGCTAAGACCGGTCATGGATTGTAATTTGTCAATCGGTAACCAGATTTGTCCGTTGTCAACACTGGTGACGTTGGTATTGAAAACACCTTCAACTGTAATTTCAGCAGCGTCAAAAGTGCCATTTTTATCGCGCCAGCGCAGCAAAACTTGATCGCCTTTGCGCAAATTGGCTGAAGAGGCAAAGCGTTTTCCTATTATTGCAGGAATCTCGGCATTTGATTGGCTGAGGTACTTTGTTGGTAATTTGAGTGGATTGTTACTTGTTTCAATCCCTTTAACCACAACCGGCATTGTTCTGCCATCGGGATACAAGGTGGCTTGCCGCACAAGAACCGGAATGAAATGCTGTTGCGGGTTTGGTGGAATTACTCCATGTCCGTCTTGAAAACTAAAAGGATTCTGAGGGTCGAATTTTTCATTTTGAAAAATCCCTTGACCTAATTCCCATGCTATGGCCTCCTCTTCGGCTTGGTTGTACCAACCATTGATAAAGCCATTGTAAAAAATGATCAAAACAAAGGTGAAGGCCAGCACAATGGTGTTTAGCCAAGTGCGCAGTCCGGCTTTTAATAGATTTTTTATAGCGAGATGAAAGGCAATTTTCATTGTAGTTTTCCTTTCAATGCGTCAACAGGATTCATTTTGGCAATTTTTCGGGCAGGCAAAAAACTCACCAAGGTAGCCGCCGCTACTACCAGCACCAAAGTGCCGACAATCAACCCTAATCCATAAACAGGATGGATGCGATCGGCAACAATGAGTCCCATTTCTGTTGAAGCCGCCGGCATGGCGATACCTTTCCAAGCCATGAAAAGGAGCAGTGGAATTCCCCATACGCCACCAAGGAGAGCTGCCAAAAAGCTGTACATACTGCCCTCAACGGTGAACAGCGACACCACTTGCCAGCGGGTCATTCCTAAAGCAATATAAGTGCCAATTTCGCGCTGACGTCTGAAAATGGACAGCACTTGTGTGTCGAAAATAGCCAACAAGGCAATGGTTAACAGCAGGCCGTACATGATGCTGCCGCTCACTTTTTTCATTTCGATGATGGAGGTGAGTTCCTTTAAAAGGCTTTCTCGACTTTCAAATTTCCAGCCCGAGATGTTGTGATGCACATAATTGTTATCGGCAACAAAAAGTGTGGCTTCATTGGAAAGACCGGTCATTTTTTGAAGCTGTTCAATGGAAAGCCAAATTTGGCCGCCATCAACAGTTGGAACATGGGTGTCGAAAATGCCCGCGATGGTGACGCTGGCCGCGTCGAAGGTTCCGTTTTTGTCGCGCCAGCGCACCAGCACCTCATCATTGATTTCCACGTTGAGTGCTTCGGCCATGCGTTTGCCGATGAGTACCGGAATTTCGGCTTTGCTATGGGTAAGGATTTGGGTAGGCAGCTTGAGTAGGTTTTGGTCGGCCTCAATTCCTTTGAGTTGTGCCGACATCATGCGTCCTTGAGGATAAACCGTGGCTTGGCTGATCAAAATTGGCACCATGCCGCTTTGGGCCGGAAAGGGCGAAACGCTATGTGCATCTTGCAACGTGAAAGGGTCCATCGGGTCGTAATCAGCGTGGCGCAACTGTCCGTTGCCATATTCCCAGGCAATGCCATCGGTGCGGGCCTGTTCGTTCCAGCCGTCAATCAAGCCGTTGTAAAAAATAATCAGCACAAAGGCAAACGATAGCACGATTACGTTCAGCCAGGTACGAAGTCCGGAACCCATCAGATTTTTATAAGCCAACTGGAATGCGAGTTTCATTGTTTTGTGGTGTTAGGGCGAATGATCTCATCTTGAACAATTTGGCCATCGTCTAAATGCACCAAACGATCGAGGTAGCTCATCACTTTTTCATCGTGGGTCGAAAACAAAAAAGTCGTTTGCAGCTCGCGGTTGAGGTCTTTCATGGTTTTCATGATGGCATGTGCATTTTTGGCATCGAGGTTGGCGGTGGGTTCATCGGCCAAAACCAAAACGGGTTTTTTCACCATGGCGCGGGCAATGGCTACCCTTTGGCCCTCGCCGCCGGAGAGTTTGGAGGGTTTTTTCTGCGCCATATCTTGAAGTCCGACCCATTCCAAAGCTTCCATCACCCTTTTCTTGCGTTCAGCGGCACCTATTTTTTGTAAGATCAAGGCAAACTCAACATTTTCAAAAACGGTATAAACAGGTAAGAGGTTATAAACCTGAAAGATAAAGCCGATATAAAGGTTTCTGAGTTGGGCTGATTCTTTGTGCGAGAGATCGGAAATAGGTTTTCCCAGCACATTGGCTTGTCCTTCGGTGGGGCTGTCGAGTGAGCCGATAATGTTAAGTAGGGTGGTTTTTCCTGATCCACTGGGCCCAACAATTCCTGCAAACTCGCCTTTTTTAAATTCGAGATTGAGGTTTTTTAAGGCTGTGAACTCGCCATTGCCAACTGGAAAGCGTTTGGTGAGGTTTTCGATGATAATAATTTTGTCGTTACCCATTTTTCTTTTTTTAATGGTTAAATACTAACATAAGACGGATTCCGGGACCGGAAAAAGTGTTGACCAACTCATTTTCTTGAATCCCTTGCAGTGTTTTAGGGTTGTAGTACAACATGATATACCCTGTCGTTTTTTTAAATTGATGTTCGTAGTTGAGAAAGAATGAGAAGTCGTCGGTGGCCCAACTGCGATACAAAACAACGCTCACATTGGAGAAAAGCGTGAGCGGATAGGAGAGAGTGGCGGCGGTGAGATGGGTGGTGCTTTTAAATCCAAAGGCTTGCTTGTCGTTGGTCATCAGCAAATGTTCGCCCAAAACATTGAGGCCGTTGCCCAAGCCAAAAGTGTAATCGAGGCCAAGGTTGACAAAACTTTGGTGGGTGAGGATACCTAAGTTTTTGGTTTTGCGCACATGGGCAGCTTCAAACCAAAGGCCTACTTTCACGTCCCATTTGCCGTCAATGCTGAAACGGTCTTCTGGAGTATTGTCGAACCCGCCCATCGGCACCAAAGATTGTGCATCTGCTGTACGGTGGTGGTAAGAGAAAGCCAGCTCTCCTTTTGGAACCGGCATTTGAAATCGGCCACCAAACTCAGGATTGTTTTTGTTGGTTTCAAAAAATTCGTAACCTCTTGTTTTTTGGTTTCCATAAAGCACCCAAAGCCAAATATTTGCGTTGTTTAAAAAGTAATAGCGACCCAAAGCAGCATAAACGCCATGGGTTAATTTGAGTGGATCGCGGGGATCAATTTGGTTGAACCATTGCAATGGACGCAGCAATGTTGCCGAACCGAAATCAATTTTTTGCAGTCCTACTCTCAATTCCAATTGTTGGGCGGTATATCTTACCCAAAAACGATAGGGTTGAAGCTCTCCATCGGTGGAAGCAGGTTGTGCAGGGCCAAAGGCTAAATTGCCAAAAATATTGGCAGCAGCCTGAAAACTAAGGGCTTTGGTTTTAGTGAGCTGGAGGTTGTAGTTGAGTTCGGGGATATAACGGAGGCCAAGCAAGAGGTCTTTGTCGGCTTCAGGACTATAATTGGTAAAGCCCGACAACTGCCCATCGAAAACCAATCCCTTTTGGCCAAAACTGATTTCGAATAACAACAAAATGAGTATCAGAAGAACAAAATGTTGTGTTCGTTTCATTGGTTTGGCGTGTTGTTGGGCAATCCTATACCGTAAAAGAAAAAAGTCGTCAGCTCCATGATCAGGTCGTGGGTGTCGGTAAACATCGCACGTAAGTTATCGTCAAACAGTTTTTCTCCCATGTTATTCATCATATATATCAGGAAATCAATGCTCAAATCATTACGAATCCAGCCATTTTGTTGTGCTTGTGTAAAGTCGGTTTTGATGTCGTTGATTGATTTTTCCCTATATCCATTAATGATGGCGAGCAAGTTTGCGTCTTCATTTTGATAAATATCTTTCAAAAACTCCTCACTCAAATGGGTTGAGCTTTCGTGTTTGAGGAGAATGGTGAGTCTTATTTTTTCAGAAAACGCGATGTCCTGGTTCATGATCGCACGGTAATCGGTATAACCTTTTTCAAGAAGATTGGTGAGCACTTGAGCGGCCAATTCGTTTTTGTTGCTAAAGCTGCGGTAAAAAGTCATTTTGCTCACTTTGGCTGCTTTGCAGATTTCCTCAATGCTCACCTTTTTAATGCCAAACTTCCAAAAAAGCTGCTTCGCACTTTCCAAAATATCCTCTGTTTTACTGCTTGCCATTTCAAAAAAGCTTAGATTTATGTTACTTTTATCGTGTAAAGATACGAATTATGTTTAAAAAAGTAAATTCCGTAACAATTATTTTTTACCGAATAAAATGTGTGTGATTATTCTGTCTGAGTTTCGACCTCTTGTAACAGAAAAATTTCTAAATAATTTCGTTTATTTCACCTTGAATGTTGAGGTTTTTGCTGACTGCCGACGACTGCTGCCGCGGAAAACGCAATTTTTTTTCACTATATTTGCATTGTAACTATGAGAAAATCTCAGCTACATATTGTCTTTCCTTCTGTTTATAGGTCATTGACAGCTTCAGATAAAAAAGCCCTTGACGACCCATTTTTGTTTCAAAGGCCTGCTTTTTTCAAACCAAATCCTAAAAAATGTTAATATTTAAAAAACTCGAAAAAGAGTCCGACTTCAGCGACGCCTTAAGTCGTGAAAATTTTGTTGATTTCCTTTACACCCACCTCGGCCAGTTTGGCGATTCAAAGCCGGCCATCCATCAGTGCATTGATTTTGCAGTTGGTAAAAATGGAGGTTTGGGTGGATTTATGCTGGCGGCCTATCATAAAGATCAACTCGTTGGCGCACTGATTATTAACAACACCGGAATGTCGGGATATATCCCAGAACACATCTTGGTGTATGTGGCTGTGGACGCTTCTTTCCGCGGAAAAGGATTCGGACGTGAGATTGTTGAACACGCCCTTGATCTTTGTCCGGGAAGCGTCAAACTGCATGTCGAATACGAAAATCCGGCCAAAAGGCTCTACGATAGAATCGGTTTCACCACCAAATACGCTGAAATGCGTTTTGCAAAAACAAAATAGATGGCTACACTCTATATTAACACCGATAAAATTATCGAAAACATCGAGAAACTCAATGCTTTCTTAGGTGTCAAAGGAATTGAATGGACGCTGGTGACCAAGGTTCTGAACGGCTACAAGCCGGCCTTAGAAAAAATTCTGACCCACCCGGCCATGAAAGGCGTACATTCGATTGCCGATTCTCGCATCTCCAATCTCAAAGCAATCCGCGAGATCAACCCCGATATTCCAACCATCTACATCAAGCCGCCGGCCGTAAACCAAGCGAAAAATGTGATGAAATATGCCAATGCTTCATTGAACTCTTCTTATAAAACCATAGCCGAGTTGGACAAAGAAGCCGGATTGGCCGGCAAAATCCACGGCGTGATCGTGATGATTGAAATGGGTGAACTGCGCGAGGGCATCGTCCGTGAAAATATTTTGAACTTCTACGAAAAAATATTTCAGCTCAAAAACATCCATGTCAAAGGCATAGGAACCAATTTGGGATGTATGTATGGTGTAGAACCTACATATGACAAGCTTATCCAAGTGAGTTTATACAAGCAGCTGATCGAAAAAACCTTCAACGTCAAGCTCGAAACCATTTCAAGTGGCAGTTCCATTACCCTTCCTCTGGTTGGGATGGGCAAGATTCCCAAGGGCGTGACCCATTTTCGCATTGGCGAAGCAGCTTTTATGGGCGTTTCGCCCTATGACAACAAAAAATTTAGAAACCTCGCCACCAACGCTTTTACTTTTGCCGCCGAAATTGTTGAGATCGAAAAAAAAGAAGTAGTTCCTGATGGCAACATCAACGATGCTGCCATTGGCGAAACCGCCGACTTTACTAATATCAGCTACAACGAATCTTTTAGGGCTATTGTGGATTTTGGCGAGCTGGATGCCGATTACCGAAGCTTAACGCTGAAAGACAGCAAAGTAGGATTTCTTGGCACCACCTCCGATATGACGGTGTATGATTTAGGTCAGAAAAGCCACAAATATAAGGTGGGCGACCAACTGCATTTCACACCAAGTTATATGGCCATAGCCCGTTTGACCAATTCGCGTTACATTACAAAAACCGTGATGTAAATGACTGATATTTAACAGATCAACAAAATTTTAATGGAGTGGAAACCTGACTTAGAAGCGGTTCAAGACCTAAGAAAAAGCCTTCACCGACAACCGGAGTTGTCGGGCATGGAGGTTGAAACAGCAAAAAAAATCCTTGCTTTTGCTGAGACATATTCACCAGACAATATCATTACCGGCTTGGGTGGACATGGATTGGCCGTCGTTTTTAACGGTAAAAGCAACGGTCCGGTTTTGTTGCTGCGTTGCGATATGGATGCCCTTCCTATTCAAGAAGAAAATGATTTTGCTTATGCTTCACAAGTAACCCAAGTGGCGCATTTGTGCGGGCACGATGGGCATTCGGCTGCCATGGCGGCACTCGTTCCACACCTCAGCAAACACCGTCCCAAACGCGGCAAAGTGGTACTGTTGTTTCAACCTGCCGAAGAAACCGGCGAAGGGGCAGCCAAGGTTCTAAACGATCCCAAGTTCAAAGCCATTCTTCCGGATATGGTTTTTGGTTTTCATAACTTACCCGGTTTTGAAACGCATGAAATAGTGATCAAAACCAACGAATTTGCCTCGGCCTCTACCGGCATGATCGTGCGGCTGAAAGGGAAAACTGCTCATACCGCCCAGCCCGAAAACGGACGCTCACCCGCTCCGGCCATCGCTGAACTTATTACCTCTTTTACTAACTTACCCCAAACCATTCATACTGATGATTTTACGCTCGTTACAGTGGTTCATGCACGATTGGGCGAAAGGGCTTTTGGAACTTCTCCCGGTTTTGCCGAACTGATGACCACCTTGCGTGCCTATAAAGATGATGACATGGCCAAACTCACCACAAAAGCAACTACTTTGGTGGAGAAGCAGGCCAAAAAATATGGCTTGTCTTTTGAAATCGAATGGACTGAAGCTTTTCCGGCCACCCGAAATCATGCAGAATGTGTGGAAACCGTGCTTTCAGTAGCCCACGAAATTGGCCTGCAAACACGCATCATGGATCAGCCTTTTCGGTGGTCCGAAGATTTTGGCCATTTTACACAAGTTTTTCAAGGTGCATTCTTTGGCATTGGTGCTGGACTTCAGCATCCGCAACTCCATCATCCCGACTATGATTTTCCGGATGAAATTCTACTTACCGCCTTGAAAATGTTTGATGCCATCATTCAAAAAAATCTTAATTATTAGAATGTTACACACCTCTGTTATCGAAATCAGCCGGCTGGCGCTGCAAAACAACCTCCAATTTATCAAAGGCTACCTCAATCCTGATGTGAAGCTCTCTTGCGTTGTGAAAGGCAATGCTTACGGCCATGGATTGGAAACCTATATTCCTTTGGCAGAAGCATCAGGAGTGGATCATTTTTCGGTTTTTAGCACAGATGAGGCCTTTCGTGTAAAACAAGTTTGTAATGAAAATACCACTGTCCTTATCATGGGTTATGTGGACAATGAAGATGTGGAATGGGCTATCAATGAAGGCGTTGAGTTTTATATTTTTGAAATGGACCGTCTCAATGTGGCTTTGAAAATGGCAGAAAAATCCGGAATCAAAGCACTGGTACATCTTGAGGTAGAAACCGGAATGAACCGCACCGGTTTCGATGCCAAAAGCTTCAAGCAGGCCCTCACCTTATTGAAAAAGTTCCCCGAAAGCTTTTCATTTGAAGGCGTTTGCACTCATTTTTCCGGTGCTGAAAGTATTCCCAACTATGTGCGCGTTCACAACCAGATCAAGAAATTCAATCAGTTTAAAAAAATATTGGAAAAAGAAGGTTTGCAGCCGCGACGTTACCACACGGCCTGTTCGGCAGCAGCCATTGCCTATCCAAAAACACAAATGGACATGGTGCGCATTGGCATTTTACAATATGGCTATTGGCCCACTCAGGAAACATTTATCCATTTTATCCACAAAAACGGACAACCACGGCAGCCCCTCCAACGCATCCTCACTTGGAAAACGAAGGTTTTGAATGTAAAAGCCATCAAAACCGGCGAATTTATTGGATACGGAACCACCTATCTGGCCCAGCAAGACAAAAAAATTGCCACCATTCCTTTGGGCTATTCACATGGTTTTCCGCGCAGCTTGAGCAATGTAGGGCGCGTGCTGGTGGGCGGCAAACGCGTCGGCGTGATTGGTATTGTGAACATGAACATCCTTACTGTTGATGTTACTTCGGTGGATGGTGTTGAAAAAGGCGACGAAGTGGTAGTGATTGGAAGGCAAGGGGAGCTGGAAACAACGGTAGCTGCTTTTAGCGAACTCAGCGCCCAGGTCAATTACGAAACCCTAGCACGCCTGCCAATGAATATCCCGCGGGTGGTAGTGGATTGAGTTTAGAATGAATCTTACTTTCAACTTGAGAATAAAACTTGACAACTGCACAACATTGAATTAATTTTGGAGCATTAAGGGAAAATTTTTTGGTGTTCTCACAGATTGGTTGTTATTGTAAAGGTGTCTTTTTTGGTTAGACACCTTTTTTGTTTTTGGCCTTAAACAGAAAATGAACACTTCTACAAATTATTGGTGATGGTGCAATACCCTAACTTTTTTGTTGTTGCCCCAAATGAATCAATGGTTGCCATTTACCTCAAATTATGATGGAACCCAAATCGTTACCAAATCTTGAAAAGACCATTAAAATTCGTATCATGCAGTATCTTTTCAATTGAGGCACAACAGATGTACTATTTGCAAATGAAAGTTATCTGTTTAGGAAATTATCCCCCACGACAATGTGGAATAGCAACATTTACAAAAAATCTTGTTGATTCCATTCAGGCTTCAGTACTTTCGTCGCCTCAACAAATAGAGATTGAAGTTGTGGCAATGAACGACCGTGACGAAGGTTATCCTTATCCGCCCATTGTGAAATACTGCATTCCCGATCAGTCGCGCGAGGCCTTTCTCGCGGCAGCTGATTACATCAACAGCTCGGAAGCGTCGGTTTTATTGGTACAGCATGAATTTGGCATTTTTGGCGGCAACAGTGGAATTTTTCTGCTTTCGCTCTTGCGCGAAATAAAAATCCCCATCGTTTGCACCTTGCATACTGTGCTGGAGAAACCAAATTTTCACCAACGTGAAATTATTGAAAGAATGGCCGGCTATGCTGATAAGTTGGTTGTAATGAATGAGATAGCCATACCTTTTTTAACAAACATTTACAACGTTCATGTGGAGAAGATTGAAGTGATTCAGCATGGCGTGCCCGATTTTAAAGCCGCTGAAAAAGATTTCATGCCACCACCTTCCGCTTGGAATGGTCGCAAGCTGATGCTCACTTTTGGAATGATTGGTAAGAGCAAAGGTGTCGAAACGGTGCTACGTGCCATGCCCGAAATTGTAACAAAACATCCCGAAATCCTCTATGTTGTTTTGGGCAAAACCCATCCCAATGTGGTGCGTCATGCAGGAGAGGAGTATCGCGAATTTCTCGAATCAATGGTGCAAAAAATGAATTTGCAAGAGCATGTGGTGTTTATGGATCAATACACCGATGAGCTGGAGCTGATGGCCATGCTGCACACCGCCGATCTATATGTTACGCCCTATTTGAATAAAGCACAAATCACCAGCGGAACTTTGGCTTATGCCGTTAGTGGTGGTTGTGGTGTTTTTTCAACTCCCTATTGGCACGCCGAGTCTTTACTTTCCGAAGAAAGGGGTTGGCTGTTCGACTTTGGAAACCACCATCAACTTGCTGATTTGGTAAATGCTGCGCTCGATCACCCGGAAATATTAAAAATGAGGCAACAAAACGCGCGACAATACGGTCAAATGATCACTTGGCCTCGCATTGGCAAAGGCTATGCTGATCTTTTGATGGGGATGCATCACCAAGCCAAAAGTAAGACCTCTCCTCTTTTTGAAACCCCTCCTTTCGATATTTCACATTTGAAATGTCTAACCGATGGCACCGGTTTGCTGCAACATGCCAATGGTCAATTGCCTGCCTACAAGCACGGCTATAGCCTCGACGACAATGCACGCGCTATTATTGTTGCGGTCACGGCCTGTAAACACGAATACAACGACGTTTATGTGCAGCTCATCACTAAATATTTTTCCTTCTTTCGATATATGCTGCAAAAGTCGGGTTTGGTGAAAAATTATCTCACCTACGATCACCGCCGATTTGATGACGATTTTTCCGATGATGCCTATGGATGCTCTGTTTGGGCGATGGGTTACCTTGTCAGATATGCTCCTAACGATGCGCTATTTCAGTCGGCACTCGACACATTTCATCAATTGATGCCGGCCATGGATCAGATCAACTATGCCAGAGGCTATGCCAACTGCATTTTTGGGTTGTTTCATTACCATAAGCGCTTTCCCGATCAAGAAAGATTTATTGCACTTATACAGCAGGTGGCCGATCTACTTTGCCTGCGTTTTGAACAGCATCACCATGAAAACTGGGCGTGGTTTGAAGATGCACTTACTTACGACAATGGCTTGATACCCGCCTCATTATACGTGGCTTACGATGTTACCTTTAACGAAAGATACCTGCAAACAGCTGAAAAAAGCCGGCTCTTTCTCGAGTCGAAGTGCTTCAAACACAACTGGCTGTCGCTTATCGGTAACAAACGCTGGCTGCGCTTCGACACAAGTTATGAACTTTTTGCACAGCAGCCGGTGGATGCCTTGGCCATGATGGTGCTGTATAAAAGTGCCTTTTTGACCACGAGACTGCCTGAGCATGAAGAAAAAATAAAGCGCAGCTATTATTAGTTTTTGGGTCATAACGACTTAAACATCAGTTTGTTCGATAAAGAAACTAAGGGCTGTAATGATGGTATCGAACAAGAGGGTGCCAACCGCAACCAAGGTGCTGAAAGTACTATTTCGTGGCTTTTGGCCCGGCTAATGATTCAAAGATTTATTTGAAAAGAGGAGCCTTAATAGCCCTGTGCTTGGGAGATAAAATAGATGTTATTCAAAAATCTTTTCAATACGTGCTAAGAGCAAATCTTTGACAATAGGCTTACGAATATAATCGGTAGCACCCAAGCGCTGTCCCCTGGTTTCATCTTCGGGGCTGGTATGCCCTGAAAGAAAAATCAAGGGAATATCTATCTCGTTTGAAATGATATATTCCAAAAGTTTATAGCCATCAAGGTTGGGCATCGCAATATCAGAAAGGATGACATCGAAGCTGCCTTTGGCAATTTTCATCAAAGCCACAATCCCATCCGGAGCAATTTCAACTTCGTAGCCATCAGCTTTCAAAATTTCCGCAATAATTTTTTGGTTGATGACTTCATCGTCCACCACCAAGATACGGCCTTTGGATTTTTGTCCTTGAAGATGACCATTAATTTTAGAAGGAACAAGGTTGTGAAGCAGCTCGTCGAGTGGAAAGGTGGCATAGGTGCTGGCGGTGTCGGAGGTGGCATAAGGGAGAATCAGTTGCCCATTGTTAACGATTGATCCACAGCTATATACTACGTTTGGAACATAACCCTCGCGTTCCTCTTCGTTGGGTGAGAGCAGGGGTTCTGCAAGCAGGCCAATCACCTTTGTAGGATCATCGAGATGGAGCAACATGGCACCGATGGCATACTTGCGCATCGTTCCAACGCCGTGGGTAATCACAAGCCATCCATATTCGGTTTCAATGGGCGATCCGCAGTTGCCTACCTGAATAAACTCCCACGGATATTGCGGTGTTTGCAGCAGTATGGCTTCATCCCAGCGGTTGATTTCGTCCGAAAGCATAATATAATTGTTCACTCCATCTAACCTTGCCAACATGGCGTATTTGCCATTGATTTTGCGCGGAAAGAGGGCCATGCCTTTATTTTGCGCGTTGTCGCCATGGATGGGCATGATTTTAAAATTGTAAAAATCTTTGGTCTCAATCAGTTTGGGAAGTATAGTGAAACCGTTGTAGGCAGTGTAGGTGGCGTAATAGCGACAGCGGCCATCATCATCGGTGAATTTTACAAAACGGGCGTCCTCAATGCCATTGCTTTCGGCGGCGGCATTGGGAAAAATGACCCTGTCGGAGATCCCCGTATCGAGGGAAAAGAAGATTTCGTAATGTGAATTGCCTAGCCAGCTGATGGTTTGCAGTATTTTTTCTTGTTCCGGATTGAGTGCCACTTCTCTTTTTGTTTCATCAATGCTCTGTAAAAGTTCGTTGTAGTCGAATTCGTCCCGCAATTTGTCCATGGTGCGCTTCACAATGGGATCATCGGCGTGCATTTCTAACAGTTTTTTACTGAAATCATTTTTTTTATAAATGTAATTTTTTGTCACATCGGCTTTGTCAATGAGTCGGCCTGTGGGTAAAAGATGGAGGTTGTTGTCGGCATCCAAGACGCCTCCCCTGAAAACGATAGAAGAAATATGGCCTTCGCCCGTGGCCCTAAAGCTGATAATGACCCGCTTTTGGCCTTCGGTAAGGCCGGTCTGGTCGGGGTCTTCTACCATAGAAGGATTCTAAAATGCCGCTGATTCAATAGAGTATTCCGAGGTAAAATAAGCCCCAATAAGAAGCTGTTTATGCTGACTTAACGCATGAAGCTCGTCGGTTTTTCCTTTAAGGATGTCGCATGTGCGATCGAAATGTTTTTGAAACACCCGCGAGATGTTGCGGTGGCGAGACGAAAAGTCACGCAAAGTTTGGTTCAAACTCATCTGGGCAGCCTCTTCGGGCATGGTGGCCACTTTTTTATGATAAACATGACTCGACTTTCAGGACCGGGAAAGAAAAATCTTGTGATCACTCGTTTCGGATCGCCGGTAAAGAGAAAGGGTTTGCGGTGGAGTGTTGTACTCATGTTTTAGGGGTTTTTGAGGGCTAAAAATACACAAAAGTAATTCCTTAAGGGAATTTAAGATTCAAAATTCAATGCCGAATCGCTTTGCTCTCGGCACTAAAGTCCCGAATCGCTTTGCTCTGGGCACTAAAGTCCCGAATCGCTTTGCTCTCGGCACAAGGGATTTGACCTTCGACCTTCAGACCTCGAAGCCTTTGGTAGCAACAGCCTTGGAAATTAAATCGCGATGGTTGCCGGGAATAACAAGGTGATGATTGCCCAACGGACGATCAATGAGCTGTTTGCACATTTCGGGAGGTAGCTCTACTTCAATTTGGGTGCGGCAGGCGTGGGGGTTTTTAGGTGTGCCTATCACCTTTCCTGTGGCGATAAAAACTTGGTCTAACTGCTGGTTCATCCTGAAAATGGTCACGGTGTTAAAGTTGAGGTCGGCTTCAACAGCAGCAGATAATTGAGTTTCAAAATGTGAGTTGATGACTGTTTTTTTGGCGTATTGCAGCGGTACGGTGCAATGGGCAAGCAGTATTTTGTTGGTTTCAACTTTTACCATATTGGCCATCCAGGCGATGTGGCCGGTGAGTTCTTTTAATAGCATGATGCCTGCAATGCTTACCAGGTCGCCCTCGCAGCCGGCAGGAACGCCATTAAAGTTCATCAAAGCGATGGGCAGGCAGGCTGTAACACCTTTCTCCTTCACCAAACGAAAGCACTGCAGGGTGAGGGCATCCAACCGATGATCGGCTACCGCTTGCTTTAAAAACCCACTCACCGATGCCAAAGCCTCGGGCTGAATGGTATTGTGCGAAAAACACTGCTGAAACTGTGGATCGTGGGTGCTGTTGAGGTAGTCGGGCACCGTGTCAAG